>NZ_CP053844.1:619417-929126 GCF_013201685.1 Campylobacter geochelonis | reverse complement strand
GGTCTGGTTTTTTAACAAAAAGATACTCGATTAGCATATTATCATCTGAGTTTTTGTTAAGCATGATTTTATCAAGCTCGCTAAAGCTAAATTTATCTTTTCTACTTCCAACTGCTGCACCTAAATACTCGTTTGCAACGCGGTTTGCGTAAAAAATAGCACTTGCTTCGTCATAACCAAACTCATCTTTATAGTAATCAACCAGCATAGGAACACCAACTTGATAGTATGAGTTAAACTCACCTTGTTTTAAGAAGTTATATAAGCTCTCACTAGCCCAAATTTGGAAATAATCTCGGTTTTTATTTACAATCTCATCACTAGTTTTAGCATCATTTAGTCCGCGTTTGTAAATTTCAGGAGCAAGAAGTGCTTTTGCGATAAGTTGCTTGAAGCTGTTTTGATACTCTATAGCGCTATTTCCATCACAATCAATACTAACGCCACGAATTTGCATAGTTGTGTTTTCTAAATTTTGTAAATTTTCAAACATATATCCGCATTTGAAATTTTTATCTATGGAAGCTAAATTTAGTGGATTTGAAAAAAACGCATTTGGGTTGGCTTTGATATCGCTACAAATATCAGCCATCAAGAAGATAGACAAAGATAAAATCGCAACGATAAACCTCATAGTAACTCCAAAAAAATTTATTTAGATTGGAATTTTACCTAAATTTTAACCAAAAAGGCAAATTTAGGTAAATTATTTTTTATATTTTGTCTGTTAAACTAAGCCAGAGCCTAGTTTATACCCTTTAATTTTATCAAAATTTAGGTATTTATAAACTGCTTCTTCTTTACCGGCTAGTTTTTTAGGAACGATTTGTAAGTATTCCTCAACGCTTGGCAAACGCCCTAGCATAGCACAAACCGCAGCTAATTCTGCACTTCCTAGATAGACTTTTGCACCCATTCCCATGCGGTTATCAAAGTTTCTAGTTGAGGTTGAAAACACAACCGCATTATCAGCTACTCTTGCTTGATTTCCCATACAAAGTGAGCATCCTGGAACTTCCGTTCTAGCTCCTGCTGCTCCAAAAAGTGCGTAGTAGCCCTCATCTCTAAGTTGCGCTTCATCCATTTTAGTTGGCGGCACGACCCACAAGCGAACCGGCACTTGACCCTCGCCTTTTAAAACTTCACCTAAAGCTCTGTAATGCCCGATATTTGTCATACAGCTTCCAACAAAAACTTCATCTATGTTTTTAGGGCGATTTGAATCAGCCAAAATTTCACTCAAAGTCGCCACATCATCAGGATCGTTTGGACATGCCAAAATCGGCTCTTTTATCTCATTCATATCAATTTCGATGATTTGAGAGTATTTTGCGTTTTTATCGGCTTTTAAAAGAGTTGGATTTTCTAACCATTTTTCCATCTTTTCTTTACGGCGAAGTAGCGTTTTAGAGCATTCATAGCCATCTTTTACCATAGCATCGATTAAAACTATGTTTGATTTAATATATTCGATAACCGGCTCTTTATTAAGTGCGACGGCGCACGCTGCTGCGCTTCTTTCAGCTGAAGCATCACTTAGCTCAAATGCTTGCTCGACCTTAAGATCACTCAAACCCTCGATTTCAAGTACTTTTCCTGCAAAAATATTCTTTTTGTTTTTCTTTTCAACTGTTAAAAGTCCCATTTTAATGGCGTAATAAGGTATCGCATTTACCAAATCTCTTAGCGTGATTCCTGGTTGCATCTGGCCTTTAAATCTGACTAAAATCGACTCTGGCATATTAAGTGGCATTGCACCTAAAACCGCAGCAAACGCAACAAGTCCAGAACCAGCTGGAAAACTTATGCCGATTGGAAATCTAGTGTGCGAATCTCCTCCAGTGCCGACTGTATCAGGAAGTACCATTCTGTTAAGCCATGAGTGGATTACACCATCTCCTGGGCGAAGTGCTACGCCACCACGACTACTCATAAAATTTGGCAAAGTTTTATGTAAAATCGCATCGCTTGGTTTTGGATATGCTGCTGTATGACAAAAGCTTTGAAGAACAAAATCAGCGCCAAAGCCTAAGCTTGCAAGCTCTTTAATTTCATCTCTTGTCATAGGTCCTGTTGTGTCTTGCGAGCCTACAGTTAGCGTGATTGGCTCGACATACATACCGGCTCTTACGCCCCCAACACCACAAGCTCTTCCTACCATTTTTTGAGCTAGAGTATAGCCTTCGTTTGCGCTACTTGCTGGTTGTTCTGGTTTGGTAAAGATATCTTCAGCACCTAAATTTAGCGCCTCTCTAGCTTTTTGCGCAAGAGAGCGACCGATGATAAGTGGAATTCGCCCACCAGCTCTAACTTCATCGCTGATTGTGTTTGGTGTAAGACTAAAAGATATAACTTTTCCGTTTTTTACAATCTCGCCTTTATATGGATAAATTTCAATCTCATCGCCCATTTCAAGCCCATCGACATTGGCAATTATTGGCAACGCACCGCTATCTTCGGCTGTGTTAAAGAAAATAGGAGCGATTGTTGAACCTATGATAATACCGCCTGTTTTTTTGTTTGGCACACCATCAATCTCTTCACCCATATGCCATTGAATCGAGTTTATACCGCTTTTTCGACTACTTCCAGTTCCAACCACATCGCCTACATAAGCAACACTTTTGCCTGTTTTTCTAAGTCTTTGAATGTCAGCTAGTGCATTTTCTTGTCTTTTTCCAAGCATTGCTAGTGCGTGAAGTGGTATGTCTGAACGGCTAAATGCCTCGCTTGCAGGGCTTAAATCATCTGTATTTGTCTCTCCTGGGACTTTAAAAACTACAGCTTCGATTTTTTCTTTAATAGCTGGTTTTTTTATAAACCACTCTGCCTTAGCCCACGAATTTAGCACATCGAGGGCAAATTTGTTTGTTTTAGAAAGTTCTGCTACATCATTAAAATAATCATGCACAAAAATTATATCTTTTAACGCCTCACTAGCCTCTTTTGCAACGCTCTCATCGCTACTTTTTAAACATGCGATTAAGACTATGACATTGTATCCGCCAAGCATGGTTTTAAGCATAGAAATTGCTTTTTCTTTGCTTATAGACTCAACTTTTAACCCATGATTTAAAATCTCGTTTAAAAACTCAGCTTTGACCTTTGCAGCATCATCAACACCTGGATTTACGCGAGTTTCTAGTAAATTTACTAACTCATCTGAACGCGAATCGCCATTTTTAAGCAACTTACAGACTTGCTCAGTCTGATCTGCATTTAACGGAAGCGGTGGGATACCAAGAGCTGTTCGCTCTTTTGCGTGTTTCTCATACTCTGTAAAAAAACTCATCTTTCTATCCTTAAAATAAAATATCTTTGTAATTCTATCAGTTGTAACCAAATATTAAAATAAGTTTATGTTTAAATTTGATATATTAAGAAAATTTTAAAAAAGGTCGTTTATGGAAACTGTGTATTTAAAAATGCCATTTTGTATACTTGAGATAAAAGGCGATGAAATGGGGATTTGTGAGATAAATTTTGTCAAAGAGTATAGAAAAAGCGAATTTAAAAATCAAAACTTAAAGTTATGCTTAAGCGAACTTGAAGAGTATTTTAAAGGAAATTTAAAAGAGTTTAAAACAAAAATTTATATAAAAGGGACTAAATTTCAACAAGATGTCTATAAAGCGCTTTTAGAAATTCCTTATGGGCAAATTTGTTCTTACAAAGATATCGCCACTAAAATCGGCAAAGTTAAGGCATGCAGAGCCGTAGGAAGCGCAAATGCTAAAAATAGCATTCCAATTATCATCCCTTGCCACAGAGTCGTTGGGAAAAATGGATTTGGCGGATATAGTGGCGGAGATGGTACAAATGGGCTAGAAATCAAACGTTTTTTGCTAAGCTTAGAAGGCGTTGATGTAAGTAAATTTAAGTAAAATTTAGTAATTTTAGCTTAGATAAATTTAAACAATTTTGTTTCCTAAATGTAATTTAAAATCGCTAAATTTCATAAAATTTAAATTAAAGATTTACTATGAAAAAAATTATCGTTTTTATTCTTCTTGTAGTTGGTGGCACAGTTATATATAATCAATTTTTAAAAGAGCCAGAATATATAAAAATACGTGCAATAGATGGTATTTCAACCGTTAAAAACTCGAAGTTTTTAGAAAAAAGTTGTAATAAAAATGTTGCAAAAGATTGCTACTATTTGGGTGAATATATTATGACTTTTGAAAAGAATCCAGATAAAAATAAAGCAAAAAGTCTCTTTGAAAAAGCTTGTAACTTAAATGAAGCCTTTGGATGCACCTTGCTTAGTATGCATTTTTATGATGCTAGACCATATAGCTATGACAAGGAAACGTATAATTACAAAAAAGCTAGAGAACTTTATCAACAAGCTTGTGATTTAAACGATGGATATGGTTGTGCTTTACTTGCTTTGCTCATTTTTGATTCAGAGAAAAACGAAGAAGCATACTTTAATCTAAGTAAAAAAGCTTGTGATTTAGAAGATAGACAAGGTTGTTTAAATTTAGCCACTATCTATCAAACCGGAGACCTTGGAGCAATAAAAAAAGATAGTGCTTTATACAAACGTTATAGTAAACTAGCCATTGATTATGCATTTAAAAGCAAAAGTCTTTCGCATAACTATCATAAAAAATAGTTTTTTAATCTTAGAATAAAATTTAGTTATTTAAAACAAAATTGATACATAATTACACAAAACAGAAAGTAGTTTTTAAATTCAATACAAATAGATTATTTGTATTGAATTTATCTGTTTTAAATGCGCCCAAATTTAAGTCTAAGCGAGTTTAGCACGACAGTAACTGAACTAAAACTCATAGCAAGTGCAGCATAAGCTGGATTTAGCAGCACTCCAAAGCTAGGATATAGCACTCCAGCGGCTATTGGGATACAGATGATGTTGTAAAAAAACGCCCAAAACAAATTTTGCTTTATAACATTCATCGTTTTTTCTGATAAATTTATCAGTTTTGATACTGAATTTAGGTTGTTATTTACTAGCAAAATATCCCCCGCACCCTTTGCTATATCGCTTCCACTATTCATAGCGATACCGCAGTCTGCGCCCTTTAGTGATAATGCGTCATTTACCCCATCGCCTACAAAAATCACTTTTGAGCCTTTTTGATACTCTTGTATAATGCTTAATTTTTCTTGCGGAAGCACATTAAAATGAACTTTGTCTATGCCTAAACTTGAAGCTATAAATTTAGCCACCTTTTCGTTATCTCCAGTTAGCATAACAGAAGTCACGCCCTTTTCACGAAGCTCATTTATAAGGCTTTTTGAACTATCTCTAACACTGTCGCTAAGCGCGATGTATCCGACATATTCGCCATCAATTACAGCTAAAATAACACCAAAACCATTTGCTAAAAACTCTTCAAATTCGCTCTTTTGATTTTGTGTTAAAAATATAGCGTTTTCATTGAGCAGTTTTTCACTACCGACTAAAATTTTACCATCAGCGACTTTTATACCTTTGCCAACTATGTTTTCAAATTTATCACTACTTTTTGATAGGCTTAGCCCACTATCAATAGCAAATTTAACAACCGCTTTTGATATAAGATGTTCGCTTAAAAGCTCTGCGTTTGCTATTTTTAAAAGATTTTCCTTATCTAAATTTGTCTTATATACTGAAATTTCGCCCTTTGTTAGAGTCCCAGTTTTATCAAAAACAACCGTTTTAACATCTTTTAAAATTTCCATAACTTCTGGGTTTTTAACTAACATTCCATTTTTAGCTGAATTTGAAAGCGCACAAACTATCGCTATAGGCGTTGCAAGACCAAGAGCGCAAGGACACGATATCACAAGCACGGCGATAGCTGTCATCATACCATAGTATGGATTTCCACAAATCGCCCAAATAACAAAAGTCAAAACCGCGATAACGATAACGCTTGGCACAAAGATGTTTGCAACCCTATCAGCAAGCTTTGATATAGGCATCTTTTTAGCCCCTGCTTCGCTTAAAAGCTTTGTTATACGAGCAAGCAAGGTTTCGTGTTTTGAAGTTATAACTTTTACATTTAAGTAGCCATTTGTATTAACACACCCAGCATTTACCATATCGCCGATTTTTTTATATATAGGCAGACTTTCTCCAGTTAAAACCGATGTATCAACCTCAGCGCCACCGCCGACTACAACGCCATCGCAAGGAAGCGTCATACCGCTTTTTACCATGACTATATCGCCGATTTGAAGTTTATCAGCTAAAATTTCCTCACTTGTTCCATCTTTTTTAAGCAAAAGCGCCATTTTAGGTGTTAAATTTAACAAAGATTTTATATAGTCATTTGCTTTAAGTTTTGAATTCTCTTCTAAAAACTTACCAAAAAGTATAAAAGTAACTATCATAGCAGCGGACTCAAAGTAGACATAAGCAAATTTTGCATCGACTAAATTTGGAAAGAAAAATATAAAGCTAGAGTATAAAAACGCCGTTAGCGTTCCTAGTGAAACAAGCACATTCATATCAAAATTTTTGTTTCGTAAAGCGCCGTATCCATGGATAAAAAAGCTTTTTCCACAGTAAAAAACAACAACAAAAGTTAAGATAAACTGAATGCTAGAACTTAACTTTCCATGATGATAAAACATATGAAAATACATGATAACAGCTGTTAAAATAGCAGCAAGTATAAGCTTGTTTCTAAAAGCTTTAAGCGCTTTTTGCTTTTTGCTTTCAAGCTCTTCATAATCAGTTGCTATCTCATATCCGAGCTTTTGAATTTTTGCTTTTATAGAGTTTACAACGCTTTCGTTTTCTACATCAAATTCACCCAAAGAAGAGGTGAAGCTGACATTTGCGTCATTGACTCCATCGATTTTTTTAGTAACCCGCTCTATGGCATTTGAGCAGTTGACACATGTCATGCCAACTATGTTAAATTTGATTTTTTGCGACATTTTAGTCTAGTCTTTCTACTACTTCAAAACCTAAATCATCCATTTCGGATTTAAAATTTTCAACATCTTTTTCATCTAATTTTAGGCTAACTTCTTTAGTAGTAACATCGACTTGTATATCGCCAAAATCATCTCTTAACGCTTTTTTGATTGTATTTGCACAATGCTCGCAATTTATGTTGTTTACTTTAAATTTCATCTTCAATCCTTTAAAATTAAATTTCACGCATTTTACACCACAAATTTAAATTACTTAATAACTAAATCAAAACTAAAGATTAAACTGTTTTTATCATATATCTATACTTTTCGCCATAAAGCCAAAGCTCACTCTCGCACTTAAAACCAAGTTTTTCATAATAACTCTGAGTAATGGGCTTTTGTAAACTAACCAAAAGCGAAACTTCGCTTAATGAAAGCCTTTTTGCTTCGTTGCAAACTTCATCTATCAGCTCTTTTGCTATGCCTTTATGTCTATATTCTTCATCAACGGCTAAACTATCGATATATAGGCTCTTGCCACATCCTTCGACCTTTAACGAACTAGTAAAACCAAGCGCGTTTATATATTTTTCGCCTATTTTTAAAAGCTCATCTTCTTTATCAGTCCTACAAAAGCAAATCGCTCCAACAACTTTACCATCTAACTTTTTAACAAAAATGTTGTTGTGGCTAAATTTAGTATCATCTTTTTTAAACAGCTCACAAAAAATCGTTTTTGCTATCTTTTCATCACTGCTTCCAAAGGCAAAAAGCGCACTTTCCATCGCCAAAGCAAGCAAGTTAATAACACTTTTTCCATCATCTAAATTTGCTTTTTGTACCATAAAATTCTCCTATTTTTGGTTGATTATAACTCAAATTTTAGAATTTTAAGCCTTGATTTGCTATAATCATGGATTTTAAAACTAAATTTAAGGAAATTTATGGGACGAGCGTTTGAATACAGACGAGCCTCAAAAGAGGCAAGATGGGGAAAGATGAGTAAACTTTTTCCAAAACTTGGAAAAGCGATAACAGTAGCTGCTAAAGAAGGTGGCACCGATCCTGATATGAACCCAAAACTTCGCACCGCAATCATGACTGCAAAAGCACAAAATATGCCAAAAGACAACATTGACGCTGCGATAAAAAGGGCAAATGGCAAAGATAGTAGCGATATCAAAACTATTCATTACGACGGCAAAGGTCCTCATGGCGCACTTATCATCGTTGAGTGTGCCACAGATAATCCAACTAGAACAGTTGCAAATGTAAAGGCGTATTTTAGTAAAAATGGTGGAGAGTTTTTGCCAACTGGAAGTCTTAGTTTTATGTTTTCGCGCAAGGCTGTTTTTGAGGTAAAGACTCCAAAAATGGATATCGAAGAGCTTGAGCTTACGATGATTGACTTTGGAATGACTGATATCGAGGTAAATGAAGCTGATGATGAGCATGAGGGAAATGTCGTGATTTACGGTGAGTATGAGAGCTTTGGCGAGCTAAATCGCGGCGTTGAAGAGCTTGGACTTGAGCTTATAAGTGCAAATTTAAAATTTATCCCAAACAACAAACAAGAATTTAGCGATAGCGAACTTGAAGATATCGAAAAACTTATCGACAAACTCGAAGATGACGATGATGTTCAAGCAGTTTACACAAATATAGAATAACTTAATAAAAGGATTAAAATGAGAGATGTTATCAAATCATACGATATAAATAGCGAAGCCTTAAAAGGCTATAAATTTGCAGTGATTAAAACCGATAAGGGCGATATGAGTTTGGAACTTTTTCCAGATGATGCTCCACAAACCGTGTTAAACTTCTCGGAGCTAGCAAATTCAGGTTTTTATGATGGATTAAATTTCCACCGCGTTATACCAAATTTTGTTATACAAGGCGGTTGTCCAAACGGAAGCGGCACAGGTGGACCTGGTTGGGCGATAAAATGCGAATGCGACCATCAAACTCATCACCACGAAAGAGGAAGCTTATCTATGGCTCATGCTGGAAGAAATACGGGCGGGAGTCAGTTTTTCGTCTGTCATAGCCCACAACCCCATCTTGATGGCGTTCATACAGTTTTTGGCAAAATTGTAAATGAAGATGGCTTGAAAGTGCTTGATAGTATCCGTGCTGGCGATAAAATCAAAACAATCGAGATAAAAGAGAGTTTATAAATTTAAAGCAGTCAAAAGAATTTTTTCTTTTGACTTAAAAATAAATTTAAAAAGATTGTTGTTTTTTGATTTTAAATTAGCTTTTGCTGTTTTACCTTTAAACAAAACTATTTTAAATTTTCACAGACAGCTTTTGGCATAAACAGAGTGTTTGTTTTTAAATACTACGCGCATTTAGCTTATTTATCGATATTATTAGCATATAAATTTAGTTTATGCTGTGACTTTTGACTAAAATCTTTTAATATTATTAAATTTAATTATCTTTAAAACTACTAAAATGGCTGCTTAGAAATAAAAATTTATAAATAAAACGCTAATTTTCTAGCAAATTTTAAAAATTTATATAAAAATTTTATCATGAAATGCCAGCTAAAAAGTGCTTTAAAAATTTCTATCACGACAAATAAAATGAAAATATTTTAAAAAATAACTTAAAACCTTTTTTAAAAGATTAAACTATATTGATTTTAAATTCAGAATTTCCATAAATTCACAGCTGTTTTTACAGATAAAAAGATTTATATTTACATTTTGTCTTATCAAAATTTATAAAATTATAAATATATTTTATTTATAAAAAAATAAAAATTATAAAAGACTGTTTTAGTTGAGTAAATTTATCACATCTTTAAATTTAAAGAAAAACCACCGTGTAAAAAAGTTACAAACATAACATTAAAAGCAAAAAACAAGCCCTATCTTAGCAACCTATAATCAATTTTTATGTATAATCATCAAATTTTACACAAAAAAAGGAGTCAAATGAAACAAATTTTAATGGGAAACGAAGCCATCGCATTAGGGCTGATTCACGCTGATGTGGATGTCGTTTCTGGATATCCAGGCACTCCATCTAGCGAGATTTTAACCAACTATCAAAAACTTAAAGATAAACTAAATTTAACCGCATACGCCGAATGGGCGACAAACGAAAAGGTTGGTTATGAGGTCGCTTACGCAAACGCAATGAGTGGCAAAAACTCCTGTGCTACAATGAAACAAGTAGGACTAAATGTCGCAAGTGACGCGCTAATGAGCTCAGCTTATATAGGAAATATTGGCGCCATGCTTCTAATCAGCGCTGATGATCCGGGCTTTTACTCATCTCAAACAGAGCAAGATAGCCGAACTTTTGCCAAATTTGCCCGCATTCCAGTTCTTGATCCAGCCTCTCCACAAGAAGCTTATGACTTTGTTAAACTTGGTGTTGAAATCTCTCGCAAATTTGAAAGCCCGTTTATGCTTCGTCCAGTTATGCGAGTAGGTCATGCAAGAGGAATTTGTGAAGTTGAAGAAAATCATGAGTTTAACCCACCAAAAGCAAATTTTATCAAAAACACAAACCGCTGGGCAGGTGTTCCACCAGGTCCACGAAGCGTGCAAGGTGGCGAACTTTTAAACAAAGTTGAGCAAATCAGAGATTATAACTTACAAACTTTCATCTCTCCAAAAATCGCAGAACTAAAAGGTGCAAAAACGCTTTGTATATCAAGTGGCGTCGCATCAACTTATGTGCGTGAGGCTATAGAAGAAAACAAGCTTGATGCTGAAGTTTTAAAACTAGATATGCCATATCCACTTCCATATCATAAGCTTAATGAGCTTTGTAAAAGCTACGAACAAGTTATAATTTTTGAAGAGCCATATCCTTGTATCGAAGAGCAGTTAAATGCACCAAATTTGCTTGGTAAATTTAGCGGACACGTTCATCAAATCCACGAATTTAGCAAAGAAAAAGTTATAGAAAGTTTCAAAAAAGCCAGACTTTTTAACGATTCAAACCCTTATCAAGCATCTAAATTTAACGCCCATTCCATAGCCTCTCGCCCACCTACTCTTTGTCCTGGCTGTCCGCACAGAGATGTGTTTTATGCGATGACTAGGACATTTCGCTCTAAAAACTCTATCTATGTAAGCGACATCGGCTGTTACACACTTGGACTTAACCAAAACGCCATTGACTCGTTTTTATGTATGGGAGCAAGCGTTTCTATGGCCAGTGGTTTTAGCCTTGCGCATCCTGAAAAAACGGTTATTTCAACCATCGGCGATAGTACGTTTTTACACAGTGGCGTTACTGGGCTTATAAATGCAATCTATCAAAAGCATAAATTTATACTTCTTATCATGGATAACTCAATCGCAGCAATGACTGGTCGCCAAACCACACCAGAACGCTCAAACCCTGAAAATATCGATATAAAACGCATAGTTGAAGGATGTGGGATAACCTGTCATGAGTATGTTTACAAACCTGATATGAATAAAACTCTTGACTTTATGAAAGAGTTAAAAGAGATTTATAAAACCTCGGATATGCCGATAGTTGCTGTTATCAGAGAGTTTTGTGTGCTTGATAAAGAGCGTTCAAACAAGCTCTTGCCACACAAACTTGTAAGCGTTGATAGTGATAAATGCGTTGAGTGCGATACCTGTATCAGCAAATACAAATGCCCTCCGATGAGCTATGGTGAAAATCACAAAGTCGAGATTGATCCGTTTTTATGCGCTGGATGCGCAGCGTGTATAGATGGACTTTGTCCAACTGACGCCTTTGTTTTGGCTGATTTAGGAGAGGAAAAATGAGGTATCAAATTCTAATAACAGGTTTTGGCGGACAAGGCGCTGTGTTTTTGGTAAAGCTTTTAAGCATAGCTTCATCGCTTAAAGGATATAACTGTATAGGCACAGAAAATCACGGCATGAGTCAAAGAGGTGGTTCAGTATCGTGTGGGATAAAAATAGGCGATTTTTACTCACCAAACATCGATGAAAACAGCGCAGACTTAATCATCGCACTTGAAAAAGATGAAGCCCTTCGCTATATACACTTTTTAAACCAAAAAGATGGCGTTTTAGTCGTAAATAGCGATGATAAATTTGATAAAATCAAGCAAAAACACATCAAATTTGACGCCTTTGCAAAGGCAAAAAACGGCGATTTTGACATCGGCGGATTAAATGTTTACATGCTTGGAGTTGCTATGAAAAATGTCGAGAATTTCCCATTTAGTTTTGATGAGATAGCTCGTTCATTAGAGATTTTTAACCCAAAAGTATCTAGCAAAAATACTCAAATTTTACGCCTTGCAATGGAGGAGAAATGATCTGGTCAAAGGAAGAAACACTAAGCAAAGATGAGCTTAGAAACGTTCAAAATACAAGATTTGCTAAAATGCTTGAGCGAATTTACTCAAATGTCGAGTTTTATAAAGCTAAATTTGATCAACTTGGCATAAAACCGCAAGATATAAAAAGCGTTGAGCAGTTATGTCGCCTGCCATTTACTACCAAAAAAGACTTAAGAGCACACTACCCTTTTGGGCTTTTTGCCACTCCTCAAAGCGAAGTTGTTCGAATTCACAGCAGCTCTGGCACAAGTGGTAAGCCAACTGTTGTTGGATATACAAAAGAAGATATGCGAATTTGGTGTGAGGTTTTGGCTCGAGTTTTTAGTATGGCTGGAGTTGGCAAGGACGATGTTGTGCATAATGCTTATGGATATGGGCTATTTACCGGTGGTCTTGGCGTTCACTATGGCGCTGAAACCGTTGGCGCGGCAGTTGTACCAAGTAGCTCTGGTTTTACATCTAGACAGCTTATGCTTATGCGCGATTTTGGCGCAACTGCGATAACTTGCACGCCATCTTTTGTTATGCACTTAGCAGATCATGCTAAGGCTGAGGGATATGATCTTAAAAAAGACTTTAAGTTAAAATGCGGAATCTTTGGAGCTGAACCAACAAGCGAGGCATTAAAAAAGCAAATCGCTAATGTTTGGGGGATAAAATACCACGATATTTACGGACTTAGCGAAATCATTGGCCCTGGCGTTGCTGGTGGTTGTGGACAAAGCCATGGTCTTCATATCTTTGAAGATCACTTTTATCCTGAGATTATAAATCCAAAAACCGGAATCGCCGTACCTGATGGAGAAAACGGCGAACTAGTCGTAACTACACTAACCAAAGAGGCCATCCCGCTACTTCGCTACAGAACTGGCGATATGACTTCGATTAAGACTGAAATTTGCCCTTGTGGTCGCACACATCGCCAAATCATGCCGATAATTGGACGAAGCGATGATATGCTTATCATAAATGGCGTTAATGTCTTCCCAAGCCAAATCGAGCATGTTCTTTCAAAGATAGAAGGAACTAGTCTGAACTATCAAGTTATAGTGTATAAAAAGGGATATTTGGATAAAATCGATATATTGGTTGAATTTGGGGATGATTTTTGTTTTGATAGTATGAGTGCGATTGAAAATTTAACCAAAGAAATTTCATCGCAACTTTTAACCAACCTTTTCATTCATGCTAATGTAAAGTTAGTTGAGCCACGCACCATCGAAGTTAGCGATACAAAAACCAAACGCATTATCGATAAAAGGAGCTAGTATGAATCAATTAAGTATATTTTTAGAAAACAAACCAGGTGAGCTTACACAGCTTACTCAAATTTTAAGCGATGTTAAAGTTTCGATTGATTCAATTATGATAGCTGAGACTTCTAGCTTTGGCGTTGTACGTCTTATAACAAAAGACTATGAACGCGCTATGAATGAGCTAAAATCAGCTGGATTTAGTGTGCGAGTTATAAAGGTGATTGGTGTTTTGATGCAAAATGAAGTTGGAGCATTCCATAAAATAGTCGAACTTCTATCAAAAAATAGCATAAACATCAACTACTGCTACAGCTTTTACTCTGGCGATAACAAAGGCGTTTTTGTCTTTAGTGTCGATAAAGTAGAGCTTGCAAAAGAACTTTTAGAAAAAGTTGAGTTTCATTTGGTGGAGTATGTATAAGATAAATTATTAATATTAAAAGAGATAATTCTATAGGTATTATAGATAAAAACTTTTATGCAGTTATTGCTATATAAAAAATAGTTAAAAATATTTTAGTTTTTTACAGTTTAAAGTATAAAAATTTAAGATAAAAACGATAACCAACTAAAATAATCAAAAAAATAGCCTAAAACTTATTTTACTTCATAGCTTAGAATTCGCCAGTATCTGCTTAAATACCGGCGAATTTGAAGTGGCTAGTCTTTAGGTTTAACGAATTTTTCTATCACCTGCTTGCCGATTTCACTTTGCGAAAGCCCCTCTAACATCGCAGCTAAATTGGTTCCACCTTTGCTTGAAAGCACATCTTGAATTTTGTTCATACCATCACTTATATTTCCTTCATTTGCGATGATTTTAAGATCAGCATTGCTTAGAGCTTTTGCTTGCTCAAGTCCGATGTCGCGAGTTGCTTCGATTTGTTTTATAGAGATAAGATATGTTTGATATCCTTGATTTTCACCTATTTCTCTTGCTAGTTCGATTTGAGCATTAACTGGCGCTAGCTCTTTTAAACGAAGTGCTTCGGCTTCTGCAGAGCCGATTTTATGGATACCTTGAGACTCTTTATCTTTCATCTCTAACAAAGCAGCAGCTGCTAAGAATTGTTGCTCTTTATCGCCTTGTGCGATTAGAATTTGGTTTTCTTTTTGTGCCTCTGCGTCGCGAATTTTGGCGTTTTTACGAGCTAGGGCATCTATTTCTATTTTTTGTTGTTCTTGCTCTGCTTTTACGATTTCTACTTGTTTTTTAATCTCAGCAGTCTTTACATCTGTTACTCTGACAACTTCCATCTGTTTTTCTTGAGTGATTTTTTGCTGTTCTTTGATAAGTTGTTTAGCTTGTTCATCGCTGATAGCGACTTCTCGTTCATTTTCAACTGTTTTTAAGCCTACGATTTTATTAGCCTCTTGCTGTTTTACCTCTTTTGCCTGAATTGCTTCGATTTCTGCGATTTGAGCCTCTTTTAGGTTGTTTGCGACTTCGATTCTGCTCTCTTTTTCTATCAAAGACTTTTTCTTTTCCATGATGTTAAAGATAACTTGCGAACCATTGCTATCTCTTATATCCATAAGTTCGATGTTTTTAACCGGCTCTATTCCCCAGCTTTCAAGCTGTCCTTTTACAGCAGTTGTGAAGTCTTCGCCTAGTTCGGAACGAATTTGAAGTATATCTTCAAGCACGCGACTTGATAAAATAGAACGGATTGAGCCTTGGATGATGTTTGTTAGCTGGATGTTTAACTCATCAAAGCTACTAACCCTTTGAGCAGCTAAATTTGAGTCTGAAATTCTAAAAAACGCCGTAATATCAACAACAAAAGGTAAACGCCCTAAATCATACGCCTCATAATCTTCGATTTTGATACTAAAAACACTAACCGGCAAGACTATTTTAGTAACTCCAAAGATAGGAACCCAGCTAGGAAACTCATAGTAGCTGTTGCCATTCCCAGTATCTTTTCCATAACTTACTGTTTTATCGGCAGATTGGACGATGTGGACTTCATTTGTCTCTACAACTCGGCGAAAAAGCATCGGTATAATAATACAAATCACGATAATAACAAGCATAGCAATAGCAACTGATGAGCTATTAGAAAGCGAAAGCATAAATTCTCCTTATTTAAATTTGTTTATTCTACTAAAAAAAAGGTTAAATAAATTTTAAATATAATACTAAAATATAAAAAACAGTGAAAGATAAATTAAATTTACTAAATTTAGATTTCATTAAGATTAATTATCACTTCTGGAGATTTTATATATAGCTTGTAAATTCAATACTTTTAGCAAAAGACACTAGATTTAAAATCCAGTGTCTAATTTTAATTTTGATTTTATCTTATTTTATTTTTCTTTATCTCTTTTATAGATTCACTTCTTTCTTTTTTATCTTTTCTTTACTTACTTGTTTCTTTTATATCTCTTAACTCTTAACTTCCCCATCCACTAGCATATATTTGCATAATGGCTTGATTGTTTCTTGCTTCATCGTGAGTTATGTTTGATATACCATTATCGCTCGTATAAGCATTTACTTGTTGTATTATCTTATCTATTTGTTCATTTGAGATAAATGAGTTATCATCTAGTTTGATTGTCTCTATTTGAGAATATTTGTTTGTTTGGTTTTTGATTGTTAAAGTAGTGTTGTTATCGCTTCCATATCTTATAACTAAGTCTTGCATAAATACTCCATCTAGTTTAAAGCTAATCTCTTCTTTTTTAACTCCTTGAAGTATTAAGGTATCATCTCCACCTTCTATTAAATTTATTAGCTCTTTATCTTTTATAGTTGTGTTGGTTGCTTCTTTAGTTATGATATATGTATCATTACCATTTTCTCCTTGTAGAGTTGAGTTGTTTGCTTTAGATATTAAGGTGTCATCATCATTTCCTGCATATACTATGTCATTGTTATAAGATATGATTGTATCGTTACCGGAGTATGAGTAGATAGTATTGTTATCTTTAGCATAGATAAAGTCATCCCCTTCATATGAGCGTATGGTTGAGTTGGTGCTAGTTGATATGATTGTATCGTTTTTGCCACTTCCATATAGAATTGAGTTATTTGTATTTGATACTATAACTCCACTAGTGTTTAATCTAGCTTGTGGATTTATTTGCCACCACTGTTTAGCTACTAAAGATAGATTTTCATTAGAGATATTTACAGTAGTTTTATCTTTAAAAGATATCTCTTTTATCAAATGTTTAGATGTAAAATACTCTTTTAATGTAATACTTGAGTTTGTAACGCTATCTTTTATAATAAGATTCTCACTATCTTTTATAAAGCTAATATCCTCTTTATAAGAGTTACTTAGTTTAAGCGTAGTATCTATAGTCTGATTTGGTAGTATGGTTATATCTAAGTTACTATCTACTTGGTATCCTAAGGAGTTAAATATAAGCTCTTTAGTAGCTGTTAGTTTACCATCACTTACTTCTACTATAGCACTATCTTTACCTATAAAATTTGTATCTTTTGTATAGGAGAATACTCCACTATCATCTAAGCTTATTACTCCATGTTTACTATCTTTAATAATCTTATAACTAAGTTTATTACCATCAACATCAAATGCATCGAAACTACTTGATATGGTGCTTGTGTTTTTAAGTTCATATGCAGTTATTAACTCTTTAAACTCTGGAGCATCATTTACTGGTGCTACCTCTAAGCTTATAGTTTTTATATCACTTAATCCATACTCATTTGTTACTTTTAAGGTTATACTATCACTTCCATTATAGTTTAGATTTGGTATTAAAGATAGATTATTATCTTTATCTAAATTTGCCTTTAAATTTAGTGGAGAGTTTAGTATCTCATAGGTTAGGTTTGAGCTTGTTTTATTTATAATATCTATATTTGCTACTAAATTTTTATCTTCACTTATATTTAAAATATCTGTTTTTATAACTGGGCTGCTTACCTTTATATCAAACTCTACTAAGATTTCATCAATAGCATTGTATGTATCGCTAACTATGATAATAGCACTATCTTTTCCTATAAATAGCTTATTAGGTTTATAACTAAATGCTCCATTATCGCCAATAGTTAAATTACCATTTAAACTATCTTTTTTAATACTAAATGTTAAATTATCACTATCTATATCATCTGCTTTTAATACAAAGTTTAAATCTCTAATATCATTTAACTCATATATAGTATGTTTAGACTCAAACATAGGAGCATCATTTATAGGTGCTATATCAAATACTATCTTTTTAGTACTACTCATACCATACTCATTTGTTACTTTTAAAGTTATACTATCTTTGCCATTAAAGTTTAAATTTGGAATAAGTTTAAAGCTAGCATCATCTTTTAAATCAAACGTTGAGTTTGAAGCACTTGATACTAATTCATAAGTTAGATTTGTATTTAGTGGGTTATCTACCTTTAAGATAGAGTCTAAGGTACTATCTTCATTAAGATTAAATACAGAGCTAGTAATAACTGGTTTAAACTTATCAAATACAACCTCTTTTAAATTTAAAGATGAGTTATCACTAAATTTAAGAGTTTCAATCAAAGAGTGATTATCAAAGAAGTTTTTTATAGTTATATTTGTACTAGGGTTATCTTTTAGGCTAATATTTAGATCTTTTTTATCTATCTTGTAGGATAGGTCATTTTTATCTATATCCATGCCAAATTTTAATGTATTGTTTCCGCTATATCTATCTATACCAAAGATGCTAAATTTATCATCTATAACTACATTTATACCTAGTTTTGCTATATTATAAATATCATCTCCTGTTTTTGCATTAAATATGCCATCTTTAAGCATAACTATTTCATCATCGCTACCTATAATAGTTGCTTTATTTATAATATCTTGTTTATATAGTTTTTCATTATTGCTAAAAACAATCTCCTCTATAGGTTCTTTGACAAAGTTCTTAACACTTATACTATCGTCGCTATTTTTTAAAGTTATAATTAGCTCATCTTTATTTTCATAATAGATAAAAGATAGATCTTGTGCTTTTATGTTATCTAATTCTATCTTATCGTATCCAAAGCCAGCATTATCTATAATATCTTTTCCAAAGCCACTATTAAAAACATATCTATCATTACCACTTCCACCTATTAAGATATCATTGCCACTTCCACCTATAAGTATATCATCACCAGCACCTGTATCTATATAGTCATCTCCCATTCCAGCATCTATATAATCATCTCCACCTTTAGTTATAACTGTATCATTGCCACCTTTGGCATATATAGTATAATCATCATCTTGTAAAACAGATATCTTATCATCGCCTTGTGTTGTATTAATCAAGCTTAAATATATCATATCTTTAAGACTTAGTAGCGAGCCATCACTAAATTTAACCCTATCTACAGTAAAACTTACATCTTTAAAAAAGTTAATTACCTCTATACTATCACCACTATCTTTTAAAGATATAACCAAGTTATCATCTTTTTGTTTAAAGATGACATCATCTTTTTTAATTCCATCTGCAAATTCTATAGTATCAATCTCTTCTAAAGTGCTTTTTTGATTGATTATAGTATCCTTGCCAAAGCCTTTAAAAAATCTATATATATCATCACCACTTGAACCTATTAATCTATCATTACCAGCTCCACCTACAAGTATATCATCTCCACTTCCAGAGTCTATATAATCATCACCACTTCCAGAGTCTATATAGTCTTTTCCTGCTCCAGCAAATATCCCATCATTTCCCTCGTTTGAATTTATATAATCGTCTCCACCAAGCATAGTTATACTATCATCTTTAGCTCCTGCACTAAGAGTGTAATTATCATTTGTAACTACATCTAGTCTGATACTATCATCATCTGCATGATTTAAAGCTAACTGATTTATCTCTTTTAAATTTATATAAGATCCATCTTTAAAGAGGATTTGATCTATTGTATTTAAAGCTTTATTATTATCAATAGTATAAAACTCTTTTACAGTTATAGAGCTATTGCTGGATTTATGATATATTTTTAAGTCTAAATTTATTTGTTTAAATATCAAATCATCTTTAGTAGTATTATCTATAAATTCAATAATATCAAAGCTATAATCATCTTTTTTATTAATGACTATATCATTTCCAAAGTCTTTATCAAATACATACCTATCACTTCCATTTCCACCAAGTAATATATCATTACCAGCTCCACCTATAAGTACATCATCTCCACTTCCGGCATCTATGTAGTCATCTCCCATTCCACCATCGATATAATCAGCTCCACTTAAGGCATAGATTTTATCATTTCCATCATTAGCAGATATCTTATCATCACCACTTCCTGAATTTATAGTATCATTTTTATCACTACTAATTATATTATCGTTACCACCTAGTGTGGTTATGATTTTTCCTTTTTCAACTTTATTTAAATTTACTTCATAGTTATCATTTGTAGTTACTAAGACATTATCAGAACTGTTATCAATAAATTTAAGTGCTAATTCATTGATATCTTTAATATTTAAAGAGCTATTATCATCAAATTCTATTTTATCTACTATATGTTTTGATGTGCCTTCATATAATTTATAGAAATTTTCAATGATAATAAAATCATTACTATGTTTTAATGAAATTATCAAATTTAAACCATCTTGCCTAAATATCAAATCATTTTTTCTAATACCATCAACAAATTTTATAGTATCTATTTCGTTTGTATTTGTTTTATGATTTATAATCGTATCTTGTCCAAAGCCCCAACCAAACACATAAACATCATTTCCAGCTCCACCATTTATAGTATCATTTCCAACTCCACCCATGATAGTATCGTTACCATCTCCTGCATTTATACTATCATCGCCACTTCCGCTTTTTATAGTATCATTGCCTTTAAGAGTAGCTATGTTTAAGCTTAGTGTTGATGATGTTTTATCTATAGTATAATCATCATTTGTATTTACAAGCTTATCAACAGAACTGCCAAGCAAAGCAAGTTCATTAATGCGTTTTAAAGATAGTGTAGTTAAATCATCAAATTCTATTAAAGATATTTTATTTCTACTCTCATCACGATATATGCTATAGAAATTTTCTACAACTATAGAGTCGTTGCTATTTTTTAAAGATATAATCAAGTCTAATTTGTCTTGGGTAAATAATAAATCCTCTTTTCTAATACCATCTATAAACTTTATCTTATCTTTATCGCCATTTCCACCACCACGAATAGAGACTATAATATCTTTACCAAATTCTTTTCCAAATACATAGGTATCATTTCCTTTTGCGCTTTGTAAAGTATCATTTCCTTTACCACCGGTTATGATATCATTGCCAGCTCCTGCATTTATAATATCATCTCCACTACTACCCGTTATAATATCATTACCACCAAGCGTAGATATCTCTTTGCCATTATTTAGTTTAGATATATTGATTAAGTAGTTATCATTTGTAGTTACCGATACAAGATTGCTATCATTATCTATAAATTCAAACGCCAGCTCATTGATATCTTTTAGATTTAAAAACGACTTATCATCAAATTCTATTTTATTTATAATAAAATCTGCTTTATCTGTATATGTTTTATAAAAATTTTGGATAAGGATAGAATCGTTTGTATCTTTAATAGCTATAGTTAAATCCAAATTAGTTTGTTTAAATATCAAATCCTCTTTTCTAATGCCATCTATAAATTTAATAATATCTATCTCATTTATGCTATCTTTATAGTTTATAACAACGTCTTTACCAAATTCTTTTCCAAACACATAAGTATCATTTCCTTTTCCACCTTGCAAGCTATCATTACCCTTACCACCAGTTATGATATCATTGCCAGCTCCTGCATTTATGTAGTCATCTCCACTTCCACCATTTATAATATCATTTCCACTGTTTGAGTGTATAGTATCATTAAAGCTACTTGCTACTATACTATCATCGCCATTTGATAAATCTATACTAACACCTACTTTACTATCACTTTTATCTATGTCATATCCATATGAAGATATTGTTTTTACTATATCGCTAGATTTATTATCTATAATTGCTTTATTTATATCATCTAAATGCATAGTAGCTAAATCATCAAATTCTATACTAGTAATTGTATTATTATATACACCATACTCTTGTTTATAAAATTCTTTTATAGTGATGAAATTTTCTTGATTGTTTTTTAAAGTTATAACCAAATCATTATCTTTAATGCTAAAGAGTATGTCATCCTTGCTTATACCATCTATAAATTTAATAGTATCTATAGATAAAGCATTTGGGTTGTTGTTTATGATAACATCTTTACCAAACTCTTTGCCAAATATATAAGTATCATTTCCAAGCCCACCTTGTAAAGTGTCATTGCCAGCTCCACCTATTAAAGTATCATTTCCGCCTTTTGTAACTATAACATCATCTCCACCTTTAGCATCTACAACGTAACTATCATCACTTAAAACACTTATAGTATTTGCACTCTCATCTGTATTTTTAATACTTTGTTTTACTATATCATTTAAACTTAAAAGCTTACCATCGCTAAATTCAATCATATTTATAGTGTTATACAAATTTCCGTTGCCTAAAGGAGCTAAAAAATCTAAAATTTTTATAGAATTTTTATTGTTTTTATCTTTTAAATTTATAAACAAATCGCTATCTACTTGTTTAAAAATAACATCTTTTAAATTTATACCATCTATAAATTTTATCTTATCTATGCCATTATCTGTGTTGTTGTTTATAATAGTGTCGTTACCAAAGTTTTTACCAAAGATATATGTATCATTTCCAGCTCCTCCACTAAGAGTATCATCACCAACTCCACCAACAAGGATATCATCTCCTTCATCTGCATATAATCCATCATCTCCGCTTCCACCATCTATAATGTCATTACCATCTCCACCATATATAGTATCATCGCCATCAATAGCATTAAATTTATCATCTAAATTTGTAAGATATAGACTATCATTACCACTTGTAGCTTCTAATGGAGCCATTTGTAATATTTTATTAAAATCCCATATTTCTTTATCAAATTTAATACCTTCTATAGAGCCATTTCCATTTTTACCAGCTATATCAAAGAAATTCTCTATAGTAATACAATCTTTTCCTAAGTGAGTTATGGTTAAATTTGCTAAATTTCTTTTTAGTTTTATATCCTTTGGATCTATACCCTCTGCAAATACTATAGTATCATTTCCAAAGTCATCAAATATACTATCTTTACCAAAGCTAGTATCAAATTTATATATATCATCACCATAACCACCAGCAAGGATATCATCACCATTTGCACTTTGTAAAAAATCACTATCACTAGTGCCATAAAGCGTACTTCCGCTATTTTGCGCTTTTTGATATCTGTTAAAAGCTAGCGCCATAAGCTCTTGATTATCTTTTAAAGATATAAGATAGTTGCTATCTAACTCTTTTTTAAAATTTGGTTTATTTGCTGCTATCATATTTAAAAGAGTTGATATATGAGATATACTTTCGCGTTTATTATTTGCATATAATTCTTGGAATTTTTTATTTACTCCACTAAAATCATAGTGAAAAGCTCCAGTATCATTATCAAGCTTCATATATTCAGTATTTATCATACCTTTATATACTATATCAAGCTCTAAGGATGCATACACATAATTTGCAAATCTTTGATATTTAGAGTGTATTATCGCTGAAGCATTTTCTCTTGGATTTGGATCTGTTCCAAGCTGTAAAAACTGCCTACCAATCAGCTTTTCATACACCGCCAACTCTCTTGCATCAACAATACCTCCTCTACTACTAGAGTCTATATCTTCTACTCCAGCCCATTTAAATATAAGGGAATTTACTTTTTCTTTTCTTTGTTTTTCATCTGTTGTTTCTACATAGTTTCTTAAACTATCTTCTAGCTCTTTGTTTTTAGCTACTACATATAAAAAATCTTCTAAGTTTCCACCACCTTCTATATCCACAAACTCTCTTAACCTTTGTGGTAATTCTACGTTTGCATTACTTATAGTTTTACTAGGTTCAACCCTAAACCAAACATCAGCTATATCTGTTGTAGTACCATCATAAAAGCTAACTTTAGATAGTTGCTTTATGGTATTTGAGTTAGAGTCTATATTTACATTTTTATAGTTTAAGTCTATTGATTTTATTGCTTTGTTTGAAAGGGTGTATAACTCATCTTTTGTACTTATACCATTTTTATCTACATCTTGCCAAAGTAGCAATTTATCATAATCCATATCAAGTGCATTTATAATACCATCATTGTTTGTATCAAATCTTTTTAGCACTTCAAAGCCATTATCTAGTGTTTTATCATTTCTGTTGTAGTTTGAATTTATTATAGTGTTATTTCCAAACAGCTCATTTGCATTATCTATTATGCCATTATTGTTTTTATCTATCGCTAAAAAAGCATCATTTTTATCTAACCAAGCTGTTTTTTCTTTAAAATCATTATTATCAAGATCAAAGAACACAGAGTTCTTTAGGTTTGTAGTTTTTATACCATCTTTGTTTAAGTCTATGACTAAAGGAGAGGTTTCATCTTCTGGATCTGGGTAATCTTTATCCTTATCATCATCAAATATTGCAAATCTAGCACCCTTACCTTTATAGTATACTGTAGCATTTGAACTTATATGGTATGGGCTTACATAAAATTTGCTATCTTCTTCTTCTATCTCATCATCAGTCCATTTTGAGGCGGTAAATATATCTTGTGTGTAACCACCTATAAATTTAAATTTATTACTACCTATGTTTAGACTTACATACTCTTTTTGATTGTTTGCGCTTACTTTTAGTCCCCTATTTACTCCAACCATTCCTCTTATTATTTCAGCTGCTTCACTAGTACTATTTCCTCTTACATTTATATACACTGGCTTATCATCATCTACTATGTTTAACTCTCCATACTTACTGCTAGATGAATCATATGAAACACTGTTTTTTACAGATGGAGTATCTATGATATGCGGAACTAAGTTAGTTATAAATCTTCTTTTTTCATTATTTACTATAAAATCATCATAGTCTTTGATATCATAGCTATATGTCTTAGTAGTATCGCCTTTTTTAAAAGTAATTGCACCTAAACTAGATCTAGCACTTCTACTACGCATCATATCACTACTTCTCATAAAGACCTCTAGTTTACCATCACCTACAATCTCTCCTATCAACTCTAGTGTTATAGTTGCTTTTTTACTTCCTTCATTTTCAGTGACATCTTTTATCTTTAAGCCTACTTTGTTGGTTAGAGTTATACCTAGTGAGTTTTGTTCTTGGTTGTAGTTTTTTATAGTTATACTATCTTTATCAAGATTATATGTTACTTTTAGTTCACTTCCATTTAGTTGATATGTATATCCTCTATTATCTGTATATACTTTACTTCCTGGCTTTGTTTCTATTCCACCAGTTATAGGACTGTCGTGTTTAAACCATACCCTACCTTTACCATCACTATCATTTATTATATCATTAGCACTGACATGGTATTCATCATCTCCACTTCCGCCATTTAACTCATCAGCGTCTTTATCATCTCCTGCATAAAGTTTATCATCTCCACTTCCTGTAGTTATGTTATCTTTTCCTAAACCAGCGTAGATGGTATTATCTCCACTAGTAGCTGTTATAGTATCTTCTCCATCTCCTGTATAGATAGTGTTTTTACCACCACTTATAGTAACACTATCTTTATCTATCCCTAAACTTATAGTGTTTTTACCACCACTGATACTTACTTTATTATCTCCATCTCCTAGATAGGCTGTATTATCTCCATCTTTTATAGTTAAGCTTTCCTTGCCTTTACCACCATAGATGGTATTTTTACCTAAATTTATCTCTACTGTGTTAGTACTATCTTTAGTATCTAAGTCTAAGCCATCTATGCTATCTTTATGGGTATAAACTATATGTCCTTTGCCACCATTTATAGCTATAGTATCATTTCCACTTCCTGTAAATACATTGTTTAACTCTGCACCACTGATACTTACTTTATCATCTCCATCTTTAGTAAAGATGTCGCTTTTAGCTTCATTTGAAGTTACTATATCTTGTGCTTTAGAGCCATATACTGTGTTATTTCCGTTGGTTAAATTTATAGTATTTATATCATCTTTACTATCTTTATCTTCTTGGCTTGTGTTATCTAATCCTGTATAGATAGTGTTTTCTCCACCATTTGTATTTACACTATCGCTTCCAGCTCCTAAGTAGATAGTGTTTTTACCTTTGGTTGTATTTACACTATCATCACTATCTTTAGAATATATAACATTTACTCCATCATCTACAGTTATGTTATCAACTCCTTTAGAGCCATATATTTTATCATTACCTTTACCTGAGTTTACAGTATTAGTAGTGTTAGAATCTTCTTTATCATTTCCATCATCTATTTTTGCATTTGTATAGATGATATCATTACCATCTCCTGTAGTTATAGTATCACAACCAAGACCGGATTCGATGTAGGCTGTACCTTGGATATATTTTATAGTATCTCCATTGCTATAGCCATATATACTCTTATAAGTTGGCAAGTCTATGGCTTGTTTATCTCCATCAACAAATATAACCTCATAACCTACAGTATCATCGTTTAATTTAAAATCACCAATAGTTATTCCTCTTTTAACATCGGTATAATTTATATTTGAAGTTGGTGTATCTGAAACATATAGCTTTAAGAAGTTAGCTCTATCGTTAAGATGGTTATCAGAGTAGTTTTCGATGTTTATATACTCTTTTTTGGAGATATCTCCTGCTAGAGCATATCCTTTTAGGTTTTCTAAGGCATAAGCGGCAGCTTGTTTTAGTTTTATAAATTTGTCTATATTACCTTTATATTCCAAATCACTCATAACACTACTAGCTCCTGCTCCATAGTTAGCATAGTAGTTGGCTATGAGTTGTTTAGGCTCTTCACCTTTAGAGAAAGTCATATGGGCTATCTTGTTATTATTTATTGGATAACCAATTCGTTTTAAAACAGAGACTATCTTTTTCTCATCTCTTCCTTGTCTGAATTCAAAGGTGTTTAGTATCTTATCATTTCTTTTATATATCTTATGATATATAAACTCTACTGGAGTATCATTTCTTGTAAAGATAACTCTATCAAGAGTATTCATATCCGAGCTTATATTTCTCCATTCACTACTTAGTGATGTATCAAAGTCTGTAGCATTATAAAGGATGTATTTTCTTTCTTTTATATCATTAGAGTTTTTATCTCTATATTCAACTGTTATGGTGTGGTTAGAAGTTATTAAATTTGGTATATCAACTATAGCAGCCACTATAGCTCCTACCCAAGTTCTTGATATTAGTATATCTATAGCATTTCCTACAGTTCTTTTTATAGCATATAATATTTCTGATTTTTCTATGTGTAAATATAGTTTATCATTTCCATCATCTATACTAGAACCACTTGTATCTACAAGAAAGCTATTAAAAAGAATTTGAGAAACAGTTAGGTCTATGATAGTAAATTTACCATCTATATAAATTCCAACTCTTTTTTTCTGCATATTAGCAAACTGCTTATCTGCTTCACTAGCATCTTTGACATTTTTATCGATAGTGTCTTCTATTGCGTTTTTAAACAAATCAGTTAATTCTTTTGCAAGTCCAACAGGGTCGTTGTAGTTTTTAACTATACCAGCTATGTTTGCACTGTATTTTTGAACTTTATCTTTTATATAGTTAGAACGACTAAAGTTTGACATATGGTACTCCTTTTTGAATTTAGTTATTTTTAGTTTTTAGTTTTATTTTTTATTTTTATTTTTATTTTTATCTGTTAAATTTGAGTTAGATTTACTTGAGTTTTTATCAAGGTAAATCACCTTAATTTTTAAATACTTAAAAATCATTCTTATAATTCTTTAAATAATATGTTTTAAGAAAATCTTTTTCATTTTCGTTGGTGCTTTTTTTATATGTATCAATCATTAAATTTTCTAGCGTAATATTTTTATCTTTTATAAAAACATTTTTCATATCACTAGCTATGATAGATGATATAGAATAAGACCTATTTTTTGCATTTTTATAATTAATAAATTCTTTTGTATCTTTAAAAGTTCCATTTTTATCAGGACAATATCTCTTAAACATTTTATATTTATTTTTTAAAGCATAAATTTCAGGATATATTTCAAATACTGGATTACATTGATTTTTATAATCATAAAAACATTTATCATAGTAAAATTCATAACACTCATCATACGCCTCTTTTAGCTGCTCTTTTGTAGGTTGTCCAGGGACGTTGTATTTAAGCATAAGTTCTAGCATAGGTTCGTAGTTGGGGATGTTAGTTAACTCCTTATAGCAAAGTTCATCATAAATATTATTTTGTGTGCAATTTGGTATATACCCACTCTTTAGGGCAAGTTCTGCTATTTCCGTAAAACCATTCATGACTATATAAAAAAATGTATTATGAGGCGATTTTCCATCACTGATTTTTGATTTTCTTGAAGCATTAGCATCATAGAGTATATTGATATTATCATTATCTATGATTATCTTTTCTATCATGGGACTTTGAAGGTAAATTTGAACTACCTTAACATCTTCAAATTTAGCTCCATTATCAACTAAAAGCTTAGCTGTCTTAGTTGAGTTATGCTCTATAGCATAAGCTAGTGGGCTAAGTTTGTATTTATCTTTTTGATGGATATTCGCACCTAGTTTTATAAGCTCTTTGGTTGTGTTTATATCATCATAAAAGCTAGAATACATAAGTGGAGTTGTTCCATCTTCTATCTTCACATCTACACTTAGGTTATGCTCTTTTAGATAGCTTAAGACTTTGGTTGTATTTTTGTCCTTTAAGGCTGACCTTAGCGGTAAAAGAAGTGGGTCAATCCACTTAGTGTAATTGTTATCTATATCCCAGTAGGTAAACCCAAACTCATCAACCTCTTCTTGAGTTACATACTTACTAAGTCCTGGTATAGCAGAAACGTTTGTATCTGAAGTGATTGTGAAGTTGGTTTGGTTGGTTAAATTTGGTAGTTGGTTGGTTTTATAAAGATATGCAAGTATAGTTATAAATATAACAGCTATGGTTATGATAAAATTTTTAGATGTTTGGTTCAAATTTAGTCCTTATTTTATAAAGTTATGTTTTATACCTGTTTTTATATAGAAATTTACCTTGTAATTCTACATCAATGGAATTTAAATGCTCTTTAAATTTATGTTATTTTAATAATTTTTTAATATAAATTTAAAGGGAATTTAGATGTTGAATTTATGCTGATTTTAAATAATTATATAGATAGGCTGTATTATCTCCATCTTTTATAGTTAAGCTTTCCTTGCCTTTACCACCATAGATGGTATTTTTACCTAAATTTATCTCTACTGTGTTAGTACTATCTTTAGTATCTAAGTCTAAGCCATCTATGCTATCTTTATGGGTATAAACTATATGTCCTTTGCCACCATTTATAGCTATAGTATCATTTCCACTTCCTGTAAATACATTGTTTAACTCTGCACCACTGATACTTACTTTATCATCTCCATCTTTAGTAAAGATGTCGCTTTTAGCTTCATTTGAAGTTACTATATCTTGTGCTTTAGAGCCATATACTGTGTTATTTCCGTTAGTTAAATTTATAGTATTTATATCATCTTTACTATCTTTATCTTCTTGGCTTGTGTTATCTAATCCTGTATAGATAGTATTAGTTCCACCATTTGTATTTACACTATCGCTTCCAGCTCCTAAGTAGATAGTGTTTTTACCTTTGGTTGTATTTACACTATCATCACTATCTTTAGAATATATAACATTTACTCCATCATCTACAGTTATGTTATCAACTCCTTTAGAGCCATATATTTTATCATTACCTTTACCTGAGTTTACAGTATTAGTAGTGTTAGAATCTTCTTTATCATTTCCATCATCTATTTTTGCATTTGTATAGATGATATCATTACCATCTCCTGTAGTTATAGTATCACAACCAAGACCGGATTCGATGTAAACACCTATATCATCAGAGCTAATTATGGTATTATCATCACTATATCCATAGAATCTTTTTTTACCAAATAAACTCCTAGAGTCCGTATAATCTCCAGTTATAAACACTACTTTATCAACCTTTTCATTATATATAGTGTTTTTATCTCCAGCAGATATATTTTCTTTTGTATCATAATAGTGTGTATTTCTATAAATTCCAGCAGAACCAGTTAGTTCTTGAACTCTTAACTTTAAGAAGTTAGCTCTGTCGTTAAGATGGTTATCAGAGTAGTTTTCGATGTTTATATACTCTTTTTTGGAGATATCTCCTGCTAGAGCATATCCTTTTAGGTTTTCTAAGGCATAAGCGGCAGCTTGTTGGAGAGCTTTATCACTATTATCCAAATCACTCATAACACTACTAGCTCCTGCTCCATAGTTAGCATAGTAGTTGGCTATGAGTTGTTTAGGCTCTTCACCTTTAGAGAAAGTCATATGGGCTATCTTGTTATTATTTATTGGATAACCAATTCGTTTTAAAACAGAGACTATCTTTTTCTCATCTCTTCCTTGTCTAAATTCAAAGGTGTTTAACTGACCATCTTTTTTGTTTTTATATCTTTTGTGATATATAAACTCTACTGGAGTATCATTTCTTGTAAAGATAACTCTATCAAGAGTATTCATATCCGAGCTTATATTTCTCCATTCACTACTTAGTGATGTATCAAAGTCTGTAGCATTATAAAGGATGTATTTTCTTTCTTTTATATCATTAGAGTTTTTATCTCTATATTCAACTGTTATGGTGTGGTTAGAAGTTATTAAATTTGGTATATCAACTATAGCAGCCACTATAGCTCCTACCCAAGTTCTTGATATTAGTATATCTATAGCATTTCCTACAGTTCTTTTTATAGCATATAATATTTCTGATTTTTCTATGTGTAAATATAGTTTATCATTTCCATCATCTATACTAGAACCACTTGTATCTACAAGAAAGCTATTAAAAAGAATTTGAGAAACAGTTAGGTCTATAATAGTAAATTTACCATCTATATAAATTCCAACTCTTTTTTTCTGCATATTAGCAAACTGCTTATCTGCTTCACTAGCATCTTTGACATTTTTATCGATAGTGTCTTCTATTGCGTTTTTAAACAAATCAGTTAATTCTTTTGCAAGTCCAACAGGGTCGTTGTAGTTATTAACTATACCAGCTATGTTTGCACTGTATTTTTGAACTTTATCTTTTATATAGTCTAAACGGCTAAAGTTTGACATATGGTACTCCTTTTTGAATTTATTTAGTTTTAGTTTTTATTTTTATCTTTATTTTTAGTTTTCATTTTTATTTTTATCTGTTAAATTTGAGTTAGACTTACTTGAGTGTTTATCAAGGTAAATCACCTTATCCGTGTCACTTATATATATTATAGAATCCATCTTTTTTTGTTCGTTTGCGTATGCAAAATACTCTTTTATATTATTAAAAGTTCCGTTTTCATCAGTGCAGTACTTTTCTAAATTTTTTATAGGCATGTCCACATAAAATGGTCTTTTTTTATTTATCTTATCTCCATCTATCCATCTTATTTTATACCATTTATATAATCTATAGCATTTCTCATACGCCTCTTTTAGCTGCTCTTTTGTGGGTTGTCCAGGGACGTTGTATTTAAGCATAAGTTCTAACATAGGTTCGTAGTTGGGGATATCTTCTAATATTGCATAATGTGTATAATCATATCTACTAAAGTTACCATTATGCCATTTGTTTAAGTTTTGTTCCTCTTCATAAGAGATGATATCGTTAAAATTATCACTTGTTTTTATAGTATCTCCGTAGTTAAAATATGCTTTTGGATTGTAATCACTTTCTAGCATAAGTTTAGCTAACTCTATCAAATTTCTACTAATTGCGTATGCAAGTGGTGGTTGTCCTATTTTTGAGCCCATATATTTAATCCAGCTATGCTCATAAAGAACATCAACTCTATTACCGTATATAACCAAACCATTAATCCCCCCATAATTTGGAGAAGCAAGATATCCCTGAATAGACTTAATTTCATCAAATTTAACTCCATTATCAAGTAATAATTTTACTGTCTTAGTAGAGTTGTGTTCTATAGCATAAGCTAGTGAGCTAAGTTTGTATTTATCCTTTTGATGGATGTTTGCACCTAGTTTTATAAGCTCTTTGGTTGTATTTATATCATCATAAAAGCTAGAATACATAAGTGGAGTTGTTCCATCTTCTATCTTTACATCTACACTTAGATTATGCTCTTTTAGATAGTTTAAGACTTTGGTTGTATTTTTTGCTTTAAGAAATTCTCTAAGAGGAACTACTTCTGGTTTTAAGAATTTAGTATAGTTGTTATCTATATCCCAATACCTAAAAGAAAAGCTATCAACCTCTTCTTGAGTTACATACTTACTAAGTCCTGGTATAGCAGAAACGTTTGTATCTGAAGTGATTGTGAAGTGAGAGGTTTGATTTAGTTTATACTCATTATATAGTAGCTTAGCTACTAAAAGTATTATTAATATACTTAAGAATTTAAATACCTTTTTCAATTTTTTCCTTTTAGTAAATTTATATAATTTTTAATATTTATTTTTATCTATTTCAAAAACTTAAATTTGATGTATTGTTGTTTTAAATTTAAGCCTGCTAAATTTGCATATTTTGATTTATATAGAAATTTACCTTGTAATTCTACATCAATGGAAGTTAAATGCTCTTTAAATTTATGTTATTTTAATAATTTTTTAAATTTAAATTTAAAGGGAATTTAGATGTTGAATTTATGCTGATTTTAAATAATTATATAGATAGGCTGTATTATCTCCATCTTTTATAGTTAAGCTTTCTTTGCCTTTACCACCATAGATGGTATTTTTACCTAAATTTATCTCTACTGTGTTAGTACTATCTTTAGTATCTAAGTCTAAGCCATCTATGCTATCTTTATGGGTATAAACTATATGCCCTTTGCCGCCATTTATAGTTATAGTATCATTTCCACTTCCTGTAAATACATTGTTTAACTCTGCACCACTGATACTTACTTTATCATCTCCATCTTTAGTAAAGATGTCGCTTTTAGCTTCATTTGAAGTTACTATATCTTGTGCTTTAGAGCCATATACTGTGTTATTTCCGTTGGTTAAATTTATAGTATTTATATCATCTTTACTATCTTTATCTTCTTGGCTTGTGTTATCTAATCCTGTATAGATAGTGTTTTCTCCACCATTTGTATTTACACTATCGCTTCCAGCTCCTAAGTAGATAGTGTTTTTACCTTTGGTTGTATTTACACTATCATCACTATCTTTAGAATATATAACATTTACTCCATCATCTACAGTTATGTTATCAACTCCTTTAGAGCCATATATTTTATCATTACCTTTACCTGAGTTTACAGTATTAGTAGTGTTAGAATCTTCTTTATCATTTCCATCATCTATTTTTGCATTTGTATAGATGATATCATTACCACTTCCTGTAGTTATAGTATCACAACCAAGACCGGATTCGATGTAAACACCTATATCATCAGAGCTAATTATGGTATTATCATCACTATATCCATAGAATCTTTTTTTACCAAATAAACTCCTAGAGTCCGTATAATCTCCAGTTATAAACACTACTTTATCAACCTTTTCATTATATATAGTGTTTTTATCTCCAGCAGATATATTCTCTTTTGTATCATAATAGTGTGTATTTCTATAAATTCCAGCAGAACCAGTTAGTTCTTGAACTCTTAGCTTTAAGAAGTTAGCTCTATCGTTAAGATGGTTATCAGAGTAGTTTTCGATGTTTATATACTCTTTTTTGGAGATATCTCCTGCTAGAGCATATCCTTTTAGGTTTTCTAAGGCATAAGCGGCAGCTTGTTTTAGTTCTCTGTTTTCTTTTGTATCATTAGGTAAATTTAAATCACTTCTAACACTACTAGCTCCTGCTCCATAGTTAGCATAGTAGTTGGCTATGAGTTGTTTAGGCTCTTCATTTTTAGAGAAAGTCATATGGGCTATCTTGTTATTATTTATTGGATAACCAATTCGTTTTAAAACAGAGACTATCTTTTTCTCATCTCTTCCTTGTCTAAATTCAAAGGTGTTTAACTGACCATCTTTTTTGTTTTTATATCTTTTGTGATATATAAACTCTACTGGAGTATCATTTCTTGTAAAGATAACTCTATCAAGAGTATTCATATCCAAGCTTATATTTCCCCATTCACTACTTAGTGATGTATCAAAGTCTGTAGCATTATAAAGGATGTATTTTCTTTCTTTTATATCATTAGAGTTTTTATCTCTATATTCAACTGTTATGGTGTGGTTAGAAGTTATTAAATTTGGTATATCAACTATAGCAGCCACTATAGCTCCTACCCAAGTTCTTGATATTAGTATATCTATAGCATTTCCTACAGTTCTTTTTATAGCATATAATATTTCTGATTTTTCTATGTGTAAATATAGTTTATCATTTCCATCATCTATACTAGAACCACTTGTATCTACAAGAAAGCTATTAAAAAGAATTTGAGAAACAGTTAGGTCTATGATAGTAAATTTACCATCTATATAAATTCCAACTCTTTTTTTCTGCATATTAGCAAACTGCTTATCTGCTTCACTAGCATCTTTGACATTTTTATCGATAGTATCTTCTATTGCGTTTTTAAACAAATCAGTTAATTCTTTTGCAAGTCCAACAGGGTCGTTGTAGTTGTTAACTATACCAGCTATGTTTGCACTGTATTTTTGAACTTTATCTTTTATATAGTCTAAACGACTAAAGTTTGACATATAGTACTCCTTTTTGAATTTAGTTATTTTTAGTTTTTAGTTTTATTTTTTATTTTTATTTTTATTTTCATCTGTTAAATTTGAGTTAGACTTACTTGAGTGTTTATCGAGGTAAATCACCTTAATTTTTAAATACTTAAAAATCATTCTTATAATTCTTTAAATAATATGTTTTAAGAAAATCTTTTTCATTTTCGTTGGTGCTTTTTTTATATGTATCAATCATTAAATTTTCTAGCGTAATATTTTTATCTTTTATAAAAACATTTTTCATATCACTAGCTATGATAGATGATATAGAATAAGACCTATTTTTTGCATTTTTATAATTAATAAATTCTTTTGTATCTTTAAAAGTTCCATTTTTATCAGGACAATATCTCTTAAACATTTTATATTTATTTTTTAAAGCATAAATTTCAGGATATATTTCAAATACTGGATTACATTGATTTTTATAATCATAAAAACATTTATCATAGTAAAATTCATAACACTCATCATACGCCTCTTTTAGCTGCTCTTTTGTAGGTTGTCCAGGGACGTTGTATTTAAGCATAAGTTCTAGCATAGGTTCGTAGTTGTCATATTCTGTTATCTTTTTATAGCAATCAACTGCGTATTTATTAGAACCCCAACTGCATTCAGTTGGCTTATATCCACTTTCTAAAACAACTTTTGCTGTGTCATATAAATTTGAATAAACTATGTATAAAAAAGGATTTAAACCATCACCATATCTACCTTCTCCGCACTTAAACAGAGTTATTCCTGTTTCATAACCTATCTGCATATCATAGTTATTTATAATAATCTTATCTATCTGTCTATAGAAACTAGCTACTCCTGCACCATACATTTGAACCACTGGGGTTTCTTGCATAGCTACATTATTATCAAGTAGAAATTTAACTGTGTTCGCAGAGTTTATGCTTATAGCATATGCTAGAGCATTTAGTTTATATCTATCTTTAATATGTAGGTTTGCTCCTATTTTATATAATTCCATTGTTGTATTTAAATCATTATAAAAAGAGCTATACATTATAGGAGTCTTTCCATCTACCATTTTAATATCCGCACTTAGATTATGCTCTTTTAAAAAGTTTATAACTTTATAAGTGTCTTTTTCTTGTAGTGCATTTCTTAGTGGTATAAGAGTGGAATTTGTCTCCTTATCACAATGGATATCAGAATAGCTAAACCCAAACTCATCAACCTCTTCTTGAGTTACATACTTACTAAGTCCTGGTATAGCAGAAACGTTTGTGTCTGAAGTGATTGTGAAGTGAGAGGTTTGGTTGGTTAAATTTGGTAGTTGGTTGGTTTTATAAAGATATGCAAGTATAGTTATAAATATAACAGCTATGGTTATGATAAAATTTTTAGATGTTTGGTTCAAATTTAGTCCTTATTTTATAAAGTTATGTTTTATACCTGTTTTTATATAGAAATTTACCTTGTAATTCTACATCAATGGAAGTTAAATGCTCTTTAAATTTATGTTATTTTAATGATGTTTTAATATGAATTTAAAGAGAATTTTTATTAGTCGTATATATGATTTGAAAATCTTTGATATTTAGAATCCATTATATTTTAAGTATTTTTCTTTGGCTTAAATAAGTTGTAATTTCTTTTTCTTCGATGGTTTTTATATATAGCTTGTAAATTCAATACTTTTAGCAAAAGACACTAGATTTAAAATCCAGTGTCTAATTTTAATTTTGATTTTATCTTATTTTATTTTTCTTTATCTCTTTTATAGATTCGTTTCTTTCTTTTATCTTTCTCTGATTTATCTTTAATAACTTTATTCTTTGTTTTTATAGTAAAAACTAAAGATGTTTTTTATATTTAAAGATTAGTCTATATTCTAAATTTATATAATATCTAAACCAAAGAGTTAGATAATGTTTAAATAAAAGAGATGGTTAGCATATACTCTTGCCATCTCTTATACTTTTTTTGTTTATTGTTTATCTCTTTAATTCTTTACCTTTTTTATAGATTCACTTCTTTCTTTTTTATCTTTTCTTTACTTACTTGTTTCTTTTATATCTCTTAACTCTTAACTTCCCCATCCACTAGCATATATTTGCATAATGGCTTGATTGTTTCTTGCTTCATCGTGAGTTATGTTTGATATACCATTATCGCTCGTATAAGCATTTACTTGTTGTATTATCTTATCTATTTGTTCATTTGAGATAAATGAGTTATCATCTAGTTTGATTGTCTCTATTTGAGAATATTTGTTTGTTTGGTTTTTGATTGTTAAAGTAGTGTTGTTATCGCTTCCATATCTTATAACTAAGTCTTGCATAAATACTCCATCTAGTTTAAAGCTAATCTCTTCTTTTTTAACTCCTTTAAGTATTAAGGTATCATCTCCACCTTCTATTAAATTTATTAGCTCTTTATCTTTTATAGTTGTGTTGGTTGCTTCTTTAGTTATGATATATGTATCATTACCATTTTCTCCTTGTAGAGTTGAGTTGTTTGCTTTAGATATTAAGGTGTCATCATCATTTCCTGCATATACTATGTCATTGTTATAAGATATGATTGTATCGTTACCGGAGTATGAGTAGATAGTATTGTTATCTTTAGCATAGATAAAGTCATCCCCTTCATATGAGCGTATGGTTGAGTTGGTGCTAGTTGATATGATTGTATCGTTTTTGCCACTTCCATATAGAATTGAGTTATTTGTATTTGATACTATAACTCCACTAGTGTTTAATCTAGCTTGTGGATTTATTTGCCACCACTGTTTAGCTACTAAAGATAGATTTTCATTAGAGATATTTACAGTAGTTTTATCTTTAAAAGATATCTCTTTTATCAAATGTTTAGATGTAAAATACTCTTTTAATGTAATACTTGAGTTTGTAACGCTATCTTTTATAATAAGATTCTCACTATCTTTTATAAAGCTAATATCCTCTTTATAAGAGTTACTTAGTTTAAGCGTAGTATCTATAGTCTGATTTGGTAGTATGGTTATATCTAAGTTACTATCTACTTGGTATCCTAAGGAGTTAAATATAAGCTCTTTAGTAGCTGTTAGTTTACCATCACTTACTTCTACTATAGCACTATCTTTACCTATAAAATTTGTATCTTTTGTATAGGAGAATACTCCACTATCATCTAAGCTTATTACTCCATGTTTACTATCTTTAATAATCTTATAACTAAGTTTATTACCATCAACATCAAATGCATCGAAACTACTTGATATGGTGCTTGTGTTTTTAAGTTCATATGCAGTTATTAACTCTTTAAACTCTGGAGCATCATTTACTGGTGCTACCTCTAAGCTTATAGTTTTTATATCACTTAATCCATACTCATTTGTTACTTTTAAGGTTATACTATCACTTCCATTATAGTTTAGATTTGGTATTAAAGATAGATTATTATCTTTATCTAAATTTGCCTTTAAATTTAGTGGAGAGTTTAGTATCTCATAGGTTAGGTTTGAGCTTGTTTTATTTATAATATCTATATTTGCTACTAAATTTTTATCTTCACTTATATTTAAAATATCTGTTTTTATAACTGGGCTGCTTACCTTTATATCAAACTCTACTAAGATTTCATCAATAGCATTGTATGTATCGCTAACTATGATAATAGCACTATCTTTTCCTATAAATAGCTTATTAGGTTTATAACTAAATGCTCCATTATCGCCAATAGTTAAATTACCATTTAAACTATCTTTTTTAATACTAAATGTTAAATTATCACTATCTATATCATCTGCTTTTAATACAAAGTTTAAATCTCTAATATCATTTAACTCATATATAGTATGTTTAGACTCAAACATAGGAGCATCATTTATAGGTGCTATATCAAATACTATCTTTTTAGTACTACTCATACCATACTCATTTGTTACTTTTAAAGTTATACTATCTTTGCCATTAAAGTTTAAATTTGGAATAAGTTTAAAGCTAGCATCATCTTTTAAATCAAACGTTGAGTTTGAAGCACTTGATACTAATTCATAAGTTAGATTTGTATTTAGTGGGTTATCTACCTTTAAGATAGAGTCTAAGGTACTATCTTCATTAAGATTAAATACAGAGCTAGTAATAACTGGTTTAAACTTATCAAATACAACCTCTTTTAAATTTAAAGATGAGTTATCACTAAATTTAAGAGTTTCAATCAAAGAGTGATTATCAAAGAAGTTTTTTATAGTTATATTTGTACTAGGGTTATCTTTTAGGCTAATATTTAGATCTTTTTTATCTATCTTGTAGGATAGGTCATTTTTATCTATATCCATGCCAAATTTTAATGTATTGTTTCCGCTATATCTATCTATACCAAAGATGCTAAATTTATCATCTATAACTACATTTATACCTAGTTTTGCTATATTATAAATATCATCTCCTGTTTTTGCATTAAATATGCCATCTTTAAGCATAACTATTTCATCATCGCTACCTATAATAGTTGCTTTATTTATAATATCTTGTTTATATAGTTTTTCATTATTGCTAAAAACAATCTCCTCTATAGGTTCTTTGACAAAGTTCTTAACACTTATACTATCGTCGCTATTTTTTAAAGTTATAATTAGCTCATCTTTATTTTCATAATAGATAAAAGATAGATCTTGTGCTTTTATGTTATCTAATTCTATCTTATCGTATCCAAAGCCAGCATTATCTATAATATCTTTTCCAAAGCCACTATTAAAAACATATCTATCATTACCACTTCCACCTATTAAGATATCATTGCCACTTCCACCTATAAGTATATCATCACCAGCACCTGTATCTATATAGTCATCTCCCATTCCAGCATCTATATAATCATCTCCACCTTTAGTTATAACTGTATCATTGCCACCTTTGGCATATATAGTATAATCATCATCTTGTAAAACAGATATCTTATCATCGCCTTGTGTTGTATTAATCAAGCTTAAATATATCATATCTTTAAGACTTAGTAGCGAGCCATCACTAAATTTAACCCTATCTACAGTAAAACTTACATCTTTAAAAAAGTTAATTACCTCTATACTATCACCACTATCTTTTAAAGATATAACCAAGTTATCATCTTTTTGTTTAAAGATGACATCATCTTTTTTAATTCCATCTGCAAATTCTATAGTATCAATCTCTTCTAAAGTGCTTTTTTGATTGATTATAGTATCCTTGCCAAAGCCTTTAAAAAATCTATATATATCATCACCACTTGAACCTATTAATCTATCATTACCAGCTCCACCTACAAGTATATCATCTCCACTTCCAGAGTCTATATAATCATCACCACTTCCAGAGTCTATATAGTCTTTTCCTGCTCCAGCAAATATCCCATCATTTCCCTCGTTTGAATTTATATAATCGTCTCCACCAAGCATAGTTATACTATCATCTTTAGCTCCTGCACTAAGAGTGTAATTATCATTTGTAACTACATCTAGTCTGATACTATCATCATCTGCATGATTTAAAGCTAACTGATTTATCTCTTTTAAATTTATATAAGATCCATCTTTAAAGAGGATTTGATCTATTGTATTTAAAGCTTTATTATTATCAATAGTATAAAACTCTTTTACAGTTATAGAGCTATTGCTGGATTTATGATATATTTTTAAGTCTAAATTTATTTGTTTAAATATCAAATCATCTTTAGTAGTATTATCTATAAATTCAATAATATCAAAGCTATAATCATCTTTTTTATTAATGACTATATCATTTCCAAAGTCTTTATCAAATACATACCTATCACTTCCATTTCCACCAAGTAATATATCATTACCAGCTCCACCTATAAGTACATCATCTCCACTTCCGGCATCTATGTAGTCATCTCCCATTCCACCATCGATATAATCAGCTCCACTTAAGGCATAGATTTTATCATTTCCATCATTAGCAGATATCTTATCATCACCACTTCCTGAATTTATAGTATCATTTTTATCACTACTAATTATATTATCGTTACCACCTAGTGTGGTTATGATTTTTCCTTTTTCAACTTTATTTAAATTTACTTCATAGTTATCATTTGTAGTTACTAAGACATTATCAGAACTGTTATCAATAAATTTAAGTGCTAATTCATTGATATCTTTAATATTTAAAGAGCTATTATCATCAAATTCTATTTTATCTACTATATGTTTTGATGTGCCTTCATATAATTTATAGAAATTTTCAATGATAATAAAATCATTACTATGTTTTAATGAAATTATCAAATTTAAACCATCTTGCCTAAATATCAAATCATTTTTTCTAATACCATCAACAAATTTTATAGTATCTATTTCGTTTGTATTTGTTTTATGATTTATAATCGTATCTTGTCCAAAGCCCCAACCAAACACATAAACATCATTTCCAGCTCCACCATTTATAGTATCATTTCCAACTCCACCCATGATAGTATCGTTACCATCTCCTGCATTTATACTATCATCGCCACTTCCGCTTTTTATAGTATCATTGCCTTTAAGAGTAGCTATGTTTAAGCTTAGTGTTGATGATGTTTTATCTATAGTATAATCATCATTTGTATTTACAAGCTTATCAACAGAACTGCCAAGCAAAGCAAGTTCATTAATGCGTTTTAAAGATAGTGTAGTTAAATCATCAAATTCTATTAAAGATATTTTATTTCTACTCTCATCACGATATATGCTATAGAAATTTTCTACAACTATAGAGTCGTTGCTATTTTTTAAAGATATAATCAAGTCTAATTTGTCTTGGGTAAATAATAAATCCTCTTTTCTAATACCATCTATAAACTTTATCTTATCTTTATCGCCATTTCCACCACCACGAATAGAGACTATAATATCTTTACCAAATTCTTTTCCAAATACATAGGTATCATTTCCTTTTGCGCTTTGTAAAGTATCATTTCCTTTACCACCGGTTATGATATCATTGCCAGCTCCTGCATTTATAATATCATCTCCACTACTACCCGTTATAATATCATTACCACCAAGCGTAGATATCTCTTTGCCATTATTTAGTTTAGATATATTGATTAAGTAGTTATCATTTGTAGTTACCGATACAAGATTGCTATCATTATCTATAAATTCAAACGCCAGCTCATTGATATCTTTTAGATTTAAAAACGACTTATCATCAAATTCTATTTTATTTATAATAAAATCTGCTTTATCTGTATATGTTTTATAAAAATTTTGGATAAGGATAGAATCGTTTGTATCTTTAATAGCTATAGTTAAATCCAAATTAGTTTGTTTAAATATCAAATCCTCTTTTCTAATGCCATCTATAAATTTAATAATATCTATCTCATTTATGCTATCTTTATAGTTTATAACAACGTCTTTACCAAATTCTTTTCCAAACACATAAGTATCATTTCCTTTTCCACCTTGCAAGCTATCATTACCCTTACCACCAGTTATGATATCATTGCCAGCTCCTGCATTTATGTAGTCATCTCCACTTCCACCATTTATAATATCATTTCCACTGTTTGAGTGTATAGTATCATTAAAGCTACTTGCTACTATACTATCATCGCCATTTGATAAATCTATACTAACACCTACTTTACTATCACTTTTATCTATGTCATATCCATATGAAGATATTGTTTTTACTATATCGCTAGATTTATTATCTATAATTGCTTTATTTATATCATCTAAATGCATAGTAGCTAAATCATCAAATTCTATACTAGTAATTGTATTATTATATACACCATACTCTTGTTTATAAAATTCTTTTATAGTGATGAAATTTTCTTGATTGTTTTTTAAAGTTATAACCAAATCATTATCTTTAATGCTAAAGAGTATGTCATCCTTGCTTATACCATCTATAAATTTAATAGTATCTATAGATAAAGCATTTGGGTTGTTGTTTATGATAACATCTTTACCAAACTCTTTGCCAAATATATAAGTATCATTTCCAAGCCCACCTTGTAAAGTGTCATTGCCAGCTCCACCTATTAAAGTATCATTTCCGCCTTTTGTAACTATAACATCATCTCCACCTTTAGCATCTACAACGTAACTATCATCACTTAAAGCCTCTATGGTATTATCACTATCATCGGCATTTAGTGCTAGATGATTTGCGATATCTCTTAAACTCATAGTATTTCCATCGCTAAATTCTATCTCATTTATAGCATTATAAAGCTTTGAGCCTGTCTTTCTAAAGAAGTCTATTATAGTTATTTTATTTATATCTTGGTTTGTGGTTATATCTTCATAGTTGGCTATACTGTTTTTAAGGATGTTTGAGTTTGATGTAGTATTAGCTAAGTAGTTTGCATTATCTTTTAGTATAAAAACTAAGTTTAAGTTATCTCTTTTAAATACTATATTATCTTTAACTATACCATCACTAAATTTAATACTATCTTTACTGCTGTCCGGGTTAAAGTTTATGATTGTATCATTTCCAAAATCTTTGAAGAATATATACCTATCACTTCCCATACCACCTTGTAATGTATCGTCTCCGCTTCCACCTATAATAACATCATCGCCATCCCCGCCATATATATTATCATCTCCTCTTCCACCATCTATATAGTCATCTCCACTTCCGCTATCTATAGTATCATTGCCATCTTCTGAATAGATAGTATCGTTTCCATCTTTAGTTATTATCTTATCATCCCCACTAAGTGAGTTTATAGTATAATCTTTGTTTTTATAAAAGACTTCTATATTATCATTATGCTGTGATGATTTCATAGTTTGATTTATAATCTCTTCTAGTAGTAGAGTTTGGTTTGAGTCTTTGAATACAACCTTATCTATGACATAGTTTAAAGTAGCATCATCTTTAAAGAAGTTTAATACTCTTATAGTATTTGTTTGGGTTGGATTAGTTAAATTTAATAAAGCACTACTATCATCTGATATATCTACACTTATAACTAAATCAAGACTGTCTCTTTTAAAACTAACATCTTTTTGTTTGATACCATCTATAAATTTAATAGTATCGATTTTTTTATCTAAGATAGAGTTTGAGTTATTATAAATGTTTAAATTCAAAGAGCTATCATTTATAGTGCTTGAATTGTTATTTAAAGTATTATTTAATAAATTTGAAGAATTATTTAAACTTGTTGGCGAATTTAGATTTAAGCTATTTTTATTTAAATTACTATCTTTTATTTGATTAGTGGTATCATAGTTATCTATAGTATCATTTCCAAAGTTTTTAGAAAATATATATGTATCGCTTCCTTTTCCGCCATTTAAAACATCATCTCCAACTCCACCTATTAGTATATCATCTCCATCAAGTCCTTTTAGACTATCTTTACCATCTAAGATGTTTGAGCCTATTAGAGTATCATTGTTATTTGTTCCTATTTGAGTAGAGAGGTTTAAAACGGTATCTTTAGAAAGAGTGTTTAGATACTCTTTTAAGACTCCTTGTTCTTTTGCATTTATAGCAAAGTTTGAAAGAAGAGCTAACCCATCTTCTATATCACTTTTACTTTCAAATAGATCTATAAACTCAGCTAAATCTATGAAGGCTTGTTTGGGGTTTAGTTGGTTATTTCTTTTAAATAGCTCTAGCGCAGCATTATAATCTAACTTAAATTCAAATTTTATATTTTCTGTAGTATTTATATTTGAAGTAGCCGATGCGCTATCTTGATTAGGTGTTTGAATAATATCAATGTTAATCAAATCTATATATTTTTTTAGCCTTGTCTGTGTTAGAAGTGATTTATAAGTAAAGTCTAATATACTATCATAAGTTTGATTAATTCTGTTTTTTAGGTTTATAAAATCATTATTAGATGTTATATAAACACTATCTACTGATTTACCATTAAAAGAATTTATTATAGCAAGTTTTGGTCTGAGTGTTTCAAACTCATTTAACATATCTTGTGATATTTGAAAGTTTCTGTATGTATTCATTTGCGATGGAGTTAGTCTCATGGCTCTTGGGTTAGTAGATATATGAGATAATGTTAGATGTTGTAGCGATGTAGTATCGTATAAAACGTTACTATCTATATCATCAAACAACTTAGCTTTATTTAACGTTATATTAGCACTTTCTTTAGTTGAAGTTTTAGTCCATAAAGATACGATAGTAGGCAAAAGCTCTAGTTGAGCTTTTTTAGAAGAAGATAGTGAATATGTATTTAAAATACCATTTAGTTCATGCGAAATGGCTGCTGCTTCATTCAAATCTCTTAAAAACCCATATCCTTTTACATTTGCTACTTTGCTTTGCTCTAATGTAAGATTTATATTATCTTTATGAATTGAACTAGTTGTATCTACGCTTAGATTTATATCTGCTAAAGCATGAGTAGAGTTATCAAATTTAGTAAAAGAGCTGATTAGTTCTAGTGTATTATCTTTATCTAATTGTTTATTTATAGTTTGAATGTTTGTCAAATTTAAAGATTTAATCCCAAGCTCATTAAGTGTCTTTAACTCGCCTTTATCTGTTATAGCATCTTCATTCATATCTTGCCAAATCTTTAAATTTAAAAACTCTTTATCATTGTCATCGATAATACCATCATTGTTTGAGTCATACTCTTTTAGTGCTTTAAATCCATTAGAGGCAAATTTTGTTTGCGAGTTTGGAGTATTAGTTGGATTGTTAGTTAAATTATCTATATTTGCATTGTTTGAATTTAAATTAATTTTGTTTTTATCTAAATCTTGATTAGTAGATATATTTAAATTAACTGATTGAATGTTTGAATTTATGTTAGTTCCATTATTTATACTTAAATTATTGTTATTTATATTTGTAAAGTTTCCAAATAACTCATTTCCATTATCTATGATTCCATTGCTGTTTTTATCTATTACTAGTATTCCATCAACTTTATCTACCCAAGAAGTTTTAAAGGATATATTATCTGAGTTATGGTCGAAATGGATGTTTGAATCTTGTAGAGTTAGAGTATTGATTACTCCATCTCCATTTAAGTCTAAGACTAATGGGTCATAGATTGTAGGGTTTAGGAAAGGATTCCAAAAATCTTTAAAATTTTCTAACCAACTAGGGTCTTTGCCGTTCCATCTAAAGTCGAATGGGTTAAATAGAAAAGAAAGTGGATTTAAAATAGAATTAGAACTATTTCGTATTTGTGCCTCAAAATGGCTAACACCATTTTCACCAATATAAGCACCAATTGCACCGCCAATAAATGTAATAAAAGCTTTTATTCTTCCATTTTTTATAGGCTTTCCTATATTTATTCCAAGCTTTATACCAGCGGCAATACCAGCCAACTTACTAGTCTCAAAACCCAATGCTCCTGCCTTATCTTTATCGTTAGCTATCTTATAAACTGTTGCCATATTATCTACATATGAATATGATTTAGCTAATGCGCCTAGTTCTGATAATTTACCTAAAGATATACCTTTATTTCTATCATTTGTAGCTTCAATAATACCTTTCATAATGCCTTCAAATCTTGCTTGTTGTTCTTTTTGCTCTTGTGTCATTTTTTACTCCTTTGTATTAAATTTTAATTTATTTTTAAATTTATTGTAGTTTATGCTCATAATTGCAATATAATACGGCATTACAAAAAGACCAAACACCACTATAATTTGATATGCACCCATAAGAAATATCCCAAACCTATCAAACATCCATCTGCCAAGCATAGAATCTAATATATTTCCCGAAAAATCCAAATACAATCCAAAACCAAAAAATAATATGTTTAATAACACCATCAATAATCCTTTACTATTACCATATTGCTTATCTAAAACAGGGATAAACTTTTCATTAAAGATACGTTTATTTGAAAATTCACCAACACCAAAATATGCCTTAACTCCTCTTGCTATGCTTGCCATCTTATAAATATACCATACAGATAAAATAATACAAACAACCCATAAATAGCTAAAATAGAACTCAACAAGTTCTGGCATTTTATTTGCATTAGCGTAAATTTCGATATTTGGAAAATATTGACTCATAAAGCTAGTAAAACATTTTAAGAATGGAAAAATTGTCAATATATTTGTAGGTATAATAAAAACCGCAAGCGAAAACACTATATGTAAAAAACAGTAATTAAAAAAGGAGATACTAACATCATTTTTATCTTTAAGTTCATCATATTCTTTTTGTAATGTTTCAAATTCTTCTTTAGATAAATTCATAACCAACCTTGTAAATTTTCCGTATAAATAACTATATAATTATATATAAATTTAATAAAACACTACTTAAATATTAATAATTTATAAATATTTTTTAATCTGTTTAAGTTTATTGTGTCGATGATTTTGTATATCATGGCAAAAAAAAACCATAACAACCGCTAAGTTCTGGAACACAGCAACCAAAAGTATCCCGAACCTATCAAACATCCATCTGCCAATAGTAGAATCAACCAGATGACCTGAAAAATTTATATACACTGCAAAACCAAAAAATAAAATACTAAATACCCATAGCGCAAAACCATTGATTCCGCCATTTGCAACTGGTATAAATTTCTCCTTAAAAATACCCTTGCCCTTAAATTCACCAATACCAAAATACTCTCTAGCATCCTTATTAATACGCGGCAACCTATAAATATACCAAATTAATACAAAAGCGCAAACCGCCCACGTATAGCTAAAATAAAATGCACAAAGTTCTGGCATTTTATTTGCATTAGCGTAAATTTCGATATTTGGAAAAAAATCGCTCATAAAATTTATAAAATGTCGCATCAAAGTAGTGCACCATATAGTGGTGTTCATCTCTAAACTCCTCGTACTCTTTTTTCAACAATTCAAATTTATCCTTATTCAAATAAACTCCTATTGTGATTGAAATATAAAAGCATACGATTTTAACACTAAATAATTAAAACATCACTTAAATAAATATAAATAAAACATAAATTTAAGAAGCTAGTTTATTCTTAAATTTATGTTTTATGTTCCGAGTATCATCACCATCATCTATTTTTGCATTTGTATAGATGATATCATTACCATCTCCTGTAGTTATAGTATCACAACCAAGACCGGATTCGATGTAAACACCTATATCATCAGAGCTAATTATGGTATTATCATCACTATATCCATAGAATCTTTTTTTACCAAATAAACTCCTAGAGTCCGTATAATCTCCAGTTATAAACACTACTTTATCAACCTTTTCATTATATATAGTGTTTTTATCTCCAGCAGATATATTCTCTTTTGTATCATAATAGTGTGTATTTCTATAAATTCCAGCAGAACCAGTTAGTTCTTGAACTCTTAACTTTAAGAAGTTAGCTCTATCGTTAAGATGGTTATCAGAGTAGATTGTTAAGCTATCATTATATTCGCTTATAGGCTTATCTCCTGCTAGAGCATATCCTTTTAGGTTTTCTAAGGCATAAGCGGCAGCTTGTTTTAGTTTTATAAATTTGTCTATATTACCTTTATATTCCAAATCACTCATAACACTACTAGCTCCTGCTCCATAGTTAGCATAGTAGTTGGCTATGAGTTGTTTAGGCTCTTCACCTTTAGAGAAAGTCATATGGGCTATCTTGTTATTATTTATTGGATAACCAATTCGTTTTAAAACAGAGACTATCTTTTTCTCATCTCTTCCTTGTCTAAATTCAAAGGTATTATCATATAGTTTTCCACCCTTGTATTGACCATACTCTTTATGATATATAAACTCTACTGGAGTATCATTTCTTGTAAAGATAACTCTATCAAGAGTATTCATATCCGAGCTTATATTTCTCCATTCACTACTTAGTGATGTATCAAAGTCTGTAGCATTATAAAGGATGTATTTTCTTTCTTTTATATCATTAGAGTTTTTATCTCTATATTCAACTGCTATAGTGTGGTTAGAAGTTATTAAATTTGGTATATCAACTATAGCAGCCACTATAGCTCCTACCCAAGTTCTTGATATTAGTATATCTATAGCATTTCCTACAGTTCTTTTTATAGCATATAATATTTCTGATTTTTCTATGTGTAAATATAGTTTATCATTTCCATCATCTATACTAGAACCGCTTGTATCTACAAGAAAGCTATTAAAAAGAATTTGAGAAACAGTTAGGTCTATAATAGTAAATTTACCATCTATATAAATTCCAACTCTTTTTTTCTGCATATTAGCAAACTGCTTATCTGCTTCACTAGCATCTTTGACATTTTTATCGATAGTATCTTCTATTGCGTTTTTAAACAAATCAGTTAATTCTTTTGCAAGTCCAACAGGGTCGTTGTAGTTGTTAACTATACCAGCTATGTTTGCACTGTATTTTTGAACTTTATCTTTTATATAGTTAGAACGACTAAAGTTTGACATATGGTACTCCTTTTTGAATTTATTTATTTTTAGTTTTTATTTTTATTTTTATTTTTATCTGTTAAATTTGAGTTAGACTTACTTGAGTTTTTATCAAGGTAAATCACCTTAGATGGGTTATTCTTGTTTCTATTAATGAAAGAATCTACTGCATAGTTTTTATTATAATCATTTGCATAGTCTATATATGCTTTTGTATCTTTAAAAGTTCCGTTTTCATCAGAGCAATGCTTTGTATAATTTTCTAAATGCTTGATTTTTTGAACTATACCTTTTTTTATATAGTCTTGTTGTAAGTCATATCTTAATTTATAACCTCTATAGCATTTCTCATACGCCTCTTTTAGTTGCTCTTTTGTGGGTTGTCCAGGGACGTTGTATTTAAGCATAAGTTCTAACATAGGTTCGTAGTTGGGGATGTTAGTTAACTCCTTATAGCAAAGTTCATCATAAATATTATTTTGTGTGCAATTTGGTATATACCCACTCTTTAGGGCAAGTTCTGCTATTTCCGTAAAACCATTCATGACTATATAAAAAAATGTATTATGAGGCGATTTTCCATCACTGATTTTTGATTTTCTTGAAGCATTAGCATCATAGAGTATATTGATATTATCATTATCTATGATTATCTTTTCTATCATGGGACTTTGAAGGTAAATTTGAACTACCTTAACATCTTCAAATTTAGCTCCATTATCAACTAAAAGCTTAGCTGTCTTAGTTGAGTTATGCTCTATAGCATAAGCTAGTGGGCTAAGTTTGTATTTATCCTTTTGATGGATATTTGCACCTAGTTTTATAAGCTCTTTGGTTGTATTTATATCATCATAAAAGCTAGAATACATAAGTGGAGTTGTTCCATCTTCTATCTTTACATCTACACTTAGGTTATGCTCTTTTAGATAGTTTAAGACTTTGGTTGTATTTTTGTCCTTTAAGGCTGACCTTAGCGGTAAAAGAAGTGGGTCAATCCACTTAGTGTAATTGTTATCTATATCCCAGTAGGTAAACCCAAACTCATCAACCTCTTCTTGAGTTACATACTTACTAAGTCCTGGTATAGCAGAAACGTTTGTATCTGAAGTGATTGTGAAGTTGGTTTGGTTGGTTAAATTTGGTAGTTGGTTGGTTTTATAAAGATATGCAAGTATAGTTATAAATATAACAGCTATGGTTATGATAAAATTTTTAGATGTTTGGTTCAAATTTAGTCCTTGTTTTATGAAGTTATGTTTTATACCTGTTTTATATAGAAATTTACCTTGTAATTCTACATCAATGGAATTTAAATGCTCTTTAAATTTATGTTATTTTAATAATTTTTTTAATATAAATTTAAAGAGAATTTAGATGTTGAATTTATGCTGATTTTAAATAATTATATAGATAGGCTGTATTATCTCCATCTTTTATAGTTAAGCTTTCCTTGCCTTTACCACCATAGATGGTATTCTTACCTAAATTTATCTCTACTGTGTTAGTACTATCTTTAGTATCTAAGTCTAAGCCATCTATGCTATCTTTATGGGTATAAACTATATGCCCTTTGCCGCCATTTATAGTTATAGTATCATTTCCACTTCCTGTAAATACATTGTTTAACTCTGCACCACTGATACTTACTTTATCATCTCCATCTTTAGTAAAGATGTCGCTTTTAGCTTCATTTGAAGTTACTATATCTTGTGCTTTAGAGCCATATACTGTGTTATTTCCGTTAGTTAAATTTATAGTATTTATATCATCTTTACTATCTTTATCTTCTTGGCTTGTGTTATCTAATCCTGTATAGATAGTATTAGTTCCACCATTTGTATTTACACTATCACTTCCAGCTCCTAAGTAGATAGTGTTTTTACCTTTGGTTGTATTTACACTATCATCACTATCTTTAGAATATATAACATTTACTCCATCATCTACAGTTATGTTATCAACTCCTTTAGAGCCATATATTTTATCATTACCTTTACCTGAGTTTACAGTATTAGTAGTGTTAGAATCTTCTTTATCATTTCCATCATCTATTTTTGCATTTGTATAGATGATATCATTACCATCTCCTGTAGTTATAGTATCACAACCAAGACCGGATTCGATGTAGGCTGTACCTTGGATATATTTTATAGTATCTCCATTGCTATAGCCATATATACTCTTATAAGTTGGCAAGTCTATGGCTTGTTTATCTCCATCAACAAATATAACCTCATAACCTACAGTATCATCGTTTAATTTAAAATCACCAATAGTTATTCCTCTTTTAACATCGGTATAATTTATATTTGAAGTTGGTGTATCTGAAACATATAGCTTTAAGAAGTTAGCTCTATCGTTAAGATGGTTATCAGAGTAGTTTTCGATGTTTATATACTCTTTTTTGGAGATATCTCCTGCTAGAGCATATCCTTTTAGGTTTTCTAAGGCATAAGCGGCAGCTTGTTTTAGTTTTATAAATTTGTCTATATTACCTTTATATTCCAAATCACTCATAACACTACTAGCTCCTGCTCCATAGTTAGCATAGTAGTTGGCTATGAGTTGTTTAGGCTCTTCATTTTTAGAGAAAGTCATATGGGCTATCTTGTTATTATTTATTGGATAACCAATTCGTTTTAAAACAGAGACTATCTTTTTCTCATCTCTTCCTTGTCTAAATTCAAAGGTGTTTAGCTTACTCCCTAATTTATATCTTTTGTGATATATAAACTCTACATTATCACTTCTTAGTGATTTACCACCATCAATAGAAAATATCACTCTTCTAAGATTGCTATTTATATCCGAGCTTATACCGCTCCAAGCCGAGTTAAGTATGGTATCAAAGTCACCTTTTGGATTTACTACTATGTATTTTCTTTCTTGAACATTTAGATTAGCTTCACTTTCTGGATTTGCGTCATAATAATCTATATGAACCAAATGATTGCTTGTAAATATATCTGTAGTATCAACAAAAAATGTAAAAATAGCACCAACTATATTTTTAGAAACTACAAAATTTACAGCAGCTGATGCTAATACTTTCAGTGCATACAGCCCAGCTGCTCTTTCTTCATTATAATATAGCTCTTTGCCATCTTCTTTACTTGTGCCTTCAAATATATCAAATTTAAATTCATTTATCTTACTTATATTTAATAAATCCACTATAATACCAGCTCCGTTAAATACAAAAGCCATTCTTTTAGGTGGAGCTTTTTTTAAGGCTTCTATAGCTTCTTCTTCTGTTTTTGCATTTTTAAGTATATCTTCATATAGTGGCTCTAACTTACCAAGTAAACCCTGTGCAACATCTAGTGAATCTCCTTTTAATATACCTTTTCCTATCTCAGCAGTTGAAAGAATTCTATCTTTTATAAATTTCTTTTTATCAAAATTTGCCACCTTATACTCCTTTTTGAATTTAGTTATTTTGAATTTTCGTTTTTATTTTTATTTTTATTTTTATTTTCATCTGTTAAATTTGAGTTAGACTTACTTGAGTTTTTATCAAGGTAAATCACCTTAGATGGGTTATTCTTGTTTCTATTAATAAAAGAATCTATTGCATAGTTTTTATTATAATCATTTGCATAGTCTATATATGCTTTTGTATCTTTAAAAGTTCCGTTTTTATCAGTACAGTGTTTATTATAATACCTTAAGGTTCTTGCTTTATTACTATCATACTCTATTTTAGAGATTGGTTGTTTTATTTTCATTCCTTCTTTTTCCATAATTTTATTAAGTCTTGTTGCATTGTATATATAATCATCATAATCTCCGTTTAAAAACCAAGCTCTATCTTCATAACACTCATCATACGCCTCTTTTAGTTGCTCTTTTGTAGGTTGTCCAGGGACGTTGTATTTAAGCATAAGTTCTAGCATAGGTTCGTAGTTGGGGATGTAAGTTAATATATTATAATGAGTGTTTGCTTTTTTTAAATAATCTATTTCGTTTTTATTTTTAGAATCATTAATATCTATATAAAATCCATCTTTTTTGCTAGGCAATAAATCATTTATATCATTGGTAAATCTATATGTAAACGGCTTATATCCACTTTCTAATAACATTTTTGCTATTTCTAAAAAGTTGTTATAAACTATATATTCAAACAAACTACTCTCTGGAGCATAGTAATCTGTAGAGACATTGCCTTTGCTGTCTTCGTATATTCTTATATATTTTTTACCATATTCTGCTTCATATTTTATATCTATATTATTTTTGTTGATAGTAATATTTTTAATTAAATTATAATTAGGCGAACCCAAATAAGCTTGTATTGTTTTTATTTCATTAAATTTAGCTCCATTATCCAATAAAAGTTTTACAGTTTTAGTTGAGTTGTTCTCTATAGCATAAGCTAGTGAGCTTAGATTATACTTATCTTTTTTATTGATATCTGCTCCTAATTTTATAAGCTCTTTAGATGTTACTTCATCATCATAAAAGCTAGAATACATTAAAGGGCTTAATCCATATAACATGTCCATATCAACGCTTAGGTTGTTATCCTTTATAAAATTTAATACAGATACAGTTTGTTTTGTTTTTAAAAAGCGTCTTAGTTGCTTTTGCAAATCGTTTTCTTTACGATGGTCGCCATCATCATCTATATCCCAGTTTTCATAAGAAAAAGCATTTATTTCTTCTTGGGTAACATACTTTGATATCGGCGAGTTGGAATCAACCTTCATATTAGGATACACAACAAAATTTGATTGTTTAGTTTTGCTTTTATAATAGTCATTTGTCACTAAAAATAAAAAACCAACCACTACAATAACGATAATCTCTTTTAGAAACTTCAAGGTATTTCCTTTATCTAAATTTATATAGAAATTTACCTTGTAATTCTACATCAATGGAAGTTAAATGCTCTTTAAATTTATGTTATTTTAATGATGTTTTAATATAAATTTAAAGAGTGTTTTTATTAGTCGTATATATGATTTGAAAATCTTTGATATTTAGAATCCATTATATTTTAAGTATTTTTCTTTGGCTTAAATAAGTTGTAATTTCTTTTTCTTCGATGGTTTTTATATATAGCTTGTAAATTCAATATTTTTTAAGATACGAAAAATATCGTGTAAAATTTATAAAAACTGACTTTAAAAATATATAGTAATGAAATAAATATGCTGATTAAGGAGTTTTGCAGATGTTTTATCAAATAGCTATAAAATCAAATTTAATATAATTTTTTAAACTAAATTTAGCTTAAAATATATTTTTTACATAAAGTACTAATTTCATTTAATTTAATTTAATAGCTTTTTTAGTATTTATTTAACTAAATTTAAGCACAAACTCACTATTTTGTTTGCCAAATGCTTAAAAACCAGCCTTAAATTCTAGTTTAAAAATTTAGCCAACGTGCTGATATAAATTTAAATTTCTATATCATTTCATGACAAATCGCCGCAAATTCTGCTTCAACCACTTTTGCCAAAGCCCTTGGTTCAACCACTAGCTGTTTTCCACGTATTCCAGCAGAGATGATTATGCTGTCAAACTCAAGTGCAGCTTTATCTATAAATGTGCGAAATTTACGCTTCATCGCAAGAGGTGAGCATCCACCTCTAATATATCCAGTAAGCTTTTCAAGTTCGTTAATGGCGACAAGTTCGCAACTTTTAACCCCACTTGCCTTGCTTAATGCCTTTAAATCAAGCTCGCGCTCACCACTTATACAAGCTACAATATGCTCTTTTGTATTTGCAACGCAAACTATCGTTTTATAAATTTGAGTTATATTTTGTCCAGTTGCCTTAGCCACGTGTCTTGCACTTAAATCCTCTAAATCAACCTCATAGGTTAAAATTTCATACTCAACGCCAAATTTATCAAGCTCTCTTGCTGCGTTTGTTTTTTTGATTTTATCTTTCATAAGTTCACTTTTTAATCAGTAAATTTCTAAACTTAAGCTCTTGCAAACTCAACTATGCCTTTTGCAAGCTCTTCTGTCGCATCGATAAATTTAACATCTTTTTTAAGATATGGCAAAAGTATCGGTATCTCTGTGCAAGCAGCTATGAAAACATCAGCGCTAATTGAGTCTATAACTTGGTTAAACAGTGGCGCATACTCGGCGGTTTTTCCAGCTTTTACGCCATCATAAATGCACTTCATGATATCTTCTTGATTTTGCTCTCCTAGCTCAACGCTTAAAAAGCCATTTTCTTTTAAGACTTTATCATAAAGTCCAGTTTTTTTAGTACCAGTAGTCGCTATGACTGCTATGTTTTTTGCATTTGGAAAATTCTTTTTTATAGCCTCAACTGAAAGCGAAATGATGTTTAGAATTTTAACATCACAAGCTTTTGCTATATCATCAGCAAAAAAGTGAGCCGTGTTACAAGCTAATGTTATCGCCTCGCAACCGCTGTTTTTAAGTCGGTTTGCGCTGTCTATTAGGTATGGGAGTGGATTTTCACCATTGCCAAATATAAACTCAGTTCTATCAGGGATAGCTGCGTTGTTATCTATCGTAAGCAGCACATGATCTTGGTCTTTTTTAGCAGGCGTTAGGGCAACTACTTTAGCATACAAATCAACGCTAGCTAAAGAGCCCATTCCGCCTATTATGCCTACTCTTTTTACCTTTTTCATACATTTTCCTTAAATAAATTTAAGAAATTATATCAAATTTAAACTAAATAAAATACCTAAATTTACTTTAACAAATATAGTTTCTAAGAGTTCCTATACCTTCTATCTCGCACACTACTTCATCGCCAGCTTTTAAAAATTTTGGTGGTTCAAAGCCCATACCAACGCCACTTGGAGTTCCCATAGATATGATTGTTCCTGCTTTTAAACTCATACCAGCGCTAAGTTCAGCTATAACAAAACTCTCATCAAATATCATCAAAGACGTGTTTGAGCTTTGCCTAAGTTCGCCATTTACAAAAGATTTTATATCCAAATTTGAGCTATCTAACTCATCGGCTGTTACTATATAAGGTCCCATTGGAGTTGATGTGTCAAGGCTTTTACCAAAATACCACTGTTTGTGTCTGTTTTGGATATCTCTTGCGCTAATGTCATTTATAATCGTATAACCAAAAATATACTCTTTTGCATCTTTTTGGCTAACATTTTTTGCATCTTTTCCTATGATAACACCAAGCTCGACTTCATAATCAAGCTTTGATGTTAAATTCGAGTGCGGGTCGATTCTACCGCCATCGCCAACTGCTTCATTTACACGTTTTGAAAAGTAAACCGCCTCTTCTCTTTTGCCATCAAATTCTTTATTTTTATATTTATACGACTCAGCCGCATGCGCCATATAGTTAAGTCCTAAGCATATAATGTCTTGACGCGGAGTGATAATCGCAGCGCATTTTTCAAGCTTTTCATAACTAAGCCCACCGCTTTTTAAAGATAGCTCTTTTAGCTTTTTAAGGTCATTTTCACTTCTGTTTATAACAAAATCACTCATATCATAAAACTCAAGTCCAACCTCGCTAAAATCAAACACAGAGCCATCAGTTGCGATAACTCCTAGTCTAAATTTGTTTCCATTTTTATATGTTATTAGCTTCATAATCGCCCTATTTAAAGTTTTTAAGCAAATCCGCTACCAAAAATGCAAGCTCAAGCGCTTGGTTTGCATTAAGCCTTGGATCACACTGTGTTTCGTAGCGTTTAGCAAGCGTGCTTTCTGTTACATTAAATGCGCCACCAGTACACTCTGTGACATCTTCTCCTGTCATTTCAAGATGAATGCCACCAGGATAAGTTCCCTCTGCTTTATGAATTTCAAAGAAATTTTGAACCTCTTTTAAGACTTTATCAAATTCGCGTGTTTTATAGTTGTTTGACGTTTTTACGGTATTTCCATGCATTGGATCACTGCTCCAAAGTATGTGAACGCCCTCTTTTTTAACATCACGTAAAATTTGCGGTAGCCTATCGCCTATCTTATCAGCACCCATTCTAACGATGATATTTAGCTTTCCGATTTCATTTTGCGGGTTTAGTTTTTCTGCTAGTCTTAGCACATCATCAGCGCTTGCTGTTGGTCCGACTTTTACGCCGATTGGGTTTTTAACCCCGCTTAAAAAATGCACATGCGCATCTTCAAGCTCCCTTGTTCGTTCACCTATCCAAAGCATATGAGCAGAACAATCATACCAATCCCCACTTATACTATCAACCCTAGTCAAAGCCTCTTCATAAGGTAAAAGTAGCGCTTCATGCGATGTGTAAAGCACTGTTTCATTTATACTTGGAGTGTTTTTTGAGTTTATACCGCACGCATCCATGAAATTTAGCGCTTCTGTTAAATCATGAACTAGCTTATTTAACCGCTCATCTAAATCAGCTCTATTTATAAAGCCCAAATTCCATCTGTGAATTTCGTTTAAATTTGCCAAACCGCCACGCGAAAATGCCCTTAAAAGGTTCATTGTCGAAGCGCTTTGGTAGTAAGCATCTATCATTCTTTGAGGATTTGGCACTCTTGCTGATTCGCTAAATTCAAAGCCATTTATTATATCGCCTCTATAACTTGGAAGCGTTACCCCATCAATCTCTTCAAAATCGCTACTTCTTGGCTTTGCAAACTGCCCTGCTATGCGCCCTACTTTTATCACTGGAAAACCACCAGCAAATGTCATAACTATCGCCATTTGAAGTATGACTTTAAACATATTTTTAATGCTATCTGCTCTGTAGTTTAAAAAACTCTCCGCACAATCCCCGCCTTGAAGTAAAAAACTTTTTCCCAAAACTGCTTTTTCAAGCTCTTGTTTTAGGTTTCTAACCTCTCCAGCAAATATCAGTGGTGGCAAAGTTGAAAGTTTCTCTTCAACTGCGTTTAACTCCGATAAATTCGGATAAGTTGGTTGTTGTTTTATGTTATATTTTCTCCATGAATCTCTGTTCCAAGTCATCTCTTTCCTTAGTAGTTAAAATTTTATGAGTTTAGCGAAATTTATCTTAAAAAACCAAACTAAAGCAGATATTAAACCAAATAGCCGTAAAATATCGCAAAAAAATGGGGTAAAATGGAAAAAGACGAAACAAAAATAGGACTATTTTATGGTGTTGCAACCTTCGTTATGTGGGGAATTTTCCCTATATACTTTAAACTTTTGAAAGATGTTGATGCAACTGAAATTTTAGCTCATAGGATTTTTTGGTCAGCTATTTTTGTCTTTTTGTTTATTAAATTTAGTAACAAAATGATGAGTTTGAAAAGATATTTTCTTGATAGAAATGTTGTTTTTAAGCTTGTTTTAAGTGGTTTTTTTGTCGCAGTAAACTGGGGAATTTACATATATGCTGTAAATTCTAACCAAATTCTTGAAGCAAGTTTGGGGTATTTTATCAATCCTTTGATGTATATAATACTTGGCGCTATAGTTTTTAAAGAAAAGCCATCGACTTTGGGCAAAATTTCAATCGCCATCGTTGTATGCGCGATACTTTTGCAGATTTTTATACTTGGTAAAATTCCTTTTATAGCTATTTTACTTCCAGCGCTTTTTGCTATATATGGGCTTATTAAGAAAAAACTCGCTGTGCCATCTTTTGAGGGGCTTTTTATAGAGACGTTTTTTTGGGCGATTTTTGCCTTGATTTACATCGTATTTTTACAAGTTAAAGGTAGTGGAAGCTTTGGTTTTAACCAAATTGGCTTTTTACTAGTAATTTCTGGCATAGTAACAGTAGCGCCATTATTGACATTTAACTCAGCAGCCACAAAGCTAAAACTTTCTACCATCGGTTACTTACAATACATCAGTCCAACCATGACAACACTTTTGGCTATCTTTTTATACAAAGAGGAATTTGATGTTTATAGGTTGATAAGTTTTGTTATGATATGGATAAGTTTGATTTTAATCACAATAAATGGAATAAAAGGAGCAAAGAGTGTTTAATATAGGAGCGATGTTTATAGCTGCTTTAATCGTTGGATTTATAGTTTATTTGCAAATTCAAAAAGTTAGCAAAAAACTTGATGAAGTGGAGCAAAATCCAGATATGAGTCGGTATTTAAACCTTTGTGATTTTATAGTTTTAGAGATAGATGAGCTTGAGCGTGGGCTTACGCTTGGTGATGTGACGCTAAAAGATAGCAAGCTAAAAAGCGAATTTGAGCTTGGCGTAGAGAGTTTAAAAAATGAAATTCTCTATATAAAAGATACATACCAAAGCAACCAAAACTCATCAGTATGGGAAGAAAAACTCTTTAGTTTTTTAAGTAAATTTGAAGAGTTTGTAAGCAGATATTTAGAAAATTCTGAAGCAATAAATGACGATATAAGAAGCAGACTTCAAAGACAATTTTAGCTTAATTAAAATAAACCGTTTTAAGACTGTATAATTTATGCAAAAAAACAATAAGTCATAGTTAAACACGCCAAAGGTGTGCTTAACTATCAATTTTTATATTAATTTTCTTGCTATGCCACTCTATAAAACAAGAATTTTTAAAAACATTATTCAATAAAGGTCAAATTTATATCAAAGCTTTATGGCTATATAAAATATAAATTATTTTGCCAAATCCTGCTTAATGATAAATCTTAAATCTGCAGATTGGTAGCCAAATATCGAAAAATTTTCTTCGCTTTATCAAACAGTTTTATCAACATAACAACTAAGCTTTTATTTTAGATTATCTGTCTGTTTTATCTGTTAAATTTAATAATAAAAAATATTAAATTTAATATATAGAAGTCTTAAAAGTGGTGCAAGTTTTAAAGCGTGTTTAAAACTACTTTTTTCTTAGCAAATCTATCATGCTATCTTTTGGATTTTTACCATCCATTATCAAAGCCACTTCTGTTGCGATAGGAGTATAAATTTGGTGTTTGTTGGCTAGACTTAAGACTGCTTTAGAGGTTAAAACACCCTCAGCCACCTCGCCAAGTTCGCTTAAAATCTCATCTAAGCTTTTGCCTTTTGCTAAACCAAATCCAACTCTATAGTTTCTAGAAAGTGCGCTTGAAGCGGTTAAAAACAAATCTCCAGCTCCACTAAGACCTAAGAATGTATCATCTTGCGCGCCAAAAAATTTACCAAACCTGCTCATCTCTACAAGCCCACGAGCTATCAAACTAGCTCTTGCGTTGTTGCCTAAATTTAGCCCATCGCAAATCCCACTTGCTATAGCGATTATATTTTTATAAGCACCACAAATTTCAGCGCCAACAACATCGCTCGCCCAATACGCTTTTATGTAGCTTGGAAAAAACGATGCAAAAGTGGCAGCTAATGCTGTATTTTTCGAGCTTACGACAACGGCGCAAGGAAGCTTTTGCATAACCTCACTTGCAAATGATGGTCCTGAAAGAAATGTTAAATTCGAACTATCGGTATACTCTTCAAAAATTTCGTTTAAAAATTTACCAGATTTTGCATCGATTCCTTTTGAAGCGATTAGGATTTTTTGATTTTTGTTGATAAAATTTTCTTTAAGCCAACTAGCAGTTATCTGCGTAGATAACGAAAACACAAGATACTCAGCCTCTAAAGCTTGCTTTAAATTTACAAAATTTTTTATATTTTTTTTAGTTCTTGATGTGATAACACACTCGTTGTTTTCGCTAAATGCGTTAAAAAGGGCTTCTCCCCATTTACCAGCGCCTATAACTGCTATTTTCATCAGATTTTCTTCTTTAGTAGTTCATTTACTTTAGCAGGGTTAAACGCGCCCTTGCCCTCTTTCATCACTTGACCGACAAAAAAGCCAAAAAGCTTATCTTTGCCACTCTTATACTCAGCTACCTTATCTGGGTTTTTATTTAAAACATCATCAATCACCGCTAAAATCGAGCCATCATCGCTGATTTGTTTCAGTCCAAGCTTTTCGATAACGCTATCAACGCTATCATCGCGCTCCATAAGATAGTCAAGCACATCTTTAGCCGCTTTTTGAGATATGGTTTTATCTTCAATACGTGTTAAAAGCTGATTCATTTTAGAGCTATCAACTGGGCTTGTTTCGATTGTAGCGCCATTTTTTAAACGCGCTAAAAGCTCGACATTTAACCATGTAACGCACAGTTTTGGCTCATGGTTATCATTTATTAAGTCTTCAAAATACTTAGCGCTCTCATAAGTTGAGATTAGTACATCAGCATCGTTTTCTTTAATACCTAACTCGCTTATATATCTAGCTCTTTTTTGATCAGGAAGCTCTGGAATTTGTGTTGCGTCTTTCATCATCTCATCTGTTATAAAAACTGGCAACAAGTCTGGATCTGGGAAGTATCTATACTCAGCGCTATCTTCTTTGCCTCTCATTGATCTTGTCGTGCCGTTACTTGCATCAAACAGTCTGGTTTCTTGAAAGACTTCTTTATCATATTTGCCATCTTCCCACGCCGAAACTTGACGCTCTACTTCATACTCGATAGCTTTTTGGATAAATTTAAATGAATTTATGTTTTTAACTTCGACTCTGGTGTAGAGTTTTTCATCGCCTTTTGGGCGGATTGAGACGTTTACATCACACCTAAAGCTTCCTTCTTGCATATTTGCATCGCTTATATTTAAAAAACGTAAAATCGAGTGCAGTTTTTTAAGATAAGCGACCGCCTCATCGCTACTTCTCATGTCTGGCTCACTTACGATTTCAAGCAAAGGCGTTCCAGCTCTGTTTAAATCAACTAAACTTCTTGAGTCCTCGTGGTTATTCTTACCAGCATCTTCTTCTAAATGCGCTCTTGTGATACCTATGCGTTTTTCAACGCCATTAACATTTATAAAAAGCTCGCCATGCTCAACGATAGGTATGGTAAACTGAGAAATTTGATAAGCTTTTGGAAGATCTGGATAAAAGTAATTTTTTCTATCAAATACCGAATTTTGGTTTATAGTTGCATTTACCGCTGTTCCAAAACTTATAGCTTTCAAAACCGCTGCCTTGTTTAAAACCGGCAAAGCACCAGGAAGCGCCAAACATACAGGGCAAACATGAGTGTTAGCCTTATCGCCAAAGCTTGTAGAACATGAACAGAAAATTTTAGTTTTTGTATTTAGTTGGCAGTGAACTTCTAAGCCGATAACTGTCTCAAACATCATAATCCTTTTAAAATTTTAATTATGTATTGTATCAATAAAAAGTTTTAAATTTGATAAACTTAAGAGATATTTTTCTTTTTAAGCTCGATATTTTCTAAAGTAAGTGTAAATATAAAAATAAGTAAAGCACCCGGCACCATACAAGCTATCATAAAAAAGAAATTTAAATTTGGTAAAAAAAGTATATAAAAAAGCGCACCCAAGACGAAAATCGCCCAAGATGCACCAAGTAAAAAATGTAGCAGATATCTCATCAGCTTAGTGCTCGTCTATGACAACCGCACCAGCTAAATATACATAACTTAAAACCATAAAGATAAATGTTTGTAAAATCGCCATAAATGTAAGTAGCGCATATGGAACCATAGGAACAAACCAAGGCGCAAGCGTTAACATAACCAGCAAGAACAAATCATCCCCTCTGATGTTTCCAAAAAGACGGAAAGACAGAGATACTATCCTTGAAAAGTGTGAAATAATCTCTATAACAAACATCAAAGGTGCCATAACCGCAACTGGACCCATAAAATGCTTCATATAAGCAAAAAATCCATGAGTTCTAATACCTTCGATATGGTAGTAGATAAATACACAAAGTGTAAGTGCTAAAGTTAGGTTCAAACTAGCAGTTGGAGCCTCAAAACCAGGTATCATACCAACAATGTTAGCTATAAAAATAATAAGTCCTAAAGTTGCTATCAAAGGTAGATATCTTCTTGAATACTCATAACTTCCCATAGCATCTTTTCCTATAGATAAAACTCCACTTAAGTAAGCCTCTACTATATTTTGAGCGCCTCTAGGGACAAGTTGCATAGATTTTGTAGCCATTTTAGCTAGTATAACCACTATCGCTACAATCAAAAGAAAGTGAAAAATATAAATAAAAGTATGATTATAACTAATCAAACTGCCAGCAAACAGAAAAATATCTTTTAACATAAAAACCTCGAATTAATTTAAAATTTTAGCTTATTCTACCTTAGTTTAGGTTAAATTTTATTTAAATAAAGCCGTTTTAGCCTATTTACCTATATAAAATCATATATAAGCTTAAGAATCGTTAGTCCAACCATAGTCAAAAACATGGTTTTTATAAATTTAACATCTTTTTTGATAACCATATTTGAACCAAGATATCCGCCAACTATCTGACCAACCGCCATTAAAAGCCCAACCAACCATAAAATTTGCCCACCAACTATAAAAACTGCTAAAGATACGATGTTTGAAACAAAGTTAAAAGCCTTTGTTTGAGCGACTGCTTTTTTCATACCAAGTCCTAAAAATCCAACCAAGGCAAACGTCCAAAACGAGCCAGTCCCTGGTCCAAAAAAGCCATCATAAAAGCCAAGTCCAAGCCCAAAAAGCAGATAAAACGTCTTTGAACTTAGCTTTGCTTGTCTATCTTCTTCCCCTAATTTTGGCGAAAAGATAGTGTAGATAAAAATCGCTAGTAGCAAAACTGGGATTAGGAATTTTAAGAATTTAGCATCGATAAAAAGTATAAGCACAGTCCCTATACAAGCGCCTATAAAGGTGCAAACAATGCCTACAAAAAGCTCTTTGAAATTTATAAAGCCTTTTTTTGCAAAGTTCATAGTCGCGGTAAATGTTCCAAAACTTCCTTGAAGCTTGTTTGTAGCAAGTGCTGCGTGTGGCGGAACTCCCATAGCCATAAGCGCCGGTAAACATATAAGACCACCACCACCAGCAATAGCATCTATAAAACCGCCGATTAACCCAGCTGCAAAAAATACGCCAAACTGCCAAATTTCAAATTCCATCACATATCCTTTAAAATATCGTTTATTTCGCCACTTTGTCCAAGCCTATAAAGCGCGAAATCATACTTTATAGGATCTTTTTCATCAAATTCTTTTAGCTTATCTGTAAGCAATCTTACAGCCTCAAAATCATAGCTTTTTCGCTCAATTAGCCCGATAGCCAAAGAAACGCGATGAGTATGCACATCAAGCGGGATTAAAAGCTCTTTTTTATCGATACTTTTAAAAAGCCCAAGATCAATATCGCTATCTCTAACCATCCATCTTAAAAACATATTATAACGTTTATATGGCGATTTTGGTTTTTTTCTACAACTTTTCCAAAGAAAAATTCATAACCATCGCTTCTATAAGGATTAAGCGAGTAAATTTTCTCGCACAAAGCGCTGATTCCATCGATAATCTTGCCATCTTTTTCAAGCCCATTTCTAACTATATCTTCGATGTTTGAGTCGTTTTTAAGGCGTTTTATAGTTATAAAAATCTCAGCCACATCCAAAACGCTTTGAAAGCGGTATTTGTGGGATTTAAGCGTTTTTCTTATCTCATCATCGCTTTTATCAAGCAAACTAAAATCGAGTGAATTTAAAAATTTAACTATCAAATTTGCATTTCCATAGGCAAAAAGTGCGCAAATCAAAGCGATATTTGGCTCTTTAAATTTACTCGCTACCCAAAGTGGATCGGCTGCGTTAAAAAGGTTTTCTTGAGAGTTTTTTAAATTTGCATGATAGTCTAAAAGCTCTTTTAAATTTTTCATTTTCGTTTTTAAATCCCTTATTTTACGTAGTAAGTTAGCGTTGTTGTGCCAAATCTTTTACTTTTTAAAAGGCTAAATTTACCGATATTTTGACTAAATTCAACACTGCTCATATGCTCGATCGCAACGATAAAAACATCTTTATCTTCAAATTTAAGCACTAAATTTATAACCTTTTCATAAACATCTTCAAACCCATTTCTAATGCTAAATGGCGGATCTATGTAGATAATCAGCTCATCTTTTATGCTTTTAAGCTCATCGATTTTTTTAAAACTATCGCCATTTATCGCTACTAAATTCTCACTCAAAGCGCTAAAATTTCGCCTTAAAATCGTATAAGCATCTTTGTCTTTTTCTATCGCATATGCCATTTTTGCGCCATTACTAAGCGCTTCAGCTGCCATACTTCCACTTCCACCAAAAACCTCTATAAAAACTCGCCCACGAATCTCATCTCTAAATGAGTCAAAAAATGAGCCTTTTACTATCGCTTTTGTGCTTCTTGTAGTAGCACTACTTGGAAGTTCTAGCTTTTTACCTTTTAAAAATCCACTATTTATAGTTGTGTATAACTTAGCCATTATGCTCTCTTATCGTTTTTATAATATTTTCTTTAAATTCATCACAAATTCGTGAAATTTTATCCTCTAAACTGACTTTTTTTTCGCTTAAATTTGATGAGTTTAAAAGCGTATAATAATACTTGCTAAGCGCGAGTATAAGCTCATCTTTACTAAAAGGCAAGCTTAGATATGGCGAGTTATCTGCTATGAAAAACACATTTTTATAGCTCCTGTTTTTATCATCACTTACTACAAACTCACACTCATCTTTGCTCACTAAATACTGCTCTAAAAAAAGCTCTAAACTTCTTTGTAACAACTTGCATTCGCAATCAACTGCTACTCTCATCATATTCCTTTGCTAAATTCAATCATCTTAAACCTGCTCCCAAGCTCATCTGGGTGAGTTAGGCGTTTTAGTTGATTTGCTCCATTTTTATATGCGTTTTCACCGCCTTTTTCTAGTAAAAGTTCTAATACTTCAACAGCGCCAAAGTCTAAAATCGCCCTGCCTTGCGAGCAAAATTTCTCAAATTTCACACCATCATTTTGCAAAAATATATCTTTTAAAACAGCAAAATTTACATCATAAGTTATATCGCTTTTACCGAAAAACTGCGATAAATTCTCACATTCAAAAAAGTTATAAACGCTGTGTTTGTTATAAATTCTAAGGCTAAACTCGCCCCTTGCCCACATATCGCCATAATCAAATGTTATAAAACTAAATTTAGCTGCACTTTGGCAAATTTCACTTACAAAGCTTTCTAAATTTAGTGGAATTTCGCCCTTTTTTATTCCAAATTTTAAGGCTAAATTTAGAGTTTTTTCATCAGCTTTTTTAAATACCGGCTTGAAATCCTCGATAAAAAGCATATTTTTATCATCAACCACTTCGCAAGTAAAGCTGTCAATTAGCTCGTTTGAGATAAAAATAGCATTTTTAAACTCACACTTATTTAAACTATTAAAAATTTCAACCAAAACATCATCGCCAAAACGCTCTTGAAAAGTTCTTTTTTGCAAAATTTGCAAATTCTCGTGCGGTTCGATGATACAAAACTCAAAATCACTAAGCAAATTTGGCGCAAACGTATAAATTCCTTGCACAATATCAGCGAGCAAATATCCTTCATTTGCACCGATTTCTACTATAGAAATTTTGCCACTAAATTTATCTTTTAAGCTAAGTATTTTTTTAGCGATACAAATTCCAAAAAACGAACCAACGCTAACTGAAGTGTAAAAATCCCCACCTTTTCCTACTTTTACACCCTTTTTATAGTAGTTTTCGTGAAGCCAAGAGTTAAAAAATTCGCTAAATTTCATTTAATGTTTCTTTAAACCTTTTAAATCCCTCTTTTATCTCATCTTTGCTTATCGTCAAAGGTGGTAAAAAGCGAACTATGTTGCTTCCAGATTTAAGCACTAAAAGTCCGTTTTCTAAAGCTTTTTTATAAATTTGATCTAAATTTAAGCTATCTTTTACAACAAGCCCTTGCATAAGTCCAAGTCCAGTTCGGCTAACAAAAATGTTAGGGTGATTTTCTACCATTTTATCGAGATATTTTGTAAATCTTTTTATATTTTTATCAAGTTTTCCGCTAGCTTTGAATTTGCTCAACTCATAAAGCGTTGTATTTGCCGCAGCAGTTGAGAGAAAATTCCCACCAAAAGTGCTTCCATGATCTCCATAGCTAAAAATTTGCTCTTTGCTTAAACAAGCGCCTATCGGCACTCCACCAGCTAAACCTTTTGCAAAAGTTATGATATCAGGCTTAATGCCATAAAGTTTTGATGTTACAAACTCACCGGTTCTAAAAACGCCACATTGAACCTCATCTGTGATTAAAAGAATCTTTTTTTCTTCTAAAATTTGGCTTAGTTTTTGCACTTTTTGCACATCAAGCGGCTTAACGCCACCCTCACCTTGAACTAGCTCTATCATAACGGCGACTGTTTTTTCATCTAAATTTTCTATGATTTCATCGATTCCATCATAAAATTTAAAACCATCAATATAAGGAGCAAACATTTCTGGATGAAATTTATCCTGTCCGGTTGCTTTTAAAGTAGCCATTGTGCGACCATGAAATGAGTTTTTAAGAGTTAGAATTTCATATTTTTTAGTATCAAAATTTACCGCGCCATACTTTCTAGCAAGCTTTATCGCACACTCATTTGCCTCTGCTCCAGAGTTACAAAAAAACGCATACACGCCGTATCCAAGCAGCTCACTCATCTTTTTAGCAAGCTCTTCTTGAGGCAAAATACGATATAAATTTGATGAATGAATAATACTTTTTGCTTGTTTTTCTATCGTTTTTACCAACTTTTTGTTTGCATATCCTAACGAACTAACGCCGATACCACCACCAAAATCTATGTAATTTTTACCACTACTATCAAAAACTTTAGCGCCCTCGCCCTTTACAAGAGCTATATCAACTCTTGCATATGTATCCATCAAAAAATTCATATATCTTCCTTTAAAGTTGGCAAATGCCATTTTTTATAATACGCAACCATTCTAAAAATAATACCAAAAGTAAAAAGCGCCATAACACACGTCATATTCGTAAATCCAGCCATATGCATAAAGTAGTAAATAAACCCAATCGCCATGCTAATACTTCCATAAAGCCCAGTTCTAAGAAGCCATGGAACTTCATTTAGCAGCACATCTCGCAAAATTCCACCACCAACGCCATTTGCAAACGCAACCAAAACCACGCCAAAAATATTATATCCATACTGCAAAGATACGATTGAACCGACTATCGAAAAGCTCACAACATCAATCGCATCGGTAAAAATAAAGATAAATTTATCTTCTAAATGTTGGCGTTTTTTATAAAGTTTTAAAAATATAGCTAAAAGCATCATTGAAATCACAAGAACCACTGGCATATAGTGAGTAAACGAGTAAACCGGTCTTCCAACAAGCACATCGCGCATAATGCCCCCACCAAGTGCTGTTAAAAATGCCGCTATAAAAATTCCAAGCCAATCGCACTCTTTTTTAACCGCAAAGAAAAACCCACTAAGTGCGGCAGAGGCTATGCCGATGTATTCGTTTAGTAGTAGTGCGTCCATAAACTCGCTTTTTGTAAATTTTGTGGATATTTTACTATAAATTCATATAAACAAAGCTAAAAATGGCGTTTGTTAAATTTTAAAAAAATAATTTTTCGCGCACAAATCATATTAAAATTTGCAATACTTTTTAGCTTTTAGCGCCTTTTGCCAAATTTATCCAAAAGTTTTAGTTAAATTTGATACTAAATTTAGTGATTTTGCTTTCGCTTGTGCAAGTGATTTTATATCCTAAATCCTCGCAGTATCTTTTAACCAAACTAAGCCCTATGCCAAAACCACCTTTGCTTTTGTTAAAACGAGAGAATTTATCATAAATTTTATCTAAATTTTCTTTTAAAATTTCCTCTCCGCTGTTTTGTATAATCAAGGAATTAGAGTCTAAATTTATAACAATCACGCTATTTTTATCACTGTATTTTGTGGCATTTGAGATAAGATTATCTATAATTTTACTAAATTTAACCTCATCTGTTTCTTTAAAAACTTCATCTAAATTTAGTTCAAATTTAAGCCCTTTTTCGCTTGCCATAGATTCAAAATAAAACGCCCTTTCGCTTATCAAATTCTTTAAATTTAGCTTTTGGATTTTATTTATACTTGAGTCGAAATTTAGCTTTACTAAGTCATCATAAAGCATCGAGAGTGTTTTGGAAGCTGTTTTTATGTTACAAAGGTATTTTTTAGGATTTACATCAAAAAGTTCTATACTCATCAAAATCACGCTTAAAGGTGTGTTTATCTCGTGCGTTGTGTCTGTGATAAATGAATTTAGCGAGTTAATTTTATCAAGAAGTGGGCGAAATGATAACTGAACGATAAAATACGAAATTACAAAAAAGATAAAAAACGAAACCATCGAAAGCGTAGCCATTTTAAGCAAAAGTTCATCAACATGTTTTTTATAGCCATCGCTTTTTAAAACAACTTCGTATGATGAGGTGTTTCCCAACATCCTATCGCGACCATGTGGCTTGATTTTATCTATATAATAAATATCGCTTTTATCCTTATAAATGTGTCCGCTTATAGCTTTTTTCTTTCTGATTTTTTCTAAATTTAGTGGTGTAAATTCCTGTTTTATAAATTTTTTCTCATTTAAACTAAATATATTTTCTTTAATGTCTTTATCGGTTTTATCTAAATTTGCATTTGTTATATCGCCACCACTTCTAAAACTCATCTCGATTTCCATCATGGCAGTTTTAAGCTCCATGCTGACTTCTCGCTCAAATTTAGCCGTTGCGATTTTAAAATACATAAAACAAAAAACTAGTAAAAATATCGTGCTAGTTACCATATAAAGGGTAAAAATCGCGAGTCCATATTTTCTAAACCACATATATATAGCCTAGTTTTGGCTTTGAGATGATTCTTTCGCCTAGATGAATTCGCAAATTTCTTATATAAACACGCAAACTTAGCTCGCTTGGAACTTCGCCGATATCCCAAATTTGAGCGTAAATCTCTTCTCTTGTGATAAGGCGGTTTTTATTTTTAAGAAAAAGCGCTAGTAAATCGCTCTCTTTTTTAGATAGTTTTACTTGTTTGTCGTTTTTTTTCAGCGTTTTTGTAGCGATGTCATATGTGTAGTTGTTGTCTAAATTTTCTACTTTTTCGTTTTTATGTGAAAATTCTCTTTTGATTAAATTTTGCACTCTTAAAAGTAGCTCTTTAAGCTCAAATGGCTTTTTAAGATAGTCATCACAACCACTTAAAAAGCCTTTATTTAGGTCATTTATGCTGTTTAGTGATGTTGTAAAAATACAAGGCGTTAGCTTTGAAGCCGCTCTTAAACTATCAAGCAGTTCAAAGCCGTTTCCGCCTATGATTTTAACATCAAAAACCCATAAATCAAAATTTTGATCATAGGCTAAATCAAGCGCTTCATCGTAGCTTTTAACGCCAACACACTCATAATTATTTGAGACTAAATAGTCACAAATCATCTCATTAAGCATCAACTCATCTTCTAAAACTAAAATACGCGCCATATCCACCCTACTTTAAAATTTACATCGCCTTTTTTGGCTCCATCATTGGCTTTTTCATATCGCCATCAATTTTTTTATGCATTTTCTCTTTAGTGCTATCTATTTTCTTTTTCGTTTTGTCCGTTTTTTGATGCATGTTATCTGATTTTTTATCTATGTTACCCATCATCTTATCTTTTTTAACATCCATATCTTTTTGCATGCTATTTTTGGCGACGTCCATTTTCTTTTCCATCTTTTCGCTCATAGGCATTTCTTTTTTCATACCCATTTCATCTTTAGTTATATCAGCAGCAAAAACTGAACCTGCAAGCAAAGCGCTTACTAACAAAACTGATAGTTTCACAACTACTCCTTAAAATTAAATTAACAAAATCATACGCCAAATTTGTTAAGCTGTTGTTAGGAAAAGTTATTTATCCATCATTGGGCAATTTCTATCCATATTTTTGCCTTGCATGTTGCCACTCATGTTATTTTTCATGTTATTTTTCATACCGCCATTCATAGCACCATCCATGCCACAACCACATGTTTGTGCATTTTTATCTTTTGCTCCCATTTTGCCTTGATTTACACATTTGCCTGTTTTTGCATTTACCATCTGGCAGTTTTTATCCATATTTTTACCCATATGATGTTTATGCATGCTATTTTTACTCATATTGCCGCACATTCCTTGTTTTGGCATAGCGTGATGTTTCATACCACCCATCATATACTTTTTACAAACTCCAAAGTCAAAGTTTAACTTCTCATCGCCTTTTAAACTAGCGATTTTATTAGCTAAAGCTTTATGAAATTCATCTTTAAATTTAACCGCTTCATCTTTGCTAAGACTAGACATTTGCGTTCTCATCACGTTATGAAAACTCTCGCACGCCTTTTTTATCTCTTTATCCATCATGCTTGCCTCTTTTCGTATCTCAAAAGCTGCGTTTGCATAACTTTGCGCATCGCCATTTTTAACATCTAAAACCTTATCGCTTAAACTAGAACCAAAAACCGAGCCAGCAAGAAGCAAACTTGCCACTAAAACAGAAACTTTCATCTTATCTCCTTTGAAAAATTTATATATTATATAATGCTTTTATAAAGTAAATGTTAAATTTAACTTATCTATCAAAAAGTGCAAAATTTATCTTTTCTATAAAGTCGGTTGGGTTTACGCTGTTGCCATTTACTATTATTCCAAAGTGAAGATGAGGTCCATTTACTCTTCCACTTGCGCCACTAAGTCCGATAACTTCGCCTTTTTTCACAGTTTGTCCTACTTTAACACCGATTTTACTAAGATGATAATACTGTGAATAAATCCCAGCTCCATGATCTATCACAACAGAACCACCAGCATAATACCTATCTTTTGCTAACTTTACCACGCCAGAGTTACACGCCTTAATAGTTGAGCCAACAGCTGCTCTAAAGTCTGTTCCTGAGTGATAGCTGCTTAAAGTGTTGTTAAATACCCTTGCATTGCCAAAATCTGATGTGATTTTTGAGTTGATTGGAAGAGTAAATTTAGAGTTAAAAAGCAGAGTTTTGGTTGTGGATAGATAAATTTTGTTTGCCTCTTCTAGCTCTTTTTTTATCCGTTCTTGCACGGTTTTTGGCGGTTTTACCTTGCTTTTTTCGACTGTGAGTTTTTCTTGTTTATAATCACCTTTTATAACTTTAAAGGTTAAAATTTGCTCCTTGTCATCAACTATGCTTTTTACTACTATATCATTTTTTGCTCTATAGTTTGATGAGACAAACGCTACTTTTTCATCTTTATTTGCCGGATTTGTAAACCAAAAAAGCTCTTTTTTATCTATATATAATTTTCCAGCGCTATTTTTATCCACTTTTAGTATCTCAACATCGCCATTTACAATCTCATATGAGAGCAAATTTGAGACAAGTATCAACAAGATAAGTAGGTTTTTCATCTAATTTCCTTTAAAATTTAGTTATTTGTTTAGAAAATATTATTTTTTTGTGACAAAAAGCAAAATTTATTGCTATAATGTTATCAAAACTTTTATTGTATAAGGATAAAGTATGAAAAAACTACTCGCGACTCTTTGTGTATCGGCATTTTGTATCTATGCAAACGCTGATGTGATACAAAACCAAGAAGTGTACGCTGCGGCAAATGTTGTAAAGTCTTTTGGTTGTGATGCAAACCAAACTCTGTCTGAGAAATATATCAAAAACGCTAAAGCTGTAGCGATTTTAACAGATGTTACAAGGAGTTCATTTCTAGTATCTACCCAACAAGGAAAAGGTGTGTTTTCTATGAAAGATGAGCATGGCAACTGGAGTTCGCCTATCTTGATAAAATATAAAGGCTTTGGCGCAGGCTTACAAGCTGGATATGAATCAAGCGATATGATACTTCTTTTTCAAACAAGCAAATCTTTCAAAGAGCTTTTTGATGGTGAAGATACTCTTGAGTTAAATGCTGGAGTTAGCTTAGTAGAAGGTGCAAGAGCTGGCGTTGCTACTGATTTACCTGAAGTTTCAGCGTGGATAGTAAAACCTGGCAAGGTTAGTGGAGTTTATCTAGGTGTTAGTGTTGATTTTGGAAGACTTACTATCGATGATCAAGCTACAAATGACTACTATGAGAGAATTTACGACTATGAAGATATCCTAAATGACTCTCCAAAAGATTCAAAATACACAAGAGCGTTAAAACAAACTCTAGCTACTTATCTAGGAAGCGATAGAGACTATGGCACTTGTCCAGCTATAAAAGCAAGCTCTAAATAAATTTAAATACCATATAAAAAGATAGGCTCAAAAACCTATCTTTTATCTTGTTTAAACTCTGCTTTTCTTTATGTGTATTAGCGCAAACAACTAGCTTTCTTTGTTTATAACTAAATTCACATCTTTGCACTCGTGATAATCATAATCTTGCGTATAAAAAACAAAAACCACATAAATTTTAAAAAGCTTTTTTTGGCGTTATACTAGCATTTTTCATATTTATGCTATAGTTATATATAAATTTTGATAGGAAGTTATAAAAATTACTATGAAAAAGATTATCCTTATTTTCATCATTTTATTCATAGCTTTTCTTGGATATAAGTTTTATAGCAAAGAGGAGCTTTTAAAAGATAGTGAGCTTGTTTTATATGGCAACATAGATATGCAAACTTCAAATTTAGCCTTTAGATTTTTAGGACGTATCGACTCGCTTAGAAAAAACGAAGGCGATAAGGTAAATAAAGGCGAAGAACTTGCCTCACTAGATAAAGAGTATCTACTAAACCAACTAGATGAGCTAAACTCACAAATCAAGTTAAATGAGATAAAACTAGCAAAACTACAAAAAGGCTATAGAAGCGAAGAGATAGAAAAAGCAAAGGCAAATTTAGCCATGGCAAGCGCAAAACTTGATGATGCAAAAAGTAGTTATGAAAGACAAAAACAGCTTATAAAAGCAAAAGCAACTTCACAAGAGTTATACACAAAATCCAAATCAAATTTTAACCTAGCAACCGCTGAGTTTAACGCATCAAAAGCCAACTATGAAATGCTTAAAAATGGCTATGAAAAAGCAGATATCGATGCTCAAGCACAGCTTGTAGACTCACTAAAAATCAATGCCAAAAAAGTAGAAATCGACTTAGAAAACTACACGATAAAATCGCCCATAAATGGCGTTATATTAACTAAATACAAAGAGCTTGGCGAAGTGACAAACCCAGGCGAACTAGTTTATGAAGTGGCAAAAACTAGCGATTTTTGGGTTAGAGCTTATATAGATGAGCCACTTCTTGGGCGTATTAAGCTTGGCGATAAGATGGAAATTTATACAGACTTAAGGCAAAAACCATACCTTGGACATATCAGCTTTATAGCAACTGTGGCTGAGTTTACTCCTAAAAATGTCCAAACAAAAGAGCTTAGAAGCGATTTGGTTTATAGATTTAAAGTAACCTTTGATGAAAGCGATGCGCTACTAAAACAAGGGATGCCGGTGCATCTTAAACTAAAATGATAAAAGCGCTAAATTTAGAAAAAAAGTTTAAAAATACAACTGCTATAAACTCTATTAGCTTTGAAGTTAAAAAAGGCAAGATTACTGGTCTTGTAGGTCCTGATGGCGCTGGTAAAACCACTCTTATAAGACTGCTTGCTGGACTTATGAGTCCAACTGGTGGAAACCTTGAAGTGCTTGGCTTTAAAATGCCATCTTCAAGCCAGCAGTTTTTATCGCAAATTGGCTATATGCCACAAAATTTTGGACTTTATGGCGAGCTTAGCTGCTATGAAAATTTGCGCCTTTATGCAAATTTACAAGATATAAATGACACAAAAAACCGCATAGATGAGCTTTTAAATTTCACAAATTTAATGCAGTTTAAAGATAGATTTGCAAAAAATTTGAGCGGTGGAATGAAGCAAAAACTAGCCTTAACTTGCGCTTTGATAAAAAAACCAAAGCTTTTGCTGCTTGATGAGCCTGGAGTTGGTGTTGATCCGATCGCAAGGCGCGAGCTTTGGAGTATGGCAAAAGAGCTTGCAAAAAGTGGTATGACGATACTTTGGGCTACAAGTTATCAAGATGAAGCAAACTCATGCGATGAGGTTATCATGCTAAATCATGGCGAGATTTTACTTCACTCCACGCCAGAGCTTGCCAAAAAAAGACTAGAAAACAGAGTTTTTGTGCTAAAAAGCGATGATAAAAAGAGTGATTTAGAAAAACTGATGAGTGATGAGAGAATTTTAGATGCTGGAATTTTTGGCGATGATATTAAATTTAGCATAAGAAAAGATGTTAAATTTAGCCTCTTGCCAAACTCGAAAAACATCGAACCAAATTTTGAAGATGTCTTTTTAGATCTTATAAATCCAAAGTCTAAGCCAACTTCAAGCTTAGCTAAAAATATAAACATAGAAATTTCAGATGCAAAAGCCATACAAGCTATAAATTTAACTAAGAAATTTGGCGAATTTATCGCAACCGATAATGTAAATTTTAGCGTAAAAAGTGGCGAAATTTTTGGACTTTTAGGACCAAATGGCGCTGGGAAATCAACCACTTTTAAAATGCTTTGTGGGCTTTTAAAGCCAACTAGCGGGCAAGCATTAGTTTTAAATCAAGACTTATATCAAGGAAAAAGTGATATAAAAAGAAAAATCGGCTACATGGCACAAAAGTTCTCCCTTTATCAAAACCTAAATTTACTTGATAATTTAGAGTTTTTTGCTGGAATTTACTCGCTAAAAGGCAAAGAAAAAAAGGAAAAAATAGCCTCTATGATAGATGATTTTGACTTTTCTAGCTACCTTCGCTCGCAAGTTAGTGAGCTATCTTTAGGCATAAAACAACGCCTTGCTTTGGCGTGTTCGGTTTTGCACAGTCCAAGTGTTTTGTTCTTAGATGAGCCAACAAGTGGCGTTGATACGCTAACTAGGCGCGAGTTTTGGGTGCATATTAATGCGATGGCTAAAAAAGGCGTTTGCGTTATGGTTACGACACATTTGATGGATGAGGCTGAGTTTTGTGATAAAATCATGATAATTTATAAAGGCAAATCCATAGCCGTTGGCTCAGCAACAAAGCTAAAAGCCCAAATCGCACCAAATATTACGATGGAGCAAGCTTTTATAGAGCTTGTAAAACGCCATGATTAGACGTATAAAAGCCATAGCAGTAAAAGAGACCTTGCAAGTTTTTAGAGATCCAAGCTCGATTGTTATCGCTTTTGTTTTGCCTTTGATTTTACTTTTTTTGATGGGCTATGCTGTGAGTTTAGACTCAAAAAATATCAAATTTGGTATCATCTCATACTCAAATTCAAAATCCACAAATGAGCTAATCTCAAGCTTTATAGGCTCTAAATTCTTTGACACAAAGGTTGGCAAAGATAAAAATGAGTTTTTAAAAGAGTTGCAAGAAAATCGTTTAAAAGCAGTTTTAGTTATAGATGATTTTAAAACCTCACACAAAATTCAGCTTTTACTCGATGGAAGCGAGCCAAATACGGCAAGTCTAGTTACAAACTACGCAAGCCAAATCATACAAGAGTGGGCGCTAAATTTAACCAGCAAAAAAAGCGTTGATATCCAAACAAGAGTCTGGTTTAACGCTCCAGTTTCTAGTAGATATTTCTTACTTCCTGGCTCAATCGCTGTTATAATGACTCTTATTGGCACGCTCTTAACAGCCCTTGTAATCGCTAGAGAGTGGGAGCGAGGCACGATGGAAGCGCTTTTAGCAACTCCAGTTAGCATGGGCGAGATTATAGCTGGAAAGCTAGTTCCATATATATTTTTATCAATCGCTTCAATGCTTTTGTGCTTTTTAGTTGCATTTTTTTGGTATGAAGTGCCATTTCGTGGCTCTGTGGCTATGCTGATGCTAATGAGCGTTATCTATCTTTTCCCATCTTTAGGTGTTGGGCTTTTGGTTTCAACTTTGGCTAAAAATCAGTTTGTCGCCTCTCAAGCCTCTATTATCGTTGGCTTTTTACCAGCATTTTTAATCTCTGGAGCGATTTTTGAGATAAATAATATGCCAGAATTTTTGCAGTATTTTTCATATCTAATCCACGCGAGGTATTTTGTAAGCTCGCTTCAAACTCTGTTTTTAACAGGAGATATATACTCGATATTTTTAGCAAACATCACTGGAATGGTGCTAATCGGCGCTTTTTTCTTTTTAGTTGTTTTTATGCGTTTAAAAAGGAGCTTGGATTGAGACTGCTCGCTTTGATAAAAAAAGAGTTATTAACTATAAAAAACGATAAAAGAAATCTGTTTTTAGTCTTTGGAGCGCCTTTAATCCAGCTTTTACTCTTTGCTTTTTCTATAAATTTAGATGTTAAAAATATAAATTTAGCTGTTTTTAACCAAAGTGGCGGCGAAAAAAGCTTTGAAATTTTGCGTAAATTTGATGGCTCAAACTATATAAAAAGCGTAAAATTAGTAAAAAGCTACGACGAGGGCGCAAGGCTAATTGATACGCAAGAGGTTATCGCGCTTGTTGTTTTACCGCCAAATTTTGGCAAAACTAGCCAAAAAATTCAACTCATACTTGATGGAAGGCGCTCAAACTCAGCTCAAATCACACAAGGTTATATCGCTTCAATGCTAAATAGTGAGCCTTCGTTAATCGAAGCTAGGAATTTATACAACCCAAATTTAAACAACTTTTGGTGGATACTTCCAAATATATTTGGCTCAATCACGCTTGTAACTTCGGTCGTGCTAACTGCGATGAGCGTGGCTAGAGAGCGAGAGCTTGGAACGTTTGATCAAATTTTAGTCTCACCGCTAACTCCACTTGAAATCATGCTTGGCAAACTTTTACCAGCGCTTTTAATTAGCATTTTTATATCAAGCATTATACTTTTTATCACATTTTTTATCTTTAAAGTGCCATTAGTTGGCTCTTTGTGGCTACTTTATCTAGGCGTTGTGATATTTTTATTTAGCATTTGTGGGATTGGGCTTTTTATCTCTTCAGTTGCAAACACGCAACAACAAGCCATTCTTTACTCTTTTGTCTTTTTACTTCCATCTTTTTTGCTCTCTGGCTTTGCAACTCCAGTTGAAAATATGCCATCATGGCTCGAGCCAGCTACTGACTTTGTTCCACTTAAATACTACATAGTATTTTTACGAAGCGTGTTTTTAAAAGATATAAGCTTTATGCAAAGTTTGGAGTATCTAGCGCCGATGTTTGCACTTGGCGTAATCTCTTTTTTCGTAGCAATGCTCTTTTTTAAAAGAAGAAATGGTTAAATTATAGATAAGTTAAAATAATAAATTTATCAAAAAAATAGCTCTCAAATGTTACAATACAGTTTAAAGGAGCTAAGTTGAAAAGCAATATCACAAGTAATATTTTAGGCGGGATTACTGCTGGGATTGTAGCGCTGCCACTTGCACTTGCGTTTGGTATAGTAAGTGGACTTGGGGCTGCTGCTGGACTTTGGGGTGCGATTGTGCTTGGGTTTTTTGCTGCGATTTTTGGCGGAACAAAAATGCAAGTTTCTGGGCCAACTGGGCCTATGTCGGTAGTTTGCGCTTCTATCGTGCTGATGTTTAAAGATGATATTTCAGTTGTGATGGCGATTTTTGTTTTATCTGGAATTTTTCAAATTTGCTTTGGGATTTTTAGGCTTGGTAAATTTGTTAAATTTATCCCATATCCTGTGATATCTGGCTTTATGAGTGGTGTTGGCATTATCATCATTTTGCTTCAAATCAACCCTATTTTAGGAGGATTAAGCGCTGGAAACAGTATAGATGCGTTACTTAAATTTCCTACTACGTTTTTAAATTTTAGCCCCATTTCATTTTTTATCGGTTTAGTTGCACTTTTAATGTTATATTTTTTACCAAAGTCTTTAACTCGCTATCTTCCAGCGCCACTTTTTACGCTTATTGTCCTAACTCCTTTGTGCTATGTTTTTGGGTTTGATGTGGCGATAATTGGCACAATTCCTGTTGGATTTCCCGATTTTGTTGTGCCAAATTTTGATTTTTCAAAGCTTGGCATTATAACTATTTACGCGCTTATGCTTGCAGTTCTTGGCTCGATTGACTCGCTTTTAACATCGCTTGTTGCCGACTCTATCACCAAAACAAAGCATAACTCAAATCAAGAGCTTATCGGTCAAGGTATCGGAAATGCATTTGTCGGATTTTTTGGCGCGATTCCTGGAGCAGGAGCTACTATGAGAACAGTTGTAAATATCAAATCAGGCGGCACAAACAAGCTCTCTGGCGTGACACACTCAGTATTTTTGCTGCTTGTTGTGCTAGTTTTTGCACCCATTGTATCTTTTATACCTATACCAGTTTTATCAGCTATACTTATAAAAGTAGGCATTGATATACTTGATTATCGTATGCTTAAGCGTTTAAATACCGCTCCAAAAGCCGATTTGATTGTGATGATAAGTGTGTTTTTCTTAACTGTATTTTTAGACTTGATAGTTGCTGTGCTTGTTGGCGTGGTTATCTCATGCATTTTTTTGATATATAGTATAACAAAACAAAGCGGCATAGTTCTTGATAACCATGCCAAACAAGGTGTTTTAGGCCTAGATGATACAAGAGTGTTTAGTATAAATGGTGCGTTTTTCTTTGGTTCAACTGCTAAAATTATAGAAGGAATTCAAGCTACAAATAGTGCTAAATTTATCATTATCGACTGCTTAAAAGTCCCATTTATAGACCTATCGGCAATTTATGCGCTTGAAGAAATCATAAGTGAGCAAAAAGATAGCAAAATTTTTATAGTCATGGATGAGACCGAAGCTAAAAAACCGCAAATGAGCCATATAGCAAAATTAACTAAAATTTATAATTCAACGCAAGAAGCCTTAGAAGCTGCCAGTAAGCTTAGAAAAGTTTAGATTTGTATCTAGTAGCTTTTCGATAGTATTTGTTAATATATATAAATTAAGCAAATATATTTTTTTGATATAGTTAATTAAATTTAAAAATGATTTGAGTTGAATAAAATAAATTTGACAAAATCAGCTTTTAAAACAAGTTGCGATTGAGCATTAAAGACACCTCTTTTTAGCAAGATAAACTTTGAAATATAATATTTTTGCCATATTGCATCACAAAATACAACCAGCTTATTTAAAATAAAGATTTAAATCTGTATTTAAAATTTATCTGATAAAACTTATGCTAGGCAACTGATTTTTAAACAAATATAGCTTAAAAACATACGATATGACAGTAAATTGAGATGATTTGTGATTTTAAAACAAATACTACGCAAAAAATTGAATTTATAATCTTGATTTTAGTATGTTACAAAAACACAAAGAAGCAAAAGGCAAGTATTTTTTAAATTTACATTTTTAAATAATTTAGTAGTTAATTTTTAAAAACATAGTTATACATAGACAAAAAGTTTGTGCCACAAATTTGCCAAATCACTCTCTAAAGCACATCAAAACATCTCACAAAGTACACCTAAATTCATAAGCGCACTTTGTGATAAAGCTTATAAACTTATCTCTTTTATATCAGCAACTTTTAAAAATGCCTTATAAATCGCCCCTATCAGCGCGATTCTATTTAGCTTAACACTCTTGTCATCGACATTTATCATCACATCATCAAAGAATTTATCTATCTTGTATTTAAGTCCAAAAAGCTGATTTAGATACTCTTTGTAGTCTTTAACATCTAAATTTAGCGCTTTGTAAGCCAAATTTAACTCTTTTTCAGCATCGAGTTGGAAAAATGACTCATCAACTTCGCCGATTTTTTCATCTTTTATGATATTTGCAAGGCGTTTGAATGTACTAAATTTATCTCTAAAATCATCTTCTTTGCTTATCTCATCAAGCGCTAAAATCGCGCTATTTAAGCGTTTTATATCGCTCTCGCCACTTTTTAAACACGCATTTATAATCGAAGCATTTACATCATAAATCGTATTTAACCTATCAAGTATAAACTCTTCAAGCTTAGAAAGTTCAAATTTAGCATATCCACTAGCCAAACCTTGTAAAATAGCTCTTAAGTCAAAATTTATATCTTGTTCCAATACTATCTTTATAAGCCCATTTGCTGCACGGCGAAGCGCATATGGATCTTTGTTTCCAGTTGGAATTTTACCGATAGAAAAAAGTGCCATAAGCGTATCAAGCTTCGCACTCATAGCTACAAGTGAAGCAAAAATTCCCTCTGGAAGTTCGCTGTTTTCGCCTGTTGGAAGGTATTGTTGCGATATGGCTCTTACGACTAGCGGATGTTCGTTTCGCTCTTTTGCGTAGTATCCGCCTATAACCCCTTGAAGCTCACCAAACTCACCAACCATAGAAGTAGTCAAATCCGCTTTGCTAAGCATAACCGCCCTATCTAGCTCACTTTCAACATCTCCATCAAACTCAAGTTTTAGCTCGTGAGCGTAAATGTTTGCAAATTTTCGCACAATTTCTCGCTCCCTAACGCTTTTATCATAAACGCTTCCAAGCTCTTTCATATATACGATATTTTTTAGTTTATTTGGGCTAAATTCAGCCTTTAAATCACTTTGCCAAAAGAACATCGCATCGCTTAAACGCGCCCTTAAAACCTTTTGATTACCCTTTATAATCAGCTCATTATCATCAGTTATCGCATTACTAACTACTACAAAATGGTTGCTTAACTCGCCATTTTCAAAGACTGGGAAGTAGCGTTGGTTTTCTCTCATCGAAGTTATAATAACCTCTTTTGGAACTTCTAAAAACTCTTTGTCAAACTCGCCTAAAAGTGCTGTTGGATACTCTGTGATAGCAACAACTTCATCAAGAAGCTCTCTATCGATTTCGATTTTAAATCCACTTTTTGCTTCAATTTGCAAAAATTCAGCTAGAATTTTTTCTTCTCGTTTGTTTTTATCTAAAATCACACCATTTTTAGCAAGTTTGTCAAAATACTCAGCCTCATTTTTAAACTCTACAAGCTCATATCCAAAGTTTCTATGCGGATAAAATCCCATTTTTGAGCTAACGCCAAAGAGATTCATATCGATATTTTCGCCATTAAAAACACAAGCCAAAGAGCGAATCGGACGTATAAATTCAAAGCTATTCGCACCCCATCTCATCGACTTTCCAAAGCTAAGCGAGCGTAAAAACTCATCTATCATATCCTTAAAAACATCTTGACTTCGCTCGCCTTTTTGCACGCTTTTATGGTATAAAACTTCCTTACCATCAATCTCTTTAAAACTAAGCTCATCAACACTAATGCCAACTTTATCTGCAAAACTAAGAGCTGCTTTACTCCAAACGCCATCTTTAAGCGCTACTTGTTTTGGCGCTCCGATTTTTTCTATAACTTGATCTTTTTGTCTGCTTGCAAAGTTATCGTGGATTAAAACTAGGCGTCGTGGTGTAAATTCAAACCTAAATTCATCATCAAAGCCAAATTTATCTAACACATTTTTCCACTTTGGCACTATGTTTTTATACTCTTTTAAAAACGGTATTGCTGGGAGTTCTTCAACTCCTATTTCTATTAAAAGTCCCATTATCTATCTTCCTCTTTTCTCTTTTTTTTCTTCTCTTTTATCGTTTTTTTCTTTCATCTGTTTGTTAAATCCAACCACCAAAACTATCATAAAAATCACAAATGCACAAGTTACTACAAAATTCATCTAACCACTATCTCCTTTTGCCCTTTATATACGGTTACAAAAGCGTTTTTAAATGTCTGATTTTTGCCATTTTGAACCTTTTTCTTTATCCCATATATCGAAACTTCTCCAAATTTAGTACTAAATTTACCATCTTTTACATCGCCACTTATGCTACTTATAACATCGCCATGTCTTGCCTTAGCAAGTTTGTTTTGAGAAAGCGTATATGGCGCGATATCGACTACTTTATCATAAATTTTAGTTATTTTAAAGTCTGATATCTGAAAGTTATTTTTATAAAAATCAGTTTCATAAACAACCAAATCAACCATATTTCCAACACCTAACTCACTATATCTATCAAAAACATAAACCCCACGCCCATCACTTTGCGCTATGCTAAAGCCATATTTATCTTTATATGTAACCACAGCTGAGTTTATAAGAGTTGGTGAAGTGACACTTTTGCCATAAATTTCGCTTAAATTCAAAGTAGAATTTGCTTTTGAATTTAGCTGTGATTTTTCGCTTGAATTCTGCGTCAAATTTGACTTTGTTTGTATATTTTGCACACCTTTATCAAAGCTTAAATTTAGAGTAAAATATATCGGATAGTGGTCTGAAATGGAATTTTTCCTATCATAAAATTTACTTGACAAAAATACTTTAAAACTATCTTTTTTATAAGAGTTTTGAAAAAAACTTTCACTTAGCAAGATATGATCAATCGCTCTGTTTGCGATATGCGAGCTTCTTTTTACCCTACTTATCGTACTCCAAAGATCTATAAAACCATCATTTATAATCTCATTTAGCAAAGAGCGCGAACCAAAATCTGTGTTAAAATCCCCAAGCAAAATTGCGTTTTTAACATCTTTTGAAGCGTTTCTAAGCACTCTAGCTGCGGCTTTTCTTTCATTTAGTGGATTTTTTGCTGCTGGAAAATGGTTTATAAATACAGAAAATTCACCACCACTAACTGCAAAATCAACGCGTAAAATATCCCTAGTTTTTACATTTGGCACGCGGTAAATTTCTTTATTTTTTATTTTTATTTTTGAAAGTACACCAACCCCAAAAGGTGAGTTTTTGCTTTTAGAAAACTCGTAGTATTTATATCCGCTTTTTTTGGCTAAATTTGATAAAACTTGCATATTTTCTATCTCTTGAAGTCCGATGATATCAGCATCTAGCTCTTTAAGTAAAGAAGAGAGTCTATCTAGCTTTCTAAGGTATTTTTCATTACTCCAATTAGACTTTCCGATTTTAAAATCGCTGTATTCATTGCCATTATTTTGTCCATCGAAAAGATTTTCTACATTAAAAGTTGCGATTTTAAGCTCTTTTTTTGGCGTTTCATTTGATGTGTTTGAAACACTTTGAGTATCGAATTTAAAAGCAGATGCAAAAACAACTATAGATAAAAAAATCAAAGCAAGTAGTTTTTTCATACAACGCCTTCAAAATTTAAAAAATTTTGTCTAATCGCCTCATAAGCAACAATACCAACGCTAATGGCTAAATTTAGGCTTCTGCCATCTTTTCCCATCGGTATAGTTATCGCATTTTCCCACTTTTTTTTCATTAACTCCATCGGAAGCCCAGTGCTTTCCCCGCCAAAAAACAGATAATCACCTGGTAAAAATTTAGCTTCAAAATATGGCGTTTTGCTCTTTGTAGTAGCAAAGAAAAATCTATCAAATTTATTAGAATTTGCCTCTAAAAACTCATCCAAACTCTCCCAAATCTTAGGATTTAACTTATGCCAATAATCCAACCCAGCGCGCCTAACCGCCTTTTCATCAAGACTAAAAATAGTTGGCTTTATAATGTGAAGATTTAAATTTCCATTCACACAAAGCCTTCCTATCGCGCCCGTGTTTTGCGGGATTTGCGGGCTTACAAGAACGATGTTAAACATCTAAAAAATCACCGTTTTGTTTTTATAAATAAAAATCCTATCATCAAGCACCAAATCAATCGCCTTGCCAAGAACATTTTTCTCTACATAACGCCCAGCCTCACGCATCTGTTGCCAGTTCATTTCGTGGTTTACCATAGTGATATCTTGAGCGATTATCGGACCTTCATCAAGATCGTTATTTACAAAATGCGCAGTCGCTCCGATGATTTTAACACCACGCTCATATGCTTGTTTATAAGGATTAGCGCCTATAAATGCAGGTAAAAATGAGTGATGGATGTTTATGATTTTACCCTCATACGCATTTACAAAATTTGGCGAGAGAATTCTCATGTATTTTGCTAAAATAGCATAGTCAAAACTATACTCGCTCATCTTTGCAAGCACCAATTTTTCGTGCTCCTCGCGGCTTATATCATCACTACTTATAAAATGATATGGCAAGTTAAACTTCTCAACCAAGTCTCTTAAACTATCGTGATTTGAAATCACAGCTTTTATGTTTGCATTAAGCTCGCCACTATAAAATTTGATAAGCAAATCCCCCAAGCAGTGCGTCTCTTTCGTAGCTAAGATGATGACATTTTTTTTAGCTTTTTCTTTAAAGATAATATTTGCCTTTGGAAGAACCGCGCTTAAATTCCCACAAAACCCACTCTCATCGATATCCTTGTCTGTTTTAATAACAGCACGGAAGAAAAATCTATCATGCTCATGATCGACAAATTCACTGTTATTATCGATATTTAAGCCATATTTAAAGATAATGTCTGAAATGCGGTAAATCAGACCTTTTTCATCTGTGCAATCAATTTTTAGTATATAATCTTTCATAAATTTAACCTTTTTTATAAACAAACCTATATTTTACCAAATTTGGGCTTTTTCTTTGCTAAATATTTTATAATCTCCAAATTTTGAGCCTTTTTTATCTCATTTGCTATATCTTTGCCCTGAAATCCAGCTTTTAAAATGCTTTCTATATCAACTTTTGGTTCAAATTTAGCGTTATATACTCCAAGCTCTTTTGCTTTTTTTATGCGGTTTTTACTATAAAGTCCAAGCCAATTTTTTAAAGAAATGTTTAGAGCGATTTGCATAAGATTTTTATCAGTTAATTTTATAAAAAATGGCTCTTTAATAATTCTTTTATATCTTATAGCTAAATTTAACCTTTGCAAGGTTTTTATCTTATCAAGTTTAAAAAAATTAGTCAAAGCGTACAGAAAAAACATCTCATCATCTATAAATTTAGCCTTTTGTTCTATAAATTTAATAAACTTTTCTTCTTCAACTTTTATAAATTTAACTCCAAACAAAAACTTATCAACACCTAAATCACAAATTAGCCTAAAACCTAAGGCCTGATTTTTTGCACGGAAAAATTTGATAAGTTCAGATGAAATTCTATCTTTGCTTAAATCAGTTAAATTTATACTTTTCATAAGTTCAAAGCTTTTTTTATCAACGCTTAAATCAAACCTTGCTACAAACTGGATTGCCCTTAAAACTCTAAGGCTATCTTCAACAAAAGTTTTCTCATCAACAACGCGCAAAATTCCTTTTTTTAGGTCATCTTGCCCACCATAAAAGTCTAAAATTTCGCCAGTGAAGATGTTTATCATGATTGAATTTATAGTAAAATCACGCCTTTTCGCCCCAAGTTTTTCATCATTACAAACCGCAACTTCAAACGCCTTATGCCCTACCCCACACTTATTTTCCGTGCGAGCAAGTGCAATATCAAAATTTTTGTATTTATAGACAAAAAAGTTTTTTCCAACTCCATCAGCGCCAATTTCTTCCATAAGATGGTTAAACTTATATGTGTCGATATCATAAATTTCTATATCGATATCAAAACACTCTTTTTTAAGCAATGTATCGCGCACAAATCCACCAACGAAATATGCGCGTTTTGTATGTTTTGCAAGTAAATTTTTTAGTTTTATGAAATCTTTGTTTTTAAAGATTTTTAAGTTTGTTATCGATAGTTGCAAGCAAGAATTCCATAAATTTGAGATTTAGCTCAACGCGCGCTTCGATATCACCCTTATCAAAGTTATTAAGTCCTTCAAAAAGCACTAAAATTCGCTCTTGAACGGATAGCAAAAACTCTTTTTGCTCCTCTTTTAAAGCTTGAATTTTAGCATACAGCTCATCAATTTCTTCTTTTTTTTCTTTAGCCAAACTAGCGCTTTCATCATCTTTTATGCTAGTTTTTAAATCGCCATTTTTAGTGTTATTGTTAAGCATCATAACTTTTTCTTCATCTTTAAGTAAAGCATTAGATACGCTAGAATGTGGTTTTTCGTTTAAATTTATCTCTTTTTCTACACTGCTTGTACCCTGCTCTTTGGAGAGTTTGGATATATTTTTTAAATTTAAGCTTTCATCTGGCTCTATTTTTGAATTTAAAGACTCTGAATTCATGGTTAAATTCTCTTTTTTATCTAAATTTAGGCTAGTATTTTCACCTTTTTTAGTATCTAAACTCTCATTTTTATCATCAATAACACCTTCATTTACAGCTTTTAACTCTTGTATGATAAGTTTTGTCATCTCTTCAAGTCTCATATCTCAACAAGCCACCTTTTAAATTTTTCAATATCCTCTTTTTTATCACTTAAAAATAGTTTTAACATATCTTTATCTATTTTTGTATCATTTAAATTTATAAGTCGTTGCATAGAAACAAGCGCATCTTTGTTTGTCGGTTCGATTTTTAAAATTTCTTTATAAATTTCTAAAGCATCATTTATAAGCCCTTGCGACTCATAAATGAGTGCTTTTGTCAGTTTATCGCTCGTCATTTCTTACATAATCACTTATAATCGTGCCTATCTCTTCAGTTGAGCAAATCTCTTTAGCTCCATAGCTTGCGATATCTCTTGTTCTATAACCATCTTTTAAGACCGCTTTTATCGCACTTTCTATACAATCAGCCGCGGCTGTTTCATCAAACGCATATCTTAACATCATCGCTGCACTTAAAATAGTAGCGATTGGGTTTGCGATACCCTGCCCTGCGATATCTGGAGCGCTTCCGTGAATCGGCTCATAAATTCCAACTTTTCCACCTATACTCGCACTTGGAAGCAATCCTATCGAACCACAAACCATACTTGCTTCATCGCTTAAAATATCGCCAAAAAGATTTTCAGTTAAAAGCACATCAAACTGCCCTGGACTTCTAACAAGTTGCATTGCAGCGTTATCTACATACATATATTCTAGTGTTATTTCTGGATATTCTTTTGCTACTTCAACCACAACTTCACGCCAAAGTTGGCTAGTTTCAAGCACATTTGCCTTATCGACTAATGTTACTTTTTTACGTCTTTTTAAAGCCGCTTCAAAGGCGATTTTACTTATTCTTTTTATCTCATCAGCTGTGTAAACCATAGTGTTAAATGCCCTGTCTTTGGTGATTTCTCTTGGTTGCCCAAAGTAAATTCCACCAGTTAGCTCACGAACTACCATGATATCAACGCCTCTTAGAATTTCTGGTTTTATACTAGAAGCGTCAATCAACTCATCAAAGATTACAGCCGGACGCAAGTTTGCAAAAACTCCAAGCTCTTTTCTAAGCTTTAAAAGTCCGCTTTCTGGGCGAAGATGTCTTTCAAGCTTATCCCATTTTTCTCCGCCAATCGCACCAAAAAGTACTGCGTCTGAATTTAGCGCATTTTGCAAAGTCTCTTTTGGCAAAGGCTCGCCAAAAACATCAATCGCAGCCCCACCCATCAAAAAATACTCATAATTTATCTCAAAGCCAAATTTGTTTGAAGCAACATCAAGCACTTTTATCGCCTCATCGATAATCTCAGGCCCGATACCATCGCCTTTTATAACACAAACATTATATCTTTTCATCATCTTCCTTATATCGCTTTTTTAGCGTAGTTCATCAAACCGCCAGCATCTAACAACTCTTGCATAAATGGCGGAATTGGCTCAAATTTATACTCTGTTTTTTGGCTTAAATTTTTAATAACGCCGTTATTTACATCGATTTCTAACTCATCACCCTCTTTTATCTCATCTGTTTTAGCACATTCTAAAATCAAAAGTCCAGTGTTAAAGCTATTTCTATAAAAAATTCTAGCAAAACTTTTAGCTATCACAGCACTTATGCCAGCTGCTTTTAACGCTATTGGAGCGTGTTCGCGACTACTTCCACAACCAAAGTTTTCTCCAGCAACGATAATGTCGCCTTTTGAAATTTTTGTATAAAAATCTTTATCCGCATCTTCCATAATATGACGAGCCAAAATCTCACCATCAGATGTGCTTAAGTAGCGAGCCGCTATGATGATATCTGTATCGATGTTATCGCTAAATTTCCATGCTTTTGCCATAGTTCTTCCTTAAAACAAATTTTGAATGGATTTTACCAAAAGTAATATAAATTCTTACTCAAAAATTATCCAAATTCCAATCACACCCATCAAAAACGCTGAAATTTTTTCAACAACTTGCACATGTTTTGACATCAACTTTTTAAACGCAAGCCCGCCAAGCGCGTAGGTGTTATATGATAAAAACTCGATTAGCATGATGATAAAGATAAGTATAAACATCTTTAAATTTATAGGATTTTCTCTATCTAAAAACGGCGGCAAAAGTGTCGCTAAAAATATCCACGCCTTTGGGTTGATGTTGCAAGTCATAAATCCTTGCACAAAAAGCTCTAAATTTGATAATGGTTTTACCGCTTTGACATCTTTAAATTTAGAATTTGCCATAAACATTTTATAAGATAAAAACAAGATATAAATTCCGCCAACCACTTTTAAAATTTCAAAAATTTCTGGCTTTGTTATGATAAGAGCTCCAACTCCAACAGCACAAACTAAACTAACAAAACCAAGCCCAAAAACTCCACCAAGTATCATAAACATGGTCTTTTTATAGCCGATGTTTAAAGATAAACTAAGCGCTAAAGACATATTAATGCCAGGCAGATACGACGCGAACAAAAATGTCGTGATAAACAAAACCCAATCCAAAATAATCCTTTTAAAAATATCTGCAATTTTAACTAAATTTATGGTAAATTTACTTTAATTTTAATAAATTTATTTCACAAATCTTTCACAAAATAGCGCTAAACTCACCAAATCAATTTTATCAAAAAGGATAGTTTATGAAAATCAAGCAGATTTATGCTACAACTCCAACCATAGCCACTTTTATCATAGTTGCCATCACAGGCGTGTTAATGTATTTTAGCATCAAATCAGCCACTATAAAGGAAGTTCACGAAATTCTAGGTATGGCTTTTGTAGTTTTTTCGCTGCTTCATATCATCTCAAATTTAAAACCATTTAAGAACTATTTTAAGGGATATAAATTTGCATTTATAGGCGTTGTTATCGTTGTTTGTGCAGTTTTTCTTTTTATGCCACAAAATACACAGCCAAATCCTTCAAAACAAGTTTATAAACAAATTTTAAGTGTAAATTTAGATAAAGTTCTTGCGCTTTATGATGTTGAGTTTAAAGAGCTTCAAACAAGCTTAAAATCAAAAAATATCGAGCTTCTAACAGATAAAAATAGTATCGCAAACATAGCTAAGAGCGCGAATTCAAACGATAGAATTATCATAAATGAGATTATAAGATTATCTAAAGATTAGTTAATAAATTTTATAATCACCATATAAAAAATAGTTGATAAAACTATACTTAAAAGCGGATTTTTAAACAAAATATGCGATAAAAAGACAAATAAAATAGCTAAAATTTCAGGCGCTCCGTATGGATAAGCGCTAAAACTTGTCCCATTTAGCGCATAAAAGACCAAAACAACCATGATAAAAAGTCCGCTGTTTTTTTGCAAAAACAAAAGCCACTGACTGTTTTTTCTGTTTTTTAAGAAAAAATATGCCAACGAGCGCGTTAAAAATGTAGCCAAACTAGCAACAAAGATTGCTAGCAATATCAAAAGTGATGAGCTTGTAGTTAGAATTTGAGTATTTAAAATCTCACTCATAGGCTCTTCCTAAACGCCAAAAGAATGATAAAACCAATCACTAAAGTAGTTATAAGCATAAATTTATCTGGTAAAAATATCATTCCAAAAATGCCTAAAAATAGCGAAATAAAAAGAATTTTATAGTTTTTGTTACTCTTAAAAAGCTCAATCGCAAGCACGACAAACAAAGCAACAAGAGAAAACTCAATCCCACTATAATCAATTTGCAAATTTTTACCGACAACGATGCCTAAAATCGTACCAACTATCCAATAAATTTGGTTTAAAAACACGATATAAAAGTAAGTTTTATCTTTGTTTTCATCATCGATTTTAAGTGTTTTAAGTAACGCAAAACTCTCATCAGTTAGCGCAAACATCACATAAAATTTATTTTTGAGTTTTAAAATATCTTCTAAAAGCGTTGTTGTGTAAAAAATGTGTCTTAAATTTAGTAAAAAAGTCGCCACAAAAATCTCAACCAAAGTAGCCCCAGCGCTAAAAAGAGTAACTAACAAAAACTGCCCACTTCCAGCATAAACAACAAAACTCATAAGCACGATTTGCCACTCTTTTAACCCAATTTGCGTGGCTAATAATGCGTAAGCAGCGCCAAGTGGAATGTATCCTAACATAACTGGAATCGTGTATTTAAATATGGTTTTAAAGCTCAAATTTACTCTTTTATAAGAATATTTTTAAGATATTGTGATGAATTTGTCTTATTCACATCGCGAGAAATTTCACTTTTAGCAGGAGTTTTTATATCAACATCAAAGAAAAATATATAATCAATTCCAAATATAATAGCTACAAAAATCAAAAAAATAAGAGCTATAATCATACACTTTCCTTTCAAATTTGCGTTATTTTATCAAAAAGAAAAAATGGAGTCAAATTTCGATTTTATAACCTTTCTAATGATAAATTAATAAAATTTGGGTATAATACATACCTTTTACACGAGCAAAGGAGCTTCACATAATGTCTACCAAAAAACCTACCACTAAAGAATTTTTTTCTCAAGTCGAAGAGCTTTTTAAAGAGAACCAAAAAGGCTATGTAACACACGAAAGGCTTATAAAGCTTTTTGATAAAGCACCAACGGCTACAAATGTCAAAAAAATCGAGTCTTTAGTAGATAAATACAACATAAATTTAATCTCTTCAGCCGAGATAGCAAAACTAAGAAACATAGAAGATGCTAGAAAAAAAGAGGCTGATGCTAAGAAATTTATAGAAGATAATCAAGATGAAGAGTTTGATGTAACAAATGATAATGATTTGTTAGAGTGGAGTCGCTCTGATAGCCCTGTTAGAATGTATCTTCGCGAAATGGGACAAATCCCACTTCTAACAAAAGAAGAAGAGGTTGAAATCAGCAAAAAAATCGAGCTTGGAGAGGATATCATCATCGATGCTTTTTGTTCTGTTCCATACTTGATAGACTTTATACTTGATTATAAAGAGCCTTTAATCAACCGCGAGCGTCGCGTCAAAGAGCTTTTTAAAAGCTTTGATGATGAGGGCGAAGAAGATGAAATCGATGAAGAAGAAGATGAAATCGAAGAGTATGAAGAGGGCGAGGAAGGCGAAGCAAAACCAGCACCTAAGAAAAACGATAAAAGAACGCTAAAAGTCATCGAAAGCTTTAAAACATTAGAAAAAGCTAAAAAAGACTGGATGAAATACGCTAGTAAAAACAAAGATGAGATTGTAGCTGATGGCGAGGACGCACTTTTTGCAAGACTTAGCCTTGCTTTTAAAAAGAAAATTTTAAAAGAAAAACTTATGGACTTAGGACCAACAAGCAAGCTTATAAATGAAATCGTTAAGTCGATGGAAACTGCCTTAAAAAGCGATAGCGAGTTTGATAAAGAGCTTAAAAGACTTGAGTATAAACTACCACTTTTTAGCCCAGAACTTAAGAAAAACCATGCAGCTATCTTAAAAGATATAACTAAACTTACTAAAGAAAATATCATCGAAAGAGTTCCTGAAGCTACGATGGTATCGACTTATATGGATATAAAAAAGCTTTTTCAAACAAAAGAAGCGAGCAAAGATAGCTTTGATTTGGAGCCAAAAAAACTAAAAGAGATTTTAGAGCAAATCAAACGCGGAAAAAACATCTCCGATGATGCCAAAGGCAGAATGGCTCGCTCAAACTTACGGCTTGTTGTAAGTATAGCAAAACGCTTTACTAACCGTGGGCTACCGTTTTTAGATCTTATACAAGAAGGAAACATCGGTCTTATGAAAGCGGTTGATAAATTCGAGTATAAAAAGGGATATAAATTCTCAACTTACGCCACGTGGTGGATAAGACAAGCCATAAGCAGAGCAATCGCAGATCAAGCAAGAACGATAAGAATCCCAATTCACATGATTGAAACAATAAATCGTATCAGTAAAATCAACCGAAAATACCTTCAAGAAGAGGGAAAAGAGCCTGATATCCACGTTATCGCAGAAGAAGTCGGACTAAGCGTTGATAAGATAAAACAAGTTATCAAAATCACAAAAGAGCCAATCAGCCTTGAAGCGCCAATCGGCAATGAAGATGATGGTAAATTTGGAGACTTTGTTGAAGATAAAAGCTCACTTTCACCGATGGATCATATACTTAAAAACGACTTAAAAGAGCAGATTGATGATGTGTTAGATCAGCTAAATGAGCGAGAAAAAGCGGTTATTAGAATGCGTTTTGGGCTTCTTGATGATGAGAGCGATAGAACTCTTGAAGAGATAGGAAAAGAGCTAAATGTAACTAGAGAGCGCGTAAGACAAATCGAAAGCTCAGCGATAAAAAAACTAAAACACCCAAAAGTCGGTAGAAAACTTAAAAACTACATCGAAGGCTAATTTAGTCTTTGCTTTAAATTTAGCCCTAATTTGGGGCTAAATTTAGCTATTTTCATTATCTAAACATATCAATTTTATTATAAGGAAAAACCATGATTTATCTATGTGGAGATACACATGGAAACTACGAAATTCACAAGCTTTTAAATGAGAAATTTATATCTTCAAAGGAGTTTAGCAAGGATGATTATTTTATCATTTTAGGAGATTTTGGAGTATTTTGGAAAGATGAGGCCGATGAGGCGGAAAAAAATATCTTAGAAGCTATATCCAAACTGCCATTTACCGTGCTTTTTATAGATGGAAATCATGAGAATTTTAACAGACTTTTTAGCTTTAAAAATGAGTCTAAATTTAAAGGAACTGTCGGCGTGTGCGGCGAAAATCTCTACTGGTTAAAAAGAGGCGAAATTTATGAGATTTGTGGGAAAAATATCTTTGTCTTTGGCGGCGCGTTAAGTATCGATAAGGCTCATAGAACGCCAAATCTTAGTTGGTGGAAGCAAGAAATGCCAAGCGAAGATGAGAAAGAATATGCTATAAAAAATATTAAAAATTTTATGAAAAATGGTAAAAGTATCGATATAGTTTTATCTCATACAGCGCCAAATTCTGCTATTTCTAGGCTTGAATATCGTATTAACTCATCTAAAATTGATAGCACAAGCATATTTTTAGAACATATATTTTTCTTAGCAAAACCCAAAGAGTGGTATTTCGGACACTTTCATGATGATGTTGAGTTTGATTTAGATGGGTGCAAATTTAGACTTTGTTACGATAATATAGTCGAAATTTCTAATATAAAATAATAGGTAAATTTAAAATAGATTTTTTATAAAAATTTATATAAAATACGCTTTTAAAAATAAGCCGTACTGTTTAAGACAGATAGAGAAATTAAATTTAAGTATAAAAAGCTAAAATTATCTATAAATTTTAAAGGCAAATTTAAAATCTTTACTTAAAAACTAGCAATAGCAAATAAATTTAAACAAAACAACAAATTCTGTAATCAACAAAATCAAAATTAGCAGTCATAGATAAAAGCACAAAAGAAACAAGCGATCTAAATTCAAACAATCAAAAGCTAAATTTATAAAAACGCGTCTTAAATTTAATTCATTTATCTACTCTATGAAAAATGTATAGGATTATTTTACCGACTTTGTTTGTTGTGGCGGTGATAGCGATTATAAAGTGGGATTTGGAAGCACTTTTGATTCTTAATGGCGGTTTCGCTTTTGCTATTTTTTGCGACTATTTACAATATTTAGCGCTAATGATGGTTTATAAAAAGTCAAAATTTTAAAATTTCATTAAGCATTCGCAAAACTTAAGATAGATATCGTTGCTTAAGTAGTTACAAAACGTTATCCACGAGGAAATTTCTGTTTTTTTCATAAGAAAGATTAAGCTTAAAGAGTATATTTTGTAGTTTTTGAAAAATTATATAAAGGTATAAAATCATTTAAAATACACAAGTTAGCTTAATAATATTAAGAAAATCTAGCAAAAGATAAAATTTAAAATACATAAAAATAAGATAAAAATTTTTAAATATATTTTAATATATACCAAAGATATATACTAAGATAAACAAGCTCAAATAAATTCGCAACTCAAACCAAAATTGGCTTTTTAAACAATCAAAAGCTAAATTTAGAAAAATGCGTCTTAAATTTATTTCAAATTTATAGCTACGCTTTGACTACTTTTACAAATAGCCTTTGTGCGTAGCTATATTTAGTTTATAAACAAAGCGAGCTAATCTTTAACTTCTCGCACAAGCCCACCTTAACAAACAATCGCTTGTAAAACCAAAGTTATATCAACTTTGACTCACAGACCGACAAAGCGGGCGATAAAATCTCTAGTTAAAACAAGCTTTAAACCCATAAATTTAGGCACAAAAGCTGTTTAACTACACAAACTCGCTTTTATTTATAAACTAATTTGATAAATTTTAAACTAAAAACTCACTTTAACAAAACTATTTTAACTCATAAACAAGGCTCATATCAGCCCACCATTCATCTTTTCTAGCACCTTGTATGCGTGTTTGGCACGGATCAGTTTCTCGCCACCAAGCTTGAGTGGCTGGATCTTTTGCCATCACGCCCATGTCGTATTCGTAGTCATCGCCACTGTATTCCATAAGCGAAAAGAGCATATCATCACGCCAGTAAATTTCATACTTAGTTATCCCGCATCTTTTTATCATCTCGTTCACACCAGAGTGCGGATTTGCGTGCAGTTGTCTGTAGTAGTCTATCTTTTCTGGTCGTAGTTTTATCACACTTGCAAACTTTTGCACAGGATTGATTTTATAAAGCTTTTTAGCATTTTTAGCAAAAAAATCAACATCATCGTTAAAAAACTCTCTTAGCAAAGTAAAATGCTCATCAAAATTACTATAAAGCTCCACTACAGGGAAGTTTGAAGCATACAAAAGTTTTGAGCTATCAAACTCACCGCGAACAAATTCCAAAAGCTCATTAGCGAATTTCTTATCATGCGTTTTAAAGCCAGAAACTTTTAGATATAAATTTGGCAAACTAGCTAATTTTCTCATCGCTTTTTTATAACTCTCATCTAAAACTTCGACATTTCCTAGATGGTTAAGCACAACTTTTGCATCTTTTACTTGCGAAATTGAGTTATAAATATCTTCAAGCTCACACACACGGTTACAACTTTCAAATATCAAATCCCTTTTTGCCAAAATCTCAAGTCCAGAGATAAAACTTTGCTCTAAACATCTTCCACGCTCCTTACTTTCGATATGAAGCGGCTCTCTAACTCCAGCGATTCCAAGTGGCAAACGCATATGTTCGCACAGTTTTGCACGCATAATCTTAGCTAAAATCAGCGGGCTGTTTAAAGAAAAGATATGCTCATCTTCTTTAACTCTGTTATCACAATCAACCTCGATATAAACGCCACCTTTAAATTTGATGTCGTATTTGCCATAAACTTTAGCAAAATCATCTAAGTCAAAACTCTTATCGATAATACCTTTGCATGATTCAAGCCATGGTAAATTTAGGATATTTAAATCCCAAATATGAAAATGGCTATCAACAACTTCTAGCATAATCTATCCTTTTAAGCTCTTTTTTCTGTCGTAAAAGCATACCATGCTACAAACAAAAAGCAAGGTGCAAGTAGTAAATACGCTGTTTGGATATTGGATATATCAGCAACTTTTCCCATGATATATGGCATTATCGCACCACCTACGATACTCATAACAAGCACTGAACTTGCAGTTTTTACGTGATTATCACTCATGCCCCTAAGAGCAAGCGCAAAGATAGTTGGGAAGCTAATCGACATGAAGAAAAATACAGCAATTAGCACGATAACTGAAACTTTTTCGATACCTGCAAAAACCAAAAAGATAAGCACTGTATTAATAAGCGAATAAACGCCTAAAATCGTATGTCCTTTGAAAATTTTCATCAACGGAGTTGTTCCGATTCGTCCTAGCATAAATGCTATTAATGCTATAGAGAAGAAGTATGCTGCATGCTCTGCTGTTAGTCCACTCCAGTGATCAAGCGCGTAGTTTATAAAAAACGCTCCAGCACTAACTTGAGCTGCTATGTATAAAAACTGCGCAACAACGCCAAGTGTGAAGTTTTTATGCTCAAAAAGCTTTTTATCATCTACACTTGCTGCTTGAATTTGCTCTTGTGTTTTAACAGAATCAGGCATCTTAACAACAACGAAAATCACCATTATCACAAGCACGATTATCGCGATTGATACATAAATTTTAGAGATATTTGACATATTGTGCGCTATATCGTTACTTGCTGCAAACGATAGTAGAAGTTGCCCTGCGATGATTGGCCCAAGAAACTGTCCAACACCGTTAAAGCTTTGAGCTACATTTATACGAAAAGATGAGTTTTTCTCATCGCCTAAAGTTGTGATATATGGGTTTGCATTTGTTTCAAGCGCACTTAAACCGCAAGCTAGAACAAAGAAAGCGAACAAAAAGAAGCTAAAGTTTTGCATACTAGCAGCAGGAACAATCAAAAGCGCACCAAGAGCGTATAAAAATAACCCAACGATGATACCCACTTTATAACTATATCTTTTTGCTATCATACCAGCAGGCAAAGCAAAGACAAAGTAAGCACCAAAGTAAGCAGCTTGGATAAATCCAGACTCAGCCTTTGTAACATTTAGATGTGTTTGAAAGTTTTTGTTCATAACATCAACTAGACCATAACTCAAGCCCCACAGGAAAAATAGCGACGTCACTAGGACAATGGCTAATTTTATATTTTTGTTTTGCATTTTTTATCCTTTTAAACTAAAGCTCTATCAAGATGTACATATCCACCATCAACGAAAATCCACTGCGCTGTTGTATGCGAACTGCGTGGACTTAGTAAAAACACGCTCATATCAGCTATCTCTTCTGGTTTTGTCATGCGTTTGCCTAGTGGAATTTTATCAGTTATCACGCTAAGTCTTGCTTTTTGCGCCTCTTCATCGCCAAAAGTTTTAATCCAATTTGCGTATAATGGCGTAAAGCTCTCTGCAACAACGATAGCATTTACTCTAACTTCATCTTTTGCCAAAGCTGCCGCCCACTCACGAGTTAGCCCAAGCGCAGCACCTTTTGCAGCTGCATAAGCACTAGTTTTGCCTTGTCCTGTTAGAGCAGTTTTACTTGCTATGTTTATAATCGCACCTTTTGCTGCTTTAAGATATGGTAAAGAGGCGTGAACTGTCTCGTAGTAATGGGTTAAATTTGAGTGAAGCGATTTCTCAAAATCTTGCCAAGATGTGCTTTCAAGATCTTTATTGTCATTTGCTCCAGCGTTATTTACAACTCCATAAATTCCACCAAATTTAGCTGCAACCTCATCAACTAGCGGTTTTATCTCATCTGTATTTACCAAATCGATTTGATAAAATGCGTATTTTGCTTTAGTTTCATCCATTAAAGCTTTAAATTCTGATGTGATTTTAGAACGAGAAAAAATCACAACAACCGCGCCTTCAGCCGCCAAAGATAGACTTATCGCACCACCTATACCTTTACCGCCACCAGTTACGATGACAACCTTGTCTTTTAATCCTAAATTCATGTTATATCCTTTATACAGTTGTAGCTAATCGCCAAATCGAAAAGTCGTTTTGGTCGTTTTCTTCAGCTTTAGTAAATTTACCATTGCCTAATTCCACGATGAAATCAAGAATTTCATCACCTATCTCTTTTATACTTTTTTTACCATCAATCACATCTCCAGCATTTATATCGATACAATCAGACATATTTTTATAGACTGCTGAGTTTGAAGCGACTTTTATAGTCGGAGTTATCGCACTTCCCGTTGGGGTTCCACGTCCTGTTGTAAAAACACAAACATTACATCCTCCAGCTACCATTCCGCTAAGTTGTTCGATATCGTTTCCTGGGGTATTCATTAAAGTAAGTCCCTTATCTGTTATCATCTTAGCATACTCTTTTACAGCAACTACTGGCTCATTTCCAGCTTTGTAGATACAACCGAGTGATTTTTCTTCGATTGAACTTAGTCCACCTTCGATGTTTCCAGGGCTTGGATTTGCACCTCTAATGTCTGCTTTAGCATCGATTACTTTTTGTTCAAAACCTTTTATAGTAGAAAGAATTTGCTCTTTTATGCTCTCATTTTTAGCTCTACAAGCTAGGATATGCTCTGCTCCGATTAGCTCTGTAGTCTCAGCTAGTATAACGCTTCCACCATTTTCTATAACAACATCGCAAGCGCTTCCAAGAGCTGGATTTGCGCTAAGTCCAGAGAAACTATCACTTCCACCACACTCTGTTCCTAAGACTAAATCACTTAAATCACCATCTGATTTCTTAACATTAAGTGCGTGTTTTAGCATATCTTTTACTATGCTAACGCCTTTTTCTATGGTTTTTTTATTTCCGCCACACTCTTGAATGGTTAGGTATTCAACCTCTTTATATGGAGCTAACTCTTTGATTTGAGCGGCTACATCTTTTGCTTGTATAACCTCACAGCCAAGCCCAACAACAAGCACACCATAGACATTTGGATTTGCTCCATTTCCTGCTAAGACATCTTTTGTTTGAGCTGCGTCATAGCTTAGCTGACTACAACCGTGCTGGTGGTTTACAAAGACTACTTTACACTCATCAGTGCAAAGTTTGGAACCAAATTTAACCGCATTTGCGATATTTTCAACCACTTTGTTCGCACAATGCACACTTGGAATGACTAAAATGTGATTTCTAAAGCCAAAACTTCCATCATCGCGGCGATATCCTCTAAGCTTATACTCTTTTTGTTTAGATTTTTCTACCGCTTTTTTAGCACAAACTATCTGGTCGATCTCTCGCACATTTTCATCTGTATCGCCCCTGCCACGTTCGCCATCGATGTTGTGGATATGAACCCACTCGCCTTTTTTAATATCACGACTTGCTACACCGATGTGGCTTGCATATTTTATAACTGGCAAGTTTTTAGCGATATCGACAGTGGCAAATTTATGCCCTTTAGCGATATTTTCTAAAAGCGTAACACCTAGCACAACTTCGCCCTTTTCTAGCGGAGTTAGCGCTGTTGCGACATTGTCTATCTCATTTACATGAAGAGCTTTCATTTTATTATTTCCTTTGCACTCGCTAAAATCTCACGCGCTTTTTCAAAAAGCCCATCAGCTAAGAAGTTGTATGGGAAAATGGCGCGTTCGTTTATTTCAAGTCCTTCTAAATTCATAAGCTTTTTAAAGATAAGAGAGAAATTTATATCTAGTGCGTAAATTTCCATCAATTTATTTATAGCTTTCGCATATTTTGCTAAATTTGTCAAGTCATTTTCATTATACGCTTTGACAAATCCACTCCAAATCACAGGCGCGATATTGCTTAGTCCAGAGATACAGCCAGCGCCACCAGCAGTAACATTATCTATAAAATGATCATCAAAACCAGAGTAAATTTCAAAGCCCTCAACCTTAGGTTTTAACGCTTTTATAAGCTCTTTTGTGTGAGAAACATTTCCAACAGTGTCTTTTATGCCTTTTAAATTTGGATTTTGTAGAGCTAAATTTAGTAAAGTTGCAGCTTCTATCTCACAAGTTGTGCGACCCGGATAGTTATAAATATAAATATCTCCATCGGTTTTTTTAGCCACAGCGTCATAATAATCAAAGATATTTTTCTGATTTGCACCAAAATAATATGGCATCAAAACCATAGCCTTAACGCCTAATGAGTGGACAAATTTTGTCATCTCAAGCGTTTCGTTAAAATCCATGCTAGTAACTCCTGCCATCACAGGAACTCGACCATCTACCTTTTTAACGCAAAACTCAACGAGCTTTTTACGCTCTTCTAAGCTAAATGCGCTAAACTCTCCTGTGCTACCAAGTAACAGCACTCCATCAATGCCACTATTTATCAAATAGTCCAAAACTCTAGCGTTTGCCTGCAAATCAAGTTTTTGATTATCATCAAAAATAGTAACTGTAGGTGTGAAAATTCTCGCTTTCATCTCAATCCTTAAATCATAGATGTTAATTTGTATATACAAACTCTAGTTGTATATACTAACTTTTACAAGTTTAGCACAAAAAAATAAAATTTAGTTTAAATATAAATTTTAAAATTTTTTCGATATAATTAGCTAAAATTATATGTTATAAAGGAAAAAGTTTAATGCATAACCCAACTTTACGCGTTTTGGAAGTTTTTAACGCTCTTTATGAAAGCGATGCTGGCTTAAGTCTAACTGAAATCGCACATATAACCAAAATTCCAAAAGGTACTCTTCATCCCATTATAGCGACACTTTTGCAAACTCAACACCTGCAATCGATTGATAATAAACTTTATATAGGAAAAAGCGCATTTCAGATAGGAAACGCCTATCTTAAGAACTTTAACCACTTAGATTTGATAAAAAATATGATGAACCAAATCGCACTTGAATGCGATGAAATCTGCCAACTAGGCATCTTAGATGGCGCAGAAGTGCTGTATATCGCCAAAGTTGATACGCCACAAACTATACGCCTAACTTCATCAGTTGGTCGCACACTTAGAGCTTATGCAACTGCTATCGGACGAGCGCTTTTAGCCTATAAAAGTAACGATGAGATAAAAGAGCTATATAAAGATGGGTTGGTTGCTTACACACAAGATACAACAAAAACTATAGATGAACTTATACAAAAACTAAATATCATAAGAAGAACTAAAATTTCTCACGAAATAGCAGAGACGAATCCAGACATCGAATGCGTCGCAGTAGCACTTGAAAGTGGTGGCGTAGGCTTTGCTGCGATTAGCGTTAGCATACCGCTGTATCGCTCAAACCGCAAAAAGCTTGATCTTATAAAACATCTGCTTTTGCAAAAAAAAGCTGTTATAGAAGATAAGATGACTGCCGCTGGGATTAGGCTAGTTCATTTTTAAAGCTTTTAGTTGCTAGTTTGATAAATTTTTAAAGCTAAAATTAGGCTAAATTTAGTAAATTTCGCAAATAACAGATAAATTTACGCTATATCAAAAGCCACGCGGTAATATCTACAAAATCAGTTTCAAACATAATAAATTTATATTACACATACATTTTTGTTAAGCGTTAAAACTGTTATACAAATACGGCTAAATATAAATTTAAGCCCACGCCTACTATATAAATTAGATGGAAAAATCTTGCATTAGTCTAAAAACGCATGATATCGACTAATAATCCAGATAGCCAAAAGCAACTTTTGTACTTACATATGAACAAACCATCTTTTTTGCCTTTTAAATTTAGAAGTATTTATAACCAAATTTATATTTCGCGTCGTATCTGATAGTAAAATTTAAAACCGAGCTTGAATTTATACTAGTTATTTATCGCTATGTAAGACTACCTTACACAGCTCAAACTATCATATAAACTACAAATTTGCAAAATTAACATAAAAATATAGCGATAAATTATAAAATTTTGAATAAAATTTAAAAAACATATGAAATTTAGATATGAATTTCCTTGCCAAAATATATTAAATTTACTCATATAAATTTCTTTTTAATATTTTGAATTTAGTTTTGAAATTTAAACTAAATTTTATTTTTTTGTGCTAAACTAGAAAAAGTTAGTATATACAACTATAGTTTGTATATACAAATAAAGGAGCTATTATGAACAATTTTACATTTAAATGTCCAACAAAGGTGGTTTTTGGTAAAAACTCAGTCGAACAACTTCCAACCCTACTTCCAAAAGATGCAAAAATTTTGCTTTTTTATGGTGGCGGTTCTATCAAACGAAATGGCGTTTATGACGCTGTTATAAAGGAGCTAAAAGGTCATAAATTCGTCGAATTTAGCGGTATCGAACCAAATCCAAAGTATGAAACTTGCATGCAAGCAGTCAAACTTATAAAAGATGAAAATGTCGATTTTATCCTAAGTGTTGGTGGCGGTAGTGCGCTTGATGCAGCTAAATTTATAGCAGCTGCGGCTGTTTTAGAAGCAGGGGATCCTTGGGAAGAGATTATTATAAAAGCAAAACCGATAACCAAAACATTGCCTGTCGGCGATGTTATCACGCTTCCTGCAACTGGTTCAGAGATGAATGGTATCTCAGTTATCTCTCATAAAGAAAAAGGGCTAAAGTTTGCTTGGTCATCCGAGCTTGCATATCCAGTATTTTCTATTATAGATCCAACTTATACATTCTCGCTTCCACAACGCCAAACAACAAACGGCATAGTCGATACATTCGCCCATATCATGGAGCAATACTGCACATACGATGTCGATACACCAGTTCAAGATGGATTTTGTCTATCAGTTATCAAAACTATCGTTAAAGAAGGTCCAAAAGTGCTTGCAAATCCGCAAGATTATAACGCTAGAGCTAACATCTTCTGGGCTGCAACTTGTGGGTTAAATGGCTGGTGTGGCGTTGGTGTGATACAAGACTGGGCATCTCACGGCATAGGACACGAGCTTAGTGCGATTTATGGATTAGATCACGGACAAAGCCTTGCTGTGGTGCTTCCAGCGGTTCTTGAATACTGCGTAAAAGAAAAAGCGCAAAAACTTGCCTTGCTTGGACGCGAAGTATTTGCACTAGAAGGCGATGAGCTAGATGTCGCAAAACGCACGGTTGATAAGATAAAAGAGTTTTTCTTAAGCATAGAAGCTCAAATCAAACTTAGCGATTTTGGTGTTGATAAAAATGATGCCGCAAAACAAATCAGCGAGAGGTTTAAAGAGCGTGGCACAGTTTTAGGTGAGCGCGCAAACATCGATGCTAAGGCGACTAAAGAGATTTTACTTAGTTGCTAACTTCTTTTAAGAGCTAAATTTAGTAAAATAGATTTAGCTCTTTTTACTACAAATTTATTAAATTTTATAATTTTTAGTTTATTAAAATAGATTTATTCTTAATTAAATTTATTATTTTATCTGATGATTTGGCTTAAATTTAACCTATAAATTTTTAAACTCAGATACTCCCATGAATTTAAATTTAGTAAATATATAATAATCGCTAATGTTTCTGTTCGTTTTTTTATATAAATTTAGCTTTAAAATTATCAAATTCAATCTTTTTCTGCCGTTGTTTATAGAATTTTGGTGTTTTGTCATAATTAGTATTTTGTTATAAAAAGCTAAGTGAAATTTATCAAAGCAGTTTTGTATAAACATACTTAAATCTAATTTATGAAGCTTTATGTTAAATTGTAAATTTAACTTTTTTTACTCGCTTAAAGACATTAAAACATCACAAAATAATGCAAATTCAGCTATCTTAACGCTCGACTTTAGTTGTTTTATTTCAAAGTAGCTTTTAAGCTATTTCTTAGTTTAAAAATGAAAATTTGACTTATAAAATTATTATTAATAAGCGGTTAGCATCAACACAGAAGAAATTAACTAGCCAAATTTATAAAATTGTCCTTAATCTTATATTAAAACATCATTAAAATAACATAAATTTAAAGAGCATTTAACTTCCATTGATGTAGAATTACAAGGTAAATTTCTATATAAATTTAGATAAAGGAAATACCTTGAAGTTTCTAAAAGAGATTATCGTTATTGTAGTGGTTGGTTTTTTATTTTTAGTGACAAATGACTATTATAAAAGCAAAACTAAACAATCAAATTTTGTTGTGTATCCTAATATGAAGGTTGATTCCAACTCGCCGATATCAAAGTATGTTACCCAAGAAGAAATAAATGCTTTTTCTTATGAAAACTGGGATATAGATGATGATGGCGACCATCGTAAAGAAAACGATTTGCAAAAGCAACTAAGACGCTTTTTAAAAACAAAACAAACTGTATCTGTATTAAATTTTATAAAGGATAACAACCTAAGCGTTGATATGGACATGTTATATGGATTAAGCCCTTTAATGTATTCTAGCTTTTATGATGATGAAGTAACATCTAAAGAGCTTATAAAATTAGGAGCAGATATCAATAAAAAAGATAAGTATAATCTAAGCTCACTAGCTTATGCTATAGAGAACAACTCAACTAAAACTGTAAAACTTTTATTGGATAATGGAGCTAAATTTAATGAAATAAAAACAATACAAGCTTATTTGGGTTCGCCTAATTATAATTTAATTAAAAATATTACTATCAACAAAAATAATATAGATATAAAATATGAAGCAGAATATGGTAAAAAATATATAAGAATATACGAAGACAGCAAAGGCAATGTCTCTACAGATTACTATGCTCCAGAGAGTAGTTTGTTTGAATATATAGTTTATAACAACTTTTTAGAAATAGCAAAAATGTTATTAGAAAGTGGATATAAGCCGTTTACATATAGATTTACCAATGATATAAATGATTTATTGCCTAGCAAAAAAGATGGATTTTATATAGATATTAATGATTCTAAAAATAAAAACGAAATAGATTATTTAAAAAAAGCAAACACTCATTATAATATATTAACTTACATCCCCAACTACGAACCTATGTTAGAACTTATGCTTAAATACAACGTCCCTGGACAACCCACAAAAGAGCAACTAAAAGAGGCGTATGAGAAATGCTATAGATTATATAAATGGTATAAAATAAGATGGATAGATGGAGATAAGATAAATAAAAAAAGACCATTTTATGTGGACATGCCTATAAAAAATTTAGAAAAGTACTGCACTGATGAAAACGGAACTTTTAATAATATAAAAGAGTATTTTGCATACGCAAACGAACAAAAAAAGATGGATTCTATAATATATATAAGTGACACGGATAAGGTGATTTACCTTGATAAAAACTCAAGCAAATCTAACTCAAATTGAACAGATGAAAACGAAAACGAAAAATAACTAAATTCAAAAAGGAGTACCATATGTCAAACTTTAGCCGTTTAGACTATATAAAAGATAAAGTTCAAAAATACAGTGCAAACATAGCTGGTATAGTTAAAAACTACAACGACCCTGTTGGACTTGCAAAAGAATTAACTGATTTGTTTAAAAACGCAATAAGCATATTTATAATAAATTTACAAATATATATTTTCAAATACATACGTTGATGAGCTAAACAACGCATTAAAAATACAGATGTTTAAATTGATTTTTAGAATAAAAATGACTGCAAAAAGAGATAAATTTTACAGCGTAGAGGTTTTAAGTTGTCACATACGGGGGCAAAACACCACCATCGCCTAAAGCTATAAAATACAATCAAAAATTTAATTTTATAATAAAATTTAAAAGAGTGCTTAGCTTATAAATTTTAAAAGTACCAAAAACACGAAAATCGCTAAACCAAATTTATCATATTTGGCTTAAAAAATTTAACTAAATTTAATACCAAATTCAGCCCAAAAGAGCTAAATTTGGTAATTTCAGACTATTTTACTCTAACTTCGACTGATTTTTTATGTGCACCAAGACCTTCGGCATCAGCTAACGCCATACACGCTTTGCTAAGCTCACTTAGCCCATCTTTGTTCATCGATATAATCGAGCTTCTTTTTATAAAGTTATTTACTCCAAGTGGCGAGAAAAATCGCGCACTGCCGCCAGTTGGAAGTGTGTGATTTGGTCCAGCAAGATAGTCGCCAACTGCTTCAGGAGTGTAATGCCCTAAGAAAATCGCCCCAGCATGTTTTATACGAGGCAAAAACTCAAGCGAGTTATCAACTGCGATTTCAAGGTGCTCCACGGCTAATTCGTTCATAAGCTCGACCGCTTCATCCATATCTTTAGCTACGATTATCGCCGCTTTATCATCTATGCTTTTTCTAGCTATTTTTTCTCTACTTAAGGTTGGTAAAATTTTATAAATTTCATCTTTTATATCATTAGCAAATTTAGCGCTTGGTGTTACCAAAAAGCTACTTGCAAGCTCATCATGCTCAGCTTGTGAAAGCAAATCAACTGCGATATGGTGGACGTTTGCACTATCATCTGCTATAACTCCGATTTCACTTGGACCTGCTATCATATCGATGTTTACATCACCAAAAACAAGCTTTTTAGCAGTCGCTACAAAGATATTTCCAGGTCCAGTTATAACATCAACTTTTGCTATAGTTTTTGTTCCATACGCCATTGCAGCAATTGCTGAAGCGCCACCGACTTTATATGCTTTTTTAATCCCTAGTACATGAAGCGCGGCAAGTAAAAGCTCATTTACTTTCCCTTCAATCGCTGGCGTGCAAACCGTGATATCCTTAACGCCTGCTACGATAGCAGGCACTGCGTTCATTAAAAGTGAACTTGGATAAGCCGCCTTTCCGCCTGGTATATAAAGCCCAGCGCGATCAACTGGAGTGATTTTTTGTCCTAAAATCGAACCATTTTCTTCAAAGCTAAGCCAAGTTTTTTCAAGCTGTTTTTCATGATACGCAAAAATCCTATCATAAGCCACTTTTAACGCGCTTTTAAGCTCATCGCTTAGCCCATCAAACGCCTCTTTCATCTGCTCTTGCGTTATAGCTAGATTTTTATTTACTTCCCATCGGTCAAATTTAGCTATCTGCTGGTTTAACGCTTCATCGCCCCTAGCTCTAATATCAGCGATAATCCCGCTAACCACAGGCATGACATTTGCCATATCCATATCTGAGCGATTTACTAACTTATCAAATTCACTTTTAAAATTTTCTTGGTTTGTATATAAAATTTTCATATTTTCTCCTTTTTGCGATTATACTATTTCATCTTTAAATTTATATTTATAGCGTTGCAGTTGCGAAATGTTGCCGATAAGTCCACCTTGATGTATGTAAAGCAAGGGATTTTTAAATTTATCAAAGTTTTTTAAAAGGGTTAAAAAACCAACTGGATCATATATCAAGTCAAACTCAACGCCACTTTGCTCTTTTAACTCATGCCAAATTTTAAAAAGCTCGAGCTTTAAATCGCCAAAATGATATTTTTTAGATGGTGGCAAAATTTTAACTTTTGAAAGCGGGTCAAGGTTTTGAATTTGTTCTTTTAAAAACGTCTCATCGCCAACACAAGGCGTTGTAAAAACATCAAATTTTGTATGTTTTGCAAGATACGCCGCGCTTGTTCCAGTTCCACTTGGCAAAAATATATCGAACTTAAGCAAATTTTGCCTAGCAAATTCCTCTATATCTCTGGCTTGTTTGATAAAGCCAAATTCCGCTTGTGGCTGCGCTACGCCCTCTTCTATAAAAAGCGTTTTTTCATCGCATAAACTAAGCGCAAACTCGCGTCTGTTTTCTTCTACAAAAATTTTCATACCATTTTCAAGTGCGAATTTAAAATTTCCAACTGGATTTGTAGCTAAATTTGAGCTTAAATGGCTCATAACATACTCAAACTCTAGCCCCTTAAGCTTAGCAAAAACGCTTATAGAATACATCGCGTTTGACTGCGATGAGCCAAAAGATACGATTTTGTTAAATTTGCTTAAATCAGCTTGCAAAAGATAGGCGAGTTTTCGCGCCTTGTTACCGTTAAACTCGCCTAGTAAGTCATCTCTTAAAAGATAGAACTCAAAGCCAGAGAATTCTATCTTATCGATTTTTGCTTTGGTTTCTATCATAGTTTAAAAATTTTTGTATCTCGTCGATGGCTGCTTTGTTAGAGAGTAAAAATTTTATCTCTATACGCCTGCTTGCGTCTTTATCTTCAACGCCATCTTTTATAACTGGCGACATAAAGCTTCGCCCACTTGCTATAAGATAGTTTTTAAGCCTTTCATCGCTGTTCCATGAATTTATAAAGTCCATAACCGCAAATGCCCGTTGTTGCGATAACTCAAGGTTATAGATATATCCGCCATCACTATCGGTGTGTCCTTCTATAACGATTTGATCTAAGTTTTTTCTAATCTCATCATTTTGCATCAATACAGAAAAATATTTTTGTAATGTGCGCTTTAACTCCTCTTTAGCATCATCTTTAAGTTTTGAAGAAGCTTTATCAAAAAGAATAGAAGATGATAATCTTAAAGCACCAGAGTTTACATCGATACTTACGCTATCTCCGAGCTTTTCTTTTATATCTGCTATAACTTTTACTTTGATTCCGGTTAGGTTTTTAATGCGATTTTTAGTTACGTTTAAATCATATAAAATTTGATTAACTTCTTGCTCTTTTTTACTCATCTGCTCTAACAAATAGACGATTTTCGCCTCTTTTTCTCTATCTTTTTCATCTTGGGCTAACTTTTCTTTATTTAGCTTATAAATTTGCTCTTCTTGTGTGCTTTTTATAGCGTAAAGTCCAGCTATAACTTGCTCTTGAGTATCTTTTTGTTTATTAAGTTCGGCTATCTTTTGCCTTTTTTCCTCTTCACTGATATTTAAATTATTAATGATTTGCTCTTGTTCTAGCTTTTCATTATAAAGTCTAGTTAATGTTTTGTTTAAATCTGAGTTTTCATCATTTAAGCTAGATACCATTTTTTCTAGCTCTTCGATTTGAACGATAAATATCGATTGCGCTTTTTTTAAATCCTTAGTTTCTAAATCAAGCTCATTTAACTTATCGCTAAAAATTTTGTTTAACGCTTCTAATTCGCTGTTTTTCTTCTCTTGACTTTGCAAGCTTGCGATAGCTGTTATAAAATCAGCCTCTTTTTTCTTAAGAGTGCTTTGAGTCAAAAAATACTTTACTATAATACCACCAATTAGCAAGATAAAAACAAACAATAGCCCAGCCATCAAGTCCGCATAGGCTATCCAAAAAGTATCTTTTTCTTCTTTGTTAATTTTCATTTTTTGTTTTTTCTATAGTTTTTATGATATCTTTTGACTCTTTATCAATACTTGCTAAAGACCTTCTAAGCTCTTCTATAACATCGCTGTTATCAGTACTTGCAACTATTTCTTCCTTAAAAGCAGATTTAAACTCACCTAGCCCTTGTGCTATGCTGGTTTTAAAATTCTCCATAGCCACATTTTGATTTTTTAAAATATCTAAATTTGTCTCTTTTAGTGAGTTTTCAAGACCTCTTAGCTCTATAACTAAATTTGATATAACTTCTTCGATTTTGCTGTAGTTTTGTGCGCTAGAAAGAGCTGAATTTTCAAGATGTTTTGATAGTTTTTGATATACTAAATTTGTATTATTTATAAGATTATCCATGAATACAATCGTGTTTTCATATCTTTGATTTAACTCTTGCGTTATTTTGCTTGCGTTAGATAAAAATTCATTTGTCTTTTCTATCTGGACTAAACTTAAAGAAAAGGACTCTTTTTCTAAATCAATCATGCTTTTAAAAGCATCAAATTTTTCTATCATAGCACGTGATAAATTCTTACTAAATTCCGAATTTAGGCTTGTTTCAAAGATATTTGCAACTTTTTCGTTTTTACTTATAAGCTCTTGCATTAAATTTTGCGAAATTTCATCTTTATCCCAAAAGAAATTTTTTGTAGCGTTTTTATATTTAAAAACTAATTTTTGGTATCTACTAAGTCCTTTTTTCTCAAAGTATATCCACCAAAGTGCTAAAAATATACCGAAAATAGATACATAAAAAGCAGTTCCAACACCACCTAGAAGTTGCGCTATCTCACTTTCTAGTGAGTTTATATCACTTGATGAAAAGGCTGGCATCGAGATAGCAATACTTATAAAAGTTCCCAAAATTCCAAGCATCGGAAACACTCCAGCAGCAACTGAAGCATAGTTGTCATTTCTCATATCTCTTGTATACTCGTCGATAAATCCATCAAAACTTGCATTTGATTTCTTGCGGTTTCCAACAACCATCAAATGAGACATGATATACTCTTTTAATCCAGATTTAAATTTTACTATCCTATCTTCAAAAAGACAACACCCATACTCTGCGCTATGTCTTGCAAAAATAAGCGCTAAAACAAGCAAAAACCCCATCATAGCGATAGAGTGAAACTCTACTTTAAAATCTATAATCTTAAAATATCCAGCCAAAAAAACTAGATAAATCAAAACCGGAACCGCGACTATCTTGACATACACGCCAAAAAGCGATCTGTTTGAGTTCTCCGGTAAAGCGATGTCTAAAACAGAGTCATTTTTATTTTCCATTAAAACCTCTTAGTTTCTATTTATGCAGTTTAAATCTTCATAAGCCTGTAACAGCCTTGTTACAACGCTTTCCTCGCCACTTCTTAACCATTTTCTTGGGTAATAATACTTCTTGTTTGGCTTATCATCGCCTTCTGGGTTTCCGATTTGTCCTTGCAAATAAGCTCTATTTTTAAGCTCATATTCACGAACTCCATCCCAAAACGCCCACTGTGTATCAGTGTCGATATTCATCTTTATAACGCCATAACTTACGGCATTTTTGATATCTTTTAACTCGCTTCCACTTCCACCGTGAAATACGAAATTTATAGGTTTATCAAGGTTTAAACTAAATTTTTCTTTTACATACTCTTGTGAATTTTTAAGAATTTCTGGTCTAAGCACGACATTTCCTGGTTTATAAACACCATGAACATTTCCAAAACTAGCAGCTATAGAAAATCTATCGCTTATCTTTTTAAGTCTTTCATAAGCAAGCGCAACATCTTGTGGTTGAGTGTATAGTAATGCGTTATCTACATTTGTATTATCCACGCCATCTTCTTCGCCTCCTGTTACGCCAAGCTCGATTTCAAGGCTAATGCCAAGCGGGCTTAGTTTTTTAAGATACTCTTCGCAAGTGCTTAAATTTGACTCCAAACTCTCTTCGCTTAAATCAAGCATATGGGAGCTAAAAAGCGGAACTCCAAAAAACTTAATGTTCTCTTCGCTTGCCTTTATTAACTCATCAATCCACGGAAGTAGCTTTCTAGCCGCGTGATCTGTGTGAAGTATGACTGGAACACCATAGCTTTTTGCTAGCAAATGCACATGCCTTGCACCAGAAATCGCTCCAAGAACCGCAGCATTATCGCAAGCCTTACCAGCGTAATAACTTGCTCCTCCATTTGAAAACTGGACTATAACGGGCGAATTTGCCTTTTTAGCGCTTTCTAAAACAGCATTAACTGAATTTGTTCCTACGACATTTACCGCTGGGATTGCAAACCCCTCGTTTTTACAATATTCATAAAGTTTATTTACATCATCGCCACTTAGAACGCCCGCTTTTACAACATCTAAAACACCCATTTATAGTCCTTTCTTTGTTAAAATTTAATTACTTATATTCAACTTTTGCTTTTTTTCTTAAATTCTCAGCCTCTTTTTCTACGTTAGCTTTAAATTTATCTTGTTTTAAAATATTTTCAATGTATGGTTTAACCTCTTCTAAAGTTGCTTGTCTTTTTGCTTTTTGATCAAGCTTTAAGATAACGTGGCTTCCAAATTGAGTTTTAACTGGAGTTGTTGAAATTTCGCCTTTTTTAAGCGCTTTTGCTGCATCAGAAAAAGGTTTTACCATCTGATTTACAGAAAACCAACCAAGATCGCCACCTGTTTGTTTACCACTTGGATCAAGAGATTCTGCTGCTGCTAGTTCTGAGAATTTTTTACTAAGTGCATCGCCTTTTAAGCCCTTTAGCTGAGATATGATTTTTTTAGCTTCTGCATCATCTTTTACAAGTATGTGTTTAGCTGAAATTTGCTCTGGTTCTATAAATTTTTCTTTATTTTTATCATAAAATGCTTTTATATCACTATCGCTAACTTTTAGTTTTTGAAACTCTTTTGCTTGCCAAACACGAAGCGCTAAAGCTCTTTGAGCAAGTTTTATCTCTTTTTTATAAAGCTCATCTTTTTCTATGCCACTAGCTATGGCTTTATCAGTTAGCAGTTTTATATCTACGGCTCTGTTTATAAGATCTTTTTTCACATTTTCTGGAAGTGAATCAGGGTTAATCCCTGGCATATTTGCTAAAAGTGGCGCTAAATCGATATCTGTTATATCTTTTCCATCAACTGTAGCAAAAACTTTTGCATTTAAACTCATAGCAACAGCTAAGCTTAAAGCTCCTAATAAAATTTTATTCATATAAATCCTTTTTTTAAAATTGCCACCATTATATCGCAAAGTCGTTAACATTTTAGTAAATTTATACATTTTTTAGTACAATACAAGCATGAGAACAAAAAAAGATATAAACCTAATCAAATCCCTACTTTTAGAGCATTTTAACGAGCCGATTACCGAGCTTAGATTTAAAAATTTATACGAGCTTTTAGTCTGCGTTATGCTTTCAGCTCAATGTACCGACAAAAGAGTAAATTTAATCACTCCAGCCCTTTTTAGCGCATATCCAAATGTAACAGCTCTAGCAAATGCAAACCTTTCAAGCCTAAAACTTCTGATAAACTCGTGTAGCTTTTTTAACAACAAAGCTACTAATTTAATCAAAATGGCAAAGTCTGTTGTAGAAAATTTTAACGGCGAAATTCCACTAGATGAAAAGGGCTTAATGAGCTTAGCCGGAGTTGGACAAAAGACCGCTCACGTGGTGCTAATCGAGCATATGGGAGCAAATTTAATGGCTGTTGATACTCATGTTTTTCGCGTATCGCACCGACTTGGACTAAGTAGCGCTAAAACGCCAGAACTTACAGAAGTTGATTTGACAAAAGCTTTTAAAACTGAGCTTAACTGGCTTCATCAAGCTATGGTTTTGTTTGGCAGATATACCTGTAAAGCGGTTAAGCCAAACTGTACGGAGTGCTTTTTATACGAGCTTTGTCATAGCAAAGATAAAATTATAAATGAATAAATTTAGTAAAACAGATGCCAAAATCGCTAAATTCAAGTTATAACTAAATTTAGATTTATAAAAGTATTAAATTAAATTAGCTATCTAAAATTTAGTAAAAATCTGTTTTAAACTACCTAAAAATTTGGTAATCTGTGTTATAAATTTGCAAAAATAAGCGATAAATACCAAATTATTATCTATCTTTTTTCTGTTTTTATTTATAAAAGTAGAAAATTTACTTAAGATTAATTCCTTATCTTAAAACTCAAGATAAGGAATTCTATAAACGCTATGAGCGAAGGCAAAATTTACTTACCAAACAATTAAATTTATCTCTATAAAATAATCAACCCGCCTAACACTTCATATCTTTAAGCAAGCTTCTAACCGCATTTGTAATCTTTTCGACTGAAGCTAGCTCTACTCGCTCTTTTACGCTGTGGGGCGAGAAGATATTTGGACCAATCGAAGTTGCTAGTAACTCATCATCAAGCCCTATAAAAACCCCACATTCAAGCCCAGCATGAACTGCCGCAAAGTGCGCATCTGGCGAATACTTGCGCAAGTTTTCTAGCACAGCATGGCTAAACTCATTAGCCACAGGTTTCCATGGCGTGGTTTGGTTTTCATTTCTTATCTTAAAGCCAAAACTCTCTGCTAAAGTTTTAGTCTCAAATTTAGTATTTTCAAGCCCATCTTTACTCATCGACCTTGCAAAAAACAGCACTTCTAAAGCACCATCTTTTTCTTTTACAGTTGATAAATTCACACTGTCTTCTGGAATTCCAAGCTCTTTATTCCACGCTCTTACGCCTTGAGCAAAAATGCAAAGCATATTTAAAACTTCATCGCTATTTTTATAAATTTCACACTCTTTAACGCCCTTGAAATCAGCCTTTACAAAACTTGGAATTTCGCTAAGTTCTTTATCAAAAACAACTGTTGCATGTGCGTTTGCTGCTATTGAATTTCTTCTTTCACCGCCATCAAAAAAGGCGATTTTTCCACCATTTTCTTTAATAAATTTAGCTAAAAATTTAGTTGCACACGGTATGTTTTTATCTATTTCTGTGCCACTGTGTCCACCAGGAAAGCCCTCGACTTTTAACTCATAAACCACGCCTTTTGCGACTGTTTTTTCCACTTTAGAGCTTGCATACATATCAACACTTCCAGCACACCCAATCGAAACTCTAAAATCCTCCTCGCTATCAAGGTTTAAAAGTCTTTTGCTCTTAGTTTTATACTCAAACCTAGCCGCGCCCCACAGCCCTACTTCTTCGTTGTTTGTAAAAATAACTTCGATGTTTTCAAACTCCTCCATCATAACCAAACTTATAGCCACGCCGATACCGTTATCTGCGCCTAAAGTTGAGTTTTTTGCGCTTAAAAAGCCATCTTTTTCCTCTAAAACTAAATTTGGCGCTTCTCCTACCATAACCATATCATAGTGACTTTGAAGACAGATTTTTGGATTTCCTTTTGATGCGTAAATATTTCCAGCTTCATCGACTAAAACATCGAAATTTAGGGCTTTTGCACGAGCTACTAAAAATTCTTTTAACTCATCAGTTTCAAAGCTTCCGTGTGGAATTTTACAAATTTGTTTAAAATACTGCATAACTTTTTGCATGATTTATCCTTTTAAAATATTTAAAATGTTAGTATAACAAAAATTTTAGGATTATTTATGAATTTAGACCTTGTTAGAGAAGAAAATTTAAAAGCACTTGAATTTAAAGATAATAAAGAAATTTTAAGCTTACTTCAAGTTTTACCAGAGTTTAAAGCCAAAGTCGAGCTTGGCGATGTGGTGAAAATTTCAAAAAACCGCGAGAGTATTTTTGATAAAAACAGCTTAAATGATAATGCTAAATTTAGCGAATTTCAAGAGCAAATTTACAAAACCGCAAAAGCTTTAATGCCGTGGAGAAAAGGTCCTTTTGAGGTTTTTGAGACGTTTATCGATAGCGAGTGGCAAAGTTTTATTAAATTCAATATCTTAAAACCACATCTAAATTTAGATGGCAAAATCGTCGCTGATGTAGGGTGTAACAACTGCTACTATCTGTTTAAAATGGTTGAAATGGGGGCAAGTAAATTAGTCGGATTTGATCCTTCTGTGCGAACATATTTGCAGTTTCTTTTCCTTGATAAATTTATCCAAAGCGGCATAAAATACGAGCTTTTAGGCGTGGAACATCTGCCGTTTTATGAGCATAAATTTGATACTATTTTTTGCCTTGGAGTGATTTATCACAGAAGCGATCCTGTGCGAATGCTAAAAGAACTCAAAGCTTCACTAAATAAAGGCGGCGAAGTTATCCTTGATACGATGTATATCGAAATGGATGGCGAGTTTGCACTCACGCCAAAAAACAGCTATGCAAAGATGAGTAATGTCTACTTTATACCTTCAGTTAAAGCGCTTCAAAACTGGTGCGAAAGAGCTAAATTCAAAGATTTTGAAGTGCTAGCGACAAAGGAAACAGATCTAAACGAGCAGCGAAAAACACAGTGGATACAAGGCTTTAGCTTGGGCGATTTTTTAGATCCAAACGATAAAAGCAAAACAGTCGAGGGATATCCTGCACCAAAGCGAGTTTATGTGCGGATAAAGGCTTGAATTTTTTAAATAAATCTCGAGTATGATTTGAAATTTACGAGATATTTTAACGATACTTTGATATAAATTTAAGAAAATGTAAAATAGCGCAAGCATATTAGCCGACTGTTGATGTTTAGAAAAAATTTTTATACTACCGACAAGCCAAAAGATGATAAAAAAATAAATTTTATAAACTAATAAAAATACTAGAAAGTGAAGCTTCAAGATAATAAAAGAGCCAAATAGAGTTTACATTAGAAATGCATTCTTTTAGCCCTTTGGATTTATAATTATAACTTTTGTTTTTTATAATTAACTATTTAATAAATTATAAAAACATATCTCTTCTTATTGCTTCTAAATACAAAACTATTGCATATATCAATATCCTCTTAATGTATTATTTATATTATCTAAATTTCTATTTAGTTTTTGCAATTGATTATTATACTGCCATTGTTGCATTCTTATATTATATTCTTCTTGTTGTTGTCGTTGTTGATTAAGCAAATTTTGATTTGAATAATTTAAAGAATTTATGCTTTGTTTCATTAGGGCATTACGCATATTCATATTGTTACTAGTATTTCGCATAGAAGCTAAAAAATTTTGATAAGCTATTTGATTTTCAATTTGTTGTTGTCGATACAAATATAACTCTTCTGCTGTCGCTGGTTGTAAAACAGTCTCATTTTGCTTTCCATTTGTTAAACAATATATATAATCAGGATTGCTATTATAGTATTGAAATCCATCAAGACAATTTGCTGGAAAATAATAATATTTTCCATTGTACTCTGCCTAATAATATCCAGTAGAAGCGCAACTGCCAAACACTAAACTTACAATTAAAATAGTAATATACTTTTTCAATTTTTCTCATTTATTTAATCAATAAAATCATCACATCATCGCTACAAAATACATATAATTCAATTCATAAATTTTATAACAAAAACTCTCTACATACTAAATTTGTACTTTACTTTTCTTATCATACTTAACTTATTTTCTTCATGGCTATTTATAATTGATTATATATTACCAGCTGATATAAATACCTTCTTTTTCTGCATTTTTAAAAAAGTTAAATATAAAAACTTCTGTTTTTCTTCTTGCTTCTTCTAGCGTGCAATACTCATAATACACCATAGCTTTTGCGACTATGGCAAACATAGCTTGGAATTTAAAATCATCAGAGCAACTATCTAACTTTGTATTTACTTCAAACAAAACAATAGCAGTCAAATCTTCAAATTCATATTCTGAAATATTAACAATATATCCAGCAGATTCTAAGCCATCTCTGAGATGGTCACATAATCTTTTATCATATTTCATATAATTTTTGAGCCTATTTATAGCATTATCATCGTTGCTTTTCATCATAAAAGCGCCTATAATAAATACCACAACCAAAGAAAGTCCATATGTTGGTATAGCTAAAAGCAATGCAATTATCCACAATAAAATCATAATTATTTCTCTTTGTTTTTATCTTCTTCTATAATTTTGTATCCAAATTTATTAATAAAAAATTTATATAGAAATTTTACTATAAAATATATTGGTAATATTATCAACAACATATATGGTATTATTCCGCGAAGTCCAGAAATGGAAAAAATAATTCCAAAAGTAAAAAACCAAACAATTAACCCTATAGCTAACGCCAAAATAAACGCAACAATTTTCATTAGAATAATCCTTTATTATCTTTTCTTAGTCCATATGATAAATATCTATTAACCTCATAATCTAAATGCTTTATAGCAAATTCCCAACCGCTTATATTTGCTACACTAATAATTTCAGCTAATATTTTTATTTTTTGATTATAAGAAATAGTTTCTTTTCTTTCTTTAGATGCTTTGTTGAATTTAGCAACAACTGCATTCCAAATTGAATTTAATTCTTCATCATTTAAAGTGTCAACAAAACCAACACTATTTCTTTTTAATATCGTTCTAACCGAATTAATTTCGTTTTTTAAATAATCACAACTATTATTTTTAGCACATTTCTTTTCAACTTTAGGCATCTTATCGTATAAAATTTTTATCAAACAAATACTTATAATAATTAAAAACATTATTAATAAAATATCTTCCATTGTTTACCCTTTTATAATTAAATTTATTTTTATCTCTATAGAAATGATTTCTTAAGATGATTGCAAATGTATTATAAGCAATTTAAACTTATAGAAAACTTTTCTATAGGAATAATTTATGCTAAATTTACCAGAAATTACAACAGAAGAAGAAAATAATGGTTTTTTTGATTTAGTTTCAAGCAATATTAAAAAAATAAGACAAGAAAAAGGTTTAAGCCAACTTGAAACCGCTCTTAGTATCGGGCAAGCTTCAAGTGGATTTTATGCGAATATGGAGAACAATGCTCACGGTAAACATTTCAATCTTCTTCATCTTTTCAAATTATCAAAGCTTTTTGAGTGTGATATAAATGAATTTTTTAAACAAAACACATAAATTTACATCAAATCTCTACAGATACCTTAAAAAATACTCCATCGTTTCTCGCTCGTTAAAAAGAGTTGTAGAAACGCCATGTCCTGGATAAAGAGTGAAATTTTCTTCTATTTTTAAAGCTTTTAAAAGGCTTTTTTTCATCTCAACTGCACTAGAAAACGGAAAGTCATATCTTCCTATTGAGCCGTTAAACAAAAAATCCCCGCTAAACATCACGCCACCGATTTCAAGCATACAGCATCCTGGAGTGTGACCAGCAAAGTGGTGAAATTTCACGCTAACCTCATCGCTTGCACCGAATTTAAACTCATCGCCATCACTTGCTAAAACATCAGCCTTGCAAGGAGTTGGCAAAAGCCCATGTTGCGTGCTGTTAAGCATAAAGTCATCATCTTTATGTATATAAACCTTAAGCCCATCAGCTTGCAAAAGCCCATCATCAAAAACATGATCATAGTGCGCGTGTGTGTTTAACACAGCTAGTATGTTTGAAGTGTTTTGCTTAATCCAACCATAACTTCCCTCACCAGGGTCGATTACAAGCTCGCCAGCATCGGTTTTTACGATATAGCAGTTTGTTACAACACTGCCAAAAGCTTTTTTTATAATTTCCATTTATGCTCCTAATCTTTTATTTTCTTTAAATTTAAATTTTAAAGCACGATTTTATTAAAATTATACTAGAATTATTATTTAAGTTTTATTTTAACATGGACTGATGATGAATTACGAAAAAACAAAAGAAGAATTAAAAAAATTTTTACGAAAAAACCTCGAAGAAACAGGCAAACAAAATTTTATAATCGGCATAAGTGGCGGACTTGACTCTGCGATAGTTTCTGCACTTTGCGCTGAAGTGTCTATAAAAAACACTTTTGGGTTGATTATGCCGACAAAAACGTCCAACAAAGATGGGCTAGATGATGCTATCAGGCATTGCGAAAATTTTGGTATAATACACAAATTAATCGATATAGAACCCATGTTATGGGCATATGAGAAAAATATCGGCATGTTAAGCAACTTAAGAAGAGGAAATTTAGCAGCTAGAATGAGAATGTGCGTTTTATACGACACATCATCTTATATGGAAGCTGTGGTTGTAGGGACTAGTAACTTAAGCGAGCGAATGCTTGGCTATGGGACTATTTATGGGGATTTAGCTTGCGCTTTTAACCCTATAGGAGAAATTTTTAAAAGCGAGTTGTTTGAGTTTGGCAAGTATTTAGGTATAGATGAAAAGATTTTAAAAAAGCCACCAAGCGCTGATTTGTGGGAGGGGCAAAGTGATGAAAAAGATCTTGGCTACACCTATAAAGAGCTTGATAAAGTTTTAAGAGATATTTATGATAAAGACTTGAGTTTTTCTAAGTTGAAAGAAAAGCATGACAAAGAGCTAGTTTCTGTAATAAAAAAACGAATGGTTCAAAACAGCTTCAAGTTAAAACTACCAAATATCGCAAATGTTAGAAAATACCTTAAGGAAAAGTAATGGAAAACATACCATTTTTTAGACCTCTAGTAGATGAAAGAGAGGCAAATTTAATCAATGAAGCCCTTTTTGATTCAAATATAAATATGATAAATAGCTTTGAAAAAGAGATTAAAAACTATTTTAATTCAGATTTTGGCATATCTACAAACAACGGCACTTCAGCTATGCACTTAGCACTTTGCGCTATGGATATAAAAAGAGCCGATAAGATAATATGCTCAGTAAATTCTTTCCCAAATGTAGCAGAAGTCATAAGACACTTCGATGCTGAGCCTATACCGGTGGATATAAATGAAGATGATTTTAATATAAATATTGATTCTTTTGAAGCAACTTTGAAAAAAAACAACCACAAAAAACTCAAAGCTGCATTTATAAGCCACGTTGGCGGACAAAGCGCAAATATGGATGAAATTTATGCCATCGCTAAAGAGTATAATATAAAAATAATCGATGATGCAAGCAGAGCAATGGGCGCTACATACAAAGGCGCAAAACTAGGCTCTATAAAGGACTCTTTTATCTCTTGCTTTCAAGTAAATCCTCAAATAGATGGCTTTATAGCAACTTCTGGGTTTTTCACAACTAACGATGAAGAGATAGCATCTCGCGCAAAACTTGTAAGAAACCACGCGCTTATCTCGAATAGTTCAAGCAAAGATGGAAATTTAAACTACATATATGATGTTTTAGAAATCGGACAAAAGTATGACTTAAGCCCACTTTGCGCGGCATTTTCTAGAGCGCAGTTTGCAAAAACAGAGCAGTTTATAAAAAGGCGAAAAGAGATAGCAGCGATTTATAACAAAGAGCTTAGCACCTGCCCTCACGTTACAACTCCAACAGCAAGTAATGAGCATATCTATACTCAATACATCATAAAAATAGATAAAAACAGAGATAACTTCGCAAGACAACTGAAAGAATTTGGCATAAATGTAGCGCTTCACTACATTCCAATCCATCTTTTAACCTACTATAAACAAAAGTATGGATTTAAGGTAAATGACTTTCCAACTTCGCTTCGAGTCTATCAGCAGGTACTATCACTGCCTATTTATGCGGATTTAAAAGATGAAGAAGTAAACTACATATGTGACAAAGTCAAATTTGTAGCTAAAAACAGTGTTTGAAAGAAAATTTCATGCTTGGATTGATAGATATTTCTATACTCCAAGCTTTTCACAAAAACTTCTAGCGCAAATTCTAGCGCCTCTTAGCATACTTTACGCGCTTGTTGTTACTGTAAAAAAGAGATTTTCTAAAGAGGTTGATTATAAAATCCCCATTATTTCAGTTGGAAATTTAACTCTTGGCGGAAGCGGCAAAACTCCTTTGACAAAAGCGATTTTTCTAAAATTTTCACCTAAATTTAAAACTTTTATCATACTTAGAGGATACAAACGAAACTCACGTGGTATGCATATAGTCGCACTTGATGGTAAAATTTTAGTAGATATTAAAACCAGTGGCGATGAGGCTATGGAGTATGCACTAGGCTTACAAAACGCAAATGTCATAGTAAGCGAAGATAGAGTCATAGCCATAAAAGAGGCAAAAAAACTAGGCGCAAAACTCATACTTCTTGATGATGGATTTTCTAAATTTAATATTAAAAAATTTAATATTTTGTTAGTACCAAAACCCAAACCAGCGATAAATTTAACCCTGCCAAGTGGAGCTTATAGATATCCGTTAAGTTTTTATAAATTTGGTGATTTTATCCCAAAACAAAGCGATATAAAAAAAACAAGCACTATAAAAAATCCAACCAAAAGAATGGTCTTAACAACTGCCATAGCTAAGCCAAACCGCCTTAAAGAGCACTTTTCAAGCTGTGTTGGAAAAGAGTTTTTTCCAGATCATTATGAGTTTAAAAAAGATGAGCTAGAAGAGATTTTAAAGCGCTATAACGCAACTTCTTTACTAGTTACAGCAAAAGACTACGTAAAAATCAAAGATTTTAACCTGCCATTATCTCTTATAAATTTAGAACTAGAGCTAAGCAGCGAGTTTGAAAAGAAAATTTCAAGCTTTATAAAGTAAAAAATGATAAAATAGTCAAATTTTATAAAAGGACTTTTTATATGGTTATTTTACAAGTTGATTTTGACTACAAGGGCGGATACGATGAAGATATGTTTAAAGAGTGTGAAAATTTAGCAAAATCAATAGCTTGTGAACCAGGCTTTATGTGGAAAATTTGGACGCAAAATAAAGAAAAAAACACCAGCGGCGGAATTTATGCTTTTGAGAGCAAAGATGATGCACAAAAATATATAAAAATGCATTTAAGCAGACTAGAAAAATCAGGTCTTGCTTCAAATTTTAGATATGAAATTTTTGAAACAAACGAAAAACTCAGCGCCATAACAAATTTCCCTCCAAAGAGTTAATATGCAAAAAAAGTCAAGAACCGCTGAAATAATCCTTTCAGCACTTCCATATATACGTAAATTTAGAGATAAAGTTTTTGTTATCAAATACGGTGGCGCGGCACAAACACAAGAGTCGCTAAAAAGTGATTTTGCTCGTGATATCGTGCTTTTACATATGGTTGGTATAAAAGTTATCGTCGTGCATGGTGGTGGCAAAAAAATCAACCAAACCCTACAAAACCTCAATATGCAAAGTGAGTTTATCGATGGACTTAGAGTCACCACAAAAGAGATGATAGAGGTCGTGGAGATGGTTTTATGCGGGCTTGTTAACAAAGAGATAAGCGGACTTTTAAACCAAAATGGCGCTCCAGCTGTTGGCATAAGTGGCAAAGATGGGGATTTACTAAAGGCTAAAAGTTTACAAGATGGCAAATACGGCTTTGTTGGCGAGATAACGCAAGTAAATACAAAACTTATCTATGACATTTTAGAAAGCGGTTATGTGCCAGTTATCGCACCGATTGCAAGCGATGAAAACTCGCAAAGCTACAACATCAACGCAGATTTGTGCGCAAGTAGCGTAGCAACAGCGTTAAAAGCAGATAAAATAATCTTCTTAACAGACATTGATGGCGTTTTAGATAAAGATGGAAATTTAATAAGCAAGCTTGATAAAAAACTTATAGATGAGCTAAAAGCCGATGGCACGATAAGTGGCGGTATGATTCCAAAACTTGATGCCTGTTTAGAGTGCATAGAAAATGGCGTAAAAAACACGCATATCATCAACGGTAAAATCCCTCACTCTATCTTGCTTGAGCTTTTCACAGATGATGGTATCGGAAGCATGGTAAGATAATGGTAGTTTTTTGCATAGTCGATGATAAAAAAATAGCTAAATTTATAGCAAAGTCATTAGTAGAAAAAAGCCTAGCCGCTTGCGTAAATATCATAAAAAACGTAGATAGTATCTACTTGTGGGATAGCAAAATTTGCAAAAGCAAAGAGTATCAACTTATGATAAAATCAACTAAGAAAAATTTCAAAGCCATTGAAAATGAGATTTTAAAGCTTCACCCATACGATACGCCAGAGATTTTTTCGCTTAAATTTGATAAAATAAATAAAAAATATAAAAAATGGATACAAAATAGCATAAACAAGGATAAAAAATGAAACTAGTAGGAACCAGAGATAAAAGCCAAAAAGTAACGCTAAGCGAGGCGCTTCTAAACCCAAGTGCAAATTTTGGCGGACTTTTTGCACCATTAAAACTACCTAAATTTGACAAAAATTTCTTCCACAAAGCAAAAGATTTTAGTTATGAAGAAGTTGCTATGGAGGTGATTAGGAGTTTTGATTTTGATGTTAAAGATGATATTTTTAAAAATGCTTTAAAAACATATGCTAAATTTGATGATAAAAAATGCCCACTTCATATAGAAAAATTAGATAAACACCTATATATCAACGAGCTATATCATGGTCCAACAAGAGCTTTTAAAGATATGGCGCTTCAACCTTTTGGTAGCATAATAGACGGATTAGCCAAAAAAGATGGCAAAAAATATCTTATAATGTGCGCTACTAGTGGCGATACTGGTCCTGCGACTTTAGAAGCCTTTAGTGGAAGCGAAAATGTAAAGGTGGTCTGTCTTTATCCAGATGATGGCACAAGCGAAGTTCAACGCCTTCAAATGGTAAATGCAAAAGCAAGCAACCTAAAAGTCATCGGTATCAAAGGCAACTTTGATGATGCTCAACGCGCGCTAAAATCGCTTTTAAGCGATAAAGAGTTTAAAGATGAGTTGGCAAAAAATGAGCTAAGTCTAAGTGCTGCAAACTCAGTAAATTTTGGTAGAATCCTTTTCCAAATCATCTATCACTTCTACGCTTACATCTGGCTACTTAAAAAAGGCGCGTTAAAAGATGATGAGAAATTCGATATCATCGTTCCTAGTGGGAATTTTGGCAATGCATTGGGCGCGTACTATGCTAAAAAAATGGGCGCAAAAATCGGCTCAATTAAAATCGCTTCAAACCAAAACAACGTCCTAACCGAACTCTTTAACTATGGCGTTTATGATATAAATGACAAAAGCTTAGTAAAGACTATGAGCCCTGCGATGGATATTTTAGTTAGCTCAAATGTCGAGCGACTGCTGTTTGATAAATTTGGCGATGTTAAGACAAGAGAACTAATGCTTGATTTAAGCAGAGCAAAATGCTATGAAATCAGCAAAATCAGAGGCTTTAAGGCAAAATACTGCACCGATGAAGAGTGCGCTAAATTTATAAAAAAACTAGCTAAAAATGGCAAGCTAATCGACCCGCACACCGCAACTTGCTTTAAATTTGCAAATACTAAAAAACCAACTATGATAACATCGACAGCACATTGGGTTAAATTTACTCCATCGATGATAAAAGCTATAAAAAATGAAAAAATTTATGATGAAAAAGCTCAAATGCTAGCCCTTGCAAACGAATTTAACGAAACCATACCAGATGAAATTTTATCTTTATTTGATGCTAAAGCTGTGCATACAAGCGTAGTTGGACAAGATAAAATCAAAGAAACTATAATAGAATGGATTAAAAAATGATTGTAATTCCAGCTCGTCTAGGCTCAACTAGATTTCCAAACAAAATTTTATGTGATATTTTCGGTCTTCCTATGTTTATAGCAAGTGCCGAAAATGCAGCAAAAGTCGATGATGTCTTAATCGCAGTCGATGATGAAAAAACTTTTAAAATAGCTAAAGAATACGGTTTTAAGGCGGTTATGACAAATCAAAACCATCAAAGTGGAACCGATAGAATCAACGAAGCGGTGCAAAATCACGGCTTAAAAGATGATGAGATTATTATAAATTTACAAGCTGATGAGCCGTTTTTTGAGTGCGAAAATTTGGCTAAATTTAAAGAGTTTGCAACCAAAGCTATACTTAAAAATGGCGCTTTTATGGCAAGCTGTTTTAAGCTAGTCGATAAAGATAGCGCACAAAATCCAAATTTAGTAAAAGTCGTGCTTGATGAGTGTTCAAACGCCCTTTACTTTTCACGCTCTCTTATCCCATATCCAAGGGAAAAATGCGAAACTTTTAGAGGTCATATAGGAATTTATGCTTATAGCGTGAAGACTTTGCGTGAGTTTTGCTCATATCAAACATCATATCTTGAAAACATAGAAAAGTTAGAGCAACTTAGAGCTCTAACAAATGGCAAAAAAATCGCCATGATGAAGATAAAAACCAAAAGTGTAGGCATAGATACTGCTGCTGATTTAGAAAAAGCACTAAATTTATTCAAAGATAGAAGTAAATTTTAGCCTATTTTGGGTTATTTACTAAAGTAGATTGCTTTAATTAGGCTTTGTAAAATCTGCTTTAAACTAGACAAAAGGAAGAAAATGAAAAATTTTAATATAAGATTTGCTCAAAAAAACGATACGGAAACGATACTAAATTTTATAAAACACCTAGCAAAATATGAGAATTTAGAAAGCGAAGTTGTCGCTACTAGAGCGCTTTTAGAAGAGTGGATTTTTGAGAAAGAAAAAGCCGAAGTCATACTTGCATATGATGGCGAGCAAGCCGTTGGATTTGCCCTATTTTTTCACAACTTTTCCACATTTTTAGGACGCGCTGGAATCTGGTTAGAAGATCTTTTTGTGCTTGAAGAGTATCGTGGAAAAGGCTATGGCAAGGCGCTTTTGAAATTTATAGCAAATTTAGCAATTGAGCGAAAGTGCGGTAGAGTCGAGTGGTCATGCCTAGACTGGAATCAACCAAGTATTGATTTTTACTTAAGTCTTGATGCAAAAGCGATGAACGAGTGGACGACTTACCGTTTAGATGGTGCAAATTTGGAAGAATTTTGCAACTATAATTGAGCAAAATCAAACTATTTTTTTACAATTTTAGCTAAATTTGCAAAAAGGCTAAAAATGACAGATGAAAAATTCATAGAACAAAATCAAACCGTGGTAAAGTTTATCCAACTTTACTGCGATGATAAACACAAAAACAAAGATAAAAAAGATGGAATTTTAAAGCTTTTTTATAATGGGAAAAATTTAACTTCTATGCCCTACTCGCTTTGTGATGAGTGCGAAAGTCTACTGTTATACGCAAACCAGCGCTTGCAAAACTGCCCGCACGAGATAAAACCAAAGTGTAGAAACTGCCCTAACCCATGTTATGAAAAAGCGCAATGGAAACAGATGGCAAAAATCATGCGAACAAGCGGTATGAAGCTTGGACTGATAAAGATAAAGAGATTTTTTGGGGCGCAAATTTAGTAAATTTTAAAAATGCATACAAATTTACTTATCTGCACTATTTTAATAAATATTTTAAACCGTAAAAATACTTTTAATTCAAAGCGTAAAATATATTTTCGTTGCTAAATTTGATAAATTTAACTTTAAGTATTTTTAAATTTCGTAGTTAAAAATACTGGATTTGAAATTTACTTGAACGACTTTTAAAAATTTAATAGCGATATATAAATCATTTAGTCGCTAATATATACTATACGAAATCTTATATATCAAAATTTTAAATCAAAAATTGCTTTGATGATTTTTGAGATCGAAACCTATATAAAAAGTTGATTTTGCGACTTGAGCGACTTGAGCGACTTGAGCGACTTGAGCGACTTGAGCGACTTGAGCGACTTGAGCGACTTGAGCGACTTGAGCGACTTGAGCGACTTGAGCGACTTGAGCGACTTGAGCGACTTGAGCGACTTGAGCGACTTGAGCGACTTGAGCGACTTGAGCGACTTTTAAAATTTTTTAGGTGGCAACTTATATAACGAAAAAATAGTTGGTTTAGCGCTTTGGAAATTTAATGTAAAATATTCTCGTTTTTCACCCTAGTTAAAATTTCATACTCCATAAATGTAAAAATTATTAAGTAGCAAAATACTGCTTGCACGATTTACCGAAGATAGTTTTAGCCTCTAAAACAGTCTAAAACTATCTATTTTAATAATAATTTTGTATATTTATGATAGATTTTATTATTAAAATTAGCAAATTCACAAACAAAACGCATATTTTCGTGTAAATTTTTATCGTTTTTATGTATTAAGCAAAGATATTTTATATAAATTTGGTAGATAAATTTTTGATTTTAAGTTTATAAATGTTATAAATATATATTTTATTATCGGCTATTTTTAATGTTTTAAATAAAATTTGATTATTTTAAATTTGATTTAACTATATTTTAGTTAAAAGTTAGTCGCAAAATATTTTTACAACTAACTTTTTGTAAGTAAACTTTTTTTGGTAGCTGGTAAGAGTTTTTTTATAAGAGTTTTGTAGAAATTTTTATACTTATCGCTTCTTTTGGCTCTTTTCATAGAAGTAAACATCTCTTCTAGCTCGATTTTTTCTTTAAGCGTTAGTTTCTGCATGACCTCTCCTTTCCATTAATCTTTTAATTTTTCCCAAAACAAAAGTAGCATCTTCTTCTTCAAGTTCGCAAAGCATTTGAAAGACAGCTAGCGCGGCTTGTGGTTTGCTAGTCCCTAGTCTCCAATCTTGGTATGTTCTCATCGAAACCCCAAGTTTTTTAGCCATATTTGCTTGCGAAATTTTCTTACCCATGTTTTTGGACTCTACAGCATTGTGTAGAATGTTAAAAATATCACTTGTTTCTACCATGTACATATTATACAAGAAAATTTGTGAAATACACATAAAAATGTTTAAAATACACGAAATTTTCCTATTTTATAAGTAAAAATGTATATTTACTCCAAAAAACTTCTTTAATTATACAGAATAATTCATAAAACAAACATTAAAAGTTATAAAATTTCATACTATTATACGTGAAAATTTACATAATCTTTTCTGTAAAATAATACATAAAATTCCATTAAACTTCCTTTAAATCGCCAAGCAAAAACTTTTTATCTAAATTTGTCTATATTTTAAATTTGCACGTAAAAAAGGTTTTTGAAATTTCAACACCAAAAAAATCTTACAAACCAATTTAAAATTTCACTTTGTAAATTTTGTATTTAAAAAATATAAGTTTTAAAATTTCGCGCCGAGTATCGAGAGTATCTTATAAAAATTTATAAATTTTTTACATTTAGCCCAGATAAAAGCTCTTTACACCTTTAGTCTAAGTGACTAAATTAAATTATATTAAAAAATTTATATAAAATACTTGACATTACTACACTCAATATTGTATAATTCATCTAGCAATTTAAAATAAAGAGTGCTAAGAATATGAAGATAAATAAAAGAGATTTAATACTTGATTATATTATAGAAGCATATTTGAACGAAAACAGCCCTATCGGTTCAAGTGAACTTGGCGATAGGATGGATGGTTTGATGCCGGCTTCTACTATAAGAGTGTATTTTAAAAAACTAAGCGATGAGGGCGCTATAAAACAAATTCATATAAGCAGTGGTAGAATTCCTACTATTGCAACCATGAATGAATACTGGCGAAATAAGCTTGATTTTAAAGATAAAATTTCTATTTCAAGTGAAGAAACTCTTGCTAAAATTGCTAGAAAATTTAAAATTTATTGTATGATTTTTACATCAGAAGATGAAGTTTTAAAAGAGATTATAAACCACAACGATAAGTTTATAATACTTTGCTTTGATAATGAAGAGCTTGTGATTAAATTTAACTCAAAAATCTTTAAATTTTTATCAAATTTAGTAGGCATAGAGTTAAGAAATTTAGAAAGAATTTCTATGCAAGTCGGACTTAGCGAACTTAGAGCAAAGATTAAAGAGCTAAAAAACTCAAAAATTCAGTTTTTGGCTAACGAGATTATAGCTTATCAAATTTATAATGATGAGCGATTTAAAATCCTTTTAGATCCAAGCATAACAACAAAATTTGATAAAAACATAGTCTATGCTCCACTTTTTGAGCCAGGTTTTATGGGGATAAAACGAAATATAACCTATAAAAAAAGCGAAGCAACTATGTTTTGTGCAGGAAGTGTGTATGAAGACTACGAGAAATTTTTTAATACCATAATGGAGGCAGCATGAATAAAGATAACAAAAGTATAGAAAATGAAGAAAATGAAATTTTAAGCGAAGAAAATGAGCTTGAAATCGAAGATAAAAGAGATGAAGAGATTAAAAAACTTCAAGATGAACTTAGCGCGATAACGGATAAATTTTACCGTGCTAATGCAGAGTTTGAAAACATCAAAAAACGCATGGAAAAAGAAAAAGAGCAATCAGTTGCCTACGCGAGTGAGAAATTTGCAAAAGATATGCTTCCGATAATCGATGCGCTTGAAGAAGCCGCTAAAATCGATGTTGAGGGAAATGAACTAGCAGATAAGATAGAAAGTGGCGTTAGACAGTGCATAGATATAATGCTTAGAGCATTTGAAAAGTATGGCATAACGCAAATACCAACCGATGGGCAGTTTAACCCAGAAGTTCACAACGCTATAAGCGTTATTAAACAAGATGGAATCGAAAGTGGCGATATAGTTCAAGTTTATCAAAAAGGTTATATGTATAAAGATAGAGTGCTTAGAGCCTCTATGGTAGTTGTAGCAAAATAGCTAAATTTAGAAAATAAAATTTAATAAAGGATAGAAAATGTCAAAAGTTATAGGAATTGACTTAGGAACAACAAACTCAGCGGTTGCTGTGTTTGAAAGAGGCGAGGGAAAAATCATCCCTAACAAAGAGGGTAAAAACACAACTCCTTCAGTTGTAGCATTTACCGATAAAGGCGAGGTTTTAGTAGGCGATAGTGCAAAAAGACAAGCTGTTACAAACCCATCAAAAACCATATATTCAATCAAAAGAATTATGGGTTTGATGATGAACGAAGAAAACGCTAAAGAGGCACAAAAAAGACTTCCTTATAAGATAGTTGATAGAAATGGTGCAGCAGCGGTTGATATCGAAGGCAAAATTTACACACCACAAGAGATTTCAGCAAAAGTTTTAATGAAACTTAAAGAAGACGCTGAAGCATATCTTGGCGAGAGCGTAGTTGATGCTGTTATCACTGTTCCAGCGTATTTTAACGACAGTCAAAGAAAAGCCACAAAAGAGGCTGGCGCGATAGCTGGACTAAATGTGCTTCGTATCATAAACGAACCAACAGCAGCAGCTTTAGCTTATGGGCTAGATAAAAAAGCAGCTGAGAAAATCGTAGTTTATGACTTAGGTGGTGGTACATTTGATGTTACTGTGCTTGAAACTGGCGATAATGTAGTTGAGGTTCTTTCAACTGGTGGCGATGCGTTTTTAGGTGGCGATGACTTTGATAACAAGTTGATTGATTGGCTTTTAACTGAGTTTAAAAGCGAGAGTGGAGTTGATTTAAGAAACGATGTTATGGCTATGCAACGTCTTAAAGAAGCAGCTGAAAATGCTAAAAAAGAGTTAAGCTCAGCGATGGAAACAACTATAAATTTACCATTTATCACAGCTGATGCAACAGGTCCAAAACACCTTACAAAGACAATTACAAGAGCTAAATTTGAAAGCATGATAGATGGTTTGGTTGAAGAGACAATCACTACTTTAAAACAAGTTATGAAAGATGCAGGAGTTACAAACTCAGACATTCAAGAAGTAGTTATGGTAGGCGGTTCAACTCGTGTTCCACTGGTTCAAGAAGAGGTTAAAAAGGCATTTGGTAAAGAGCTAAATAAATCTGTAAACCCAGATGAAGTTGTAGCGATTGGAGCTTCGATTCAAGGTGCGGTTATAAAAGGCGATGTAAAAGATGTGCTTTTACTAGATGTAACTCCACTTAGCCTTGGAATCGAGACTTTAGGTGGCGTGATGACTAAGATAATCGAAAAGGGAACTACAATCCCAACTAAGAAATCTCAAGTATTTTCAACAGCTGAAGACAACCAAAGTGCCGTTACTATCAACGTCTTACAAGGTGAGAGAGAGTTTGCAAGAGATAATAAAACTTTAGGAAACTTTAACCTTGAGGGCATTATGCCAGCACCTCGTGGTGTGCCACAAATCGAGGTTGAGTTTGATATCGATGCGAATGGAATTTTAACAGTTTCAGCTAAAGATAAAGCAACTGGCAAAGCAACTGATATCAGAATCACTGGTTCAAGCGGATTAAGCGAGTCTGAAATAGATAAGATGGTAAGAGACGCTGAAGCCCACAAAGAAGAGGATAAAAAACGAAAAGAAGGCGTTGAAGCGAGAAATCAAGCCGATGGCGTTGCTCATCAAACAGAAAAAACACTAAAAGAGATGGGCGAGAAAATTCCAAGCGAGCAAAGAGCGAACATCGAAGCTGCGCTAAATGACTTAAAAGCTGTGTTAAAAGATGAAAATGCTACAAAAGAGCAAATAGATCAAAAAGTAGCAGCTCTAAGCAAAGTTGCTGAAGAGATGTATAAAGCAGCTAGCACAAAAGAGCAAAATGCCGGTGCAAGTGGCACAGACTCTAAGAAAAAAGATGATGATGTTATAGACGCTGAGGTTGAGTAAGGGTTAAATAGGCACTAAACTCAAATTTAGCTAGTTATAAATTTAGGCGTTGTAGGGAAACTTGCAACGCCTTTTTAAATTTAATTTTTTACTTTATAAAAAATTTAAAGCGATTTTTACGCTAGTTTTGACATGAAAGTTCAAGCTAAATTATGCGTTTTAAAATTTGTCATTGCCTTATTATCACCTTTAGCAAACTCCATTCCAGCTTGCAAGCCTATTTCGCCAAGTATTACCGTATTGAAAACTAAATTTACAACTTTAGGCGCGATATCTTCTTTTAATTTTTATTATAAAATATTTCATTATTAATAAAATTAATAAATAAAAAGCCTATTCAAATATGCATTTTTAAAAATCAGACTCAAAAACTTTTTTGCTGCTTGGCTAGTGTCTATAATCATACTTTAAAAAGTAGCTTTAATCGGTAGTTTTATCTGCTTAACAACGCTATATCCATCTACATTTTGATTTTAGATAGCTACTTTTTGACTTAAAAGATTTTGATAATTTTTGGTTTTGATGGTCTAAAAGATAGAGCATATAGCGTTATTTTCATCTTTTAAGTAAAGCCGATAAATACATTTTTATATATAAATTTTTTAATTCAAACTCGCGAAGTCGCATTTCTAACATTTTTTTGAGATATTTTTAAAAGCAGTGGTTGGCTAACTGTGCTCGCAACATAGAGAAAACAACTATAAAAAAGAGTAAGCCTAAAACCAAACTTATATCTTTAAAATACTTTTCAAAGATTTGCATATTTCTAATCTATTTTAGCTAAATAAACCTGATTAAGATAAATTTTTATACTATTTTTCTTGAATTATAAATTAATTTTACATTTTATATAAATTTAAAGCTCTAAATTTACCTAGCAAGATACTAAATTTAGAGCTTTTTTTGTAGATATTAAAATTTAAATATTTACTTTTAAAATTAATTATTTTTTATAAATATAATCTATATTATTATCTATATTTACGTTTTGATCTAGCGAAGAGTTTAAACTTTGCATCTCTTCTTTGGCAGTTTTTACTATATTTTTATCAATTTTAAATTTAGATTTGTCAGCCTTATCTTTATAATCAACCTTAGAAAGTATGCTTTTTATCGTATTTATACGCGCTTTTTTCTTATCATTTGAGTCGATGATAATCCATGGATTTATATTTGTATCAGTTTGTAGCAGCATATGATACTGCGCGATTGAGTATTGATCCCAAAGCTCTTGGGCTTTTTGATCTACTGGCGAAATTTTATAGCTTTTTAGCGGGTTTTCTCTTCGTTCTGAGAATCTTCTAGCTTGCGTTTCTTTATTTATAGAGAGAAAAAATTTAAATATAATTATGTCCGAGCGAGATAAAAGCATCTCAAAGCTAGGAACTTCTTGTAAAAAGTGGATATGCTGCTCTTTTGTACAAAAGCCCATAACAGGCTCAACCATCGCTCTGTTATACCACGATCTATCAAATATCGTTATCTCTCCGCCACTTGGAAGGTGTGCTGCATATCTTTGAAAATACCACTGAGTAGTCTCAACATCACTTGGCTTAGAAAGTGCTACTACGCGACATCCACGTGGGTTTAAATGCTCTGTCATACGCTTGATAGTTCCACCCTTTCCAGCTGCGTCTCTGCCCTCCATGATGATTAAAACTTTTAAGCCTTTTTCTTTGACATAGTATTGAAACTTTAAAAGCTCGATTTGAAGCGCTTCAAGCTCCTTTTCATAACTGCTTTTTTTAGACATACATCCTCCTAGTTATAAAGTAGTGACATTATACTATCAAAAAGAGAAAAGCTTGATAAATTTAAGCATTTAAATATTTCATTTAGCTTTTAGGAATACAATAAGCGAAAATTTTTTAAGGACTAAATTTGTTTAAATTCTTACTCGCACTAACTTTCGTTTTAAATTTACTTCACGCAGACCCCGTAGAATCATCAAAAGCTTTCAAAGTAGAGCAAAGCTCTAATGGCGATGGTGTATCTTTTAAATTTGATTTAGATGATAGTGTTTATCTTTATAAAGATCAATTTAAGGCTAAATTAAACGGCAAAGATATAACAAATATATTAAATTTACCAGAGTCAAAAGAGTATAAAACAAGGCGTATTATCGATAAAGATTTTACGCTTTTTGTCCCGATGGGCTTGGTTTTAAGTGGTGGAAGTGTTGATAAATTTAGCTTAAATTTAGAGTATTTAGGGTGTGCTTATGATGGATTTTGTTATAACCCACAAAATTTCATATATGATTTCACAAAACAACTCGATGGCAAATACTTAGTTTCCAAAACTGATAAATCAGCACAAAGTGCCGCAAACTACAGCGAAAAAAGCGAGCAAAAAGTTAGCGATAGTAACAGTTTATCGCAACAAGATAGCATTAAAAACTATATGCAAAACAAAGGGCTTTTTGCTATCTTAATCACGTTTTTTGGATATGGACTTTTGCTTGCTCTTACGCCTTGCGTGTTTCCGATGATACCGATACTTTCATCGATAATCGTAGCGAAAACTGGCGAAAATAGTAGTGTAAAAAGTAGCTTTTTTATAAGTTTAGTTTATGTTATTTCAATGTCATTAGCTTACGCGATAGCTGGAGTTGCTGCTAGTATGCTTGGAGCAAGTGTTCAAGGAATGCTTCAAATTCCATGGGTTATACTCGCATTTAGCGTAGTTTTTGTGGCTTTAGCTTTTAATATGTTTGGATTTTACGAGCTTCAAATACCACAAAGCCTGCAAAGTATGGTGAGCAAAAAGAGTGAAAAACAAGGCGGGCTTTTAGGTGTTGCGATAATGGGCTTTTTATCAGCCTTGATAGTTGGACCATGCGTAGCAGCGCCTTTAGCTGGGGCTTTGCTCTATATCGCTCAAACTGGTGATGCCTTGCTTGGGGGATTAGCGCTTTTTGTGATGAGCTTTGCTATGGGAATTCCACTTCTTATCATAGGACTTGGCAGCAAAAAACTGCTTCCAAAACCTGGTTTTTGGATGGAAGAGGTAAAGAAAATCTTTGGTTTTATCATGCTTTTTATGGCGGTTTGGATGGCTTCAAGGGTTATGGGTGAAAATTTAGCTATGCTTTTATACGGCATGGTTGGCGTGTTTTTTGCGTCATTTTTTGGACTGTTTGAAAGTGTTGAAAGCGGAAATGGTGGTTTTGCTAAATTTAAAAAAGGATTTAGCATAATTGTTTTAACTTACTCGCTTTTGCTTATCGTTGGCTTTAGTCTAGGAGCTACAAATCCTTTAAAACCGATTGGAAATTTTGGCTTAAATTCAACTATTTCAAACTCAAATTTAGTATCATCTAAGCCAAAATTTAGATACATAAAAAACCTAAACGAGCTTGATGAGTTTATAAAAACAGCGAAAAAACCAGTCATGATAGACTTTTGGGCGACTTGGTGCGTAGTGTGTAAAGAGCTTGATGTAACGCTTGAAAACAAAGAAGTAGAGGCTGCTTTGAGTGAGTTTGAGCTAGTTAAAATCGATGTAACAAAAAACAGCGAAGACGATAAGGCACTTATGAAACGGTTTAATGTCTTTGGACCTCCGGCGTTGATATTTTTTAAAGATTCAAAAGAGATAAAAGATGAGCAAAGTGTTGGATTTTTAGATGTTAAAGAGATGATAGAAAAGCTTGAAAGAGTAAAAAATTTCTAAATTTAAAACTTTTTTAAAAATTTATTTGATAGAATTCGCTCTTTAGTTTAGGCTAAAGAGTTTTATCTTTTTGATACTTGATGCCCTGTAGTTTAGTGGTAGAACTGCTGACTCTGGATCAGCTAACCAAGGTTCGAATCCTTGTAGGGCATCCACTCGCTAAAATTTACAAATTAAGAACATAAAAGCTGTTAAAATTTGAAAGCACAAAACTAAAAGAGAAAAATAGGTATTTTAAATAACTAATGATTAAATTTGCATACAAATTTACACAAGTCATCAAAAATACTTAGAAAAAATCCATAGCTTTTATAGCTATATTCTAGCAACGTTGCGAAGCGACAGAAAAATTATCAAGCAATGTGTGTAAATCAAGTGACACAGAAAGTATCTTATCGCTGGTTGAGCGAATTTTCATATTTGGATTTAATATGACATATAAAAAGCCAAAGAAGATAAAATTAAAAAATTAGAGGTGGGTTTATAGCTAAGTTGACAAGAACCATAAAGAGCTTCTTAAATATACAGAAAAAACTTACATAACATATCATAAGACTATAAAACCATGCAAATGGCTAGTTTGAGGTTTTAGACAAATATATATGATATCTTAAAAATAGCAAATAGAGTTGCAAAGAAAACAAAAAAAGAATAAAAACGGATTGTGCGTATGCTAAAATAGCATGTAGAAATTTCGTTCAAAAAGACTGCGCGGATAAAATATAGTTAATAACTATAAATTTGGCATAAAATTTAAAACAAAGCAGAAAAGAAGTTTGAAACCATGCCCAAACAGTTAATTAAAGATGGGTTAAAAATATCTTTAATTAATGATAAAAATGCAAATGTGGAAAAATTTGCATTTTAGTTGGTCTTAAAACTAGGTTTTGTTTGATAAATTTAAAATGTTGCGTATCGACTTAGAAAATACATAATAACTGCTGCTTCAAATCAAATAAAAGTTGAAAAACCGAAAAATAGCGATAAGCATTTATTTTGCCAACATTTTATAATTTTTACTAAGCTTCCTTTAAATTATTTTTATATTTTTGTATCAAATTTAGTACTTTTATAACCGCAACCAAACACGCAAAAATCAAAACGCTATAGTGCCAAAGTTGTGGAATTTTAGGATATAAAAAGTAGTGAAGTGCGGCGCAGATTAAAAGTGGATAAAAAAGCAAACCTACCTTTCTAAACCAGCTAAATTTTAAGGAAGATACCGCTAAAATCGCCATTAAGACCAATCCTATAAAGCCACTTAGTGCGAAATTTTGAGATAAAATATCGCTATAAACTTTGGCTAAATTTAGCCCCTTGTCTAAGATAACAAAGGTTAAAAAGTGCAAAAATGCATAAAAAAAGCCAAAAAAGCCAAGCAGTTTCGAGTATTTTCTAACATTTATAAAATTTAAAATCACAATCAATCCAAGCGAGCAAAGCACGCTGTATCCACTAACGCTGTAAATAAAGCTAAGTGGGTCTGCTTGAGTGCTAAATTTAGCTAAAATATAGCCAAGTGGGGCTAAAAAAATTACTGCGTAGATTATAAATTTTACTATTTTCATTTAATTCCTTTTTATTTTAAAATTTAGTGTTCGTTTGGCTGATTTGGCTTGTTTTGTTATAAATTTAGCTAAACTAGCTCTAGTGTATCGATAAAAATTTGGCTTAGCTTCTTATCTTTTATAATTAGTATAAAACATAATTAAGCTTATTTATATAATAATTTTATATCGTACTACCAGCACAAACAGACATATTTGATAAGATAAATTTATATAATCAAATTTATCAAAGCCAAAATTTTATAACAAAATAAAATTGTAAAAATAACTCATCAAAGCTAAAAATTTATCCCTACATTTAGTCGCAAAATTACTTTTATAAAGCTAAAATTTGGTTAAAATCACTCTAATTAAACAGCTTGTTAAAAGCCTAGTTTTCCAGCTTAAATACAAGCTTAAATAAAACTTAAGTAAAACTTTGTATCGCATTTAAAAAAGAAATTTTAGCTTCAAGCTATTTAACGCACTAAACGCATTAGCTAAAATTTATTTAAAACCTATCTATCAAAAAATATAGCCAAAATTTATTTAAATTTATCAACGTAAACAAATGCTTATCTTAAATTCTTCTTAACTTATCAATCAAAGAAAATTTATGCGCCAAAAACCACAAAAACCAACTTGTCCTCTTTTACAAAATCAAAACAATGAGCTAAATTTATCTTTTTAAGCCAAACAAACAAAAAATTAGTTTAAATTTACATTTTCCATCAAGCAAAAGCCCTATATAAGCCAAATTCTGGTTTAGTATATCAGCAAAATGCAAGCTCGAATTTGTTTTAATTTAAGCTAAGATAAAACCATCGATTCAAATTTGTTTTAATTTAGCAGCCAAACAAATACTCTAGTTTAAATTTATTTTTAAGCAAAAAATATCAATTTAAATTTGCTTTGGCATAACAATCAAACAAGGATTTTAGCTTTAAATTTATAAGCTAACTTAAACTTGCAAACCAAACAAAAACAACTAAAAGCTAGGCTTAAATTTATTTGTAAAATAAATAAAAACGCTAATCTAAATTTGAAATATTTATAAAATAATCAAAACAAATATATTAACTAAAATAAATTTATATTATTTTTAAAACAGACAATAAGGTCAAATTTTAGCTTAAATTCATCTTATTTAGCTAGCAAATATAGCTTAGATTAAATTTAAGCTATATTTGCAAAATACAAGCAGAAATTTGTCTGAATTTATCCATAAGAAACGCAAATTTAAATCCCGCTTTGACAAATCGCCTAAAAAACTAAAACCACTTTTTCAAATCCATACCTTCATACAAGCTTGCAACCTCGCTGTATCCGTTATAAAGCTCGGTTTCTTGCTTGAAAAGCTTACCGATAACTCGCTCGCTTGATTGCGACCAGCGTGGGTGTGAGACGTTTGGATTTACATTAGCGTAAAATCCATACTCGCTTGGGTTATACTCTTGCCAAGTTGTGCGTGGCATGTCGCTTACAAACTCGATTTTAGTGATGGATTTGATACTTTTAAAGCCATATTTCCACGGCACAACCAAACGAATCGGCGCGCCATTTTGCCCACTTAAAAGCTCATCATACATCCCAACTGCTAAAAGAGTCAGCGGATGCATCGCCTCATCAAGCCTTAGACCCTCGACATAAGGGTATTTTAAAACCGGAAAAGTAGCGTTTTGATCTGGAAATTTTGACTTATCAAGCAAGGTTGTGAATTTAACAAATTTCGCATTTGGCGTTGGTTTTGCTGCGTTTATTAGCTCATTTAGCCCAAATCCAATCCAAGGAATCACCATGCTCCACGCCTCCACGCAGCGCATTCTATAAACTCTTTTCTCAATTTCAAAATTAAAAAAATCCTCCATCGTATAGGTTTTTGGATTTTCGCAAAGTCCGCTAACTTCGACTTTCCAGCCAGTCGCATCAAAACCTTTGGCTAGTTTTACAGCCTCTGGTTTGTTTGTTGAAAACTCGTAGAAATTCACATAAGTCGTAGCGTGGGATTTATCAGTTATATCAAGGTTTTGCGGATTTTTTATGGGTGAGTTTAAAATCTGGCTAATGGGTTGGCTTGCAAGCAGGTTTTGCACACAAGCTGTGCTTGCTAAAGCGCCTAGTTTTAGGAAATCTCTTCGCCTTTTATATAGGCGTTTATCGGTTATTTCTTGCATAATTATCCTTTTTTTTGTGTAATTTTAGTAGCAAAATGTGAATTTTTTGTGAAAACTAGTAAGAATATTTTAAAAATTTAATTAATTTAAAAATAAAGCTAATTTTTATTTTAAATTTAAAACGGACAAATTCCGTCCGCACACAAAGCTAAAATTTCATCACAAATTATTTTAAGGAGAACAAAATGGCTTCAAGCACCATAGATAGTAGAGTTTTTGGCGTACTTTTTTCAAATAAAGAGATGAATAGGATTTTTAGCGATGAAAACAGAACGCAAAAGTGGCTAGACACAGAAGCAGCTCTTGCTAGAGCTCAAGCAAAATTAGGCATCATCACTCAAGAAAGAGCTGATAAAATCACAAAATTCGCTAAAGCCAAGCTTTTAAATTTAGATGAAATTGGTGAGGGTTACAAAAGTTCAATCACAATAGTTCCACTTCTTAAGGTTTTCAAAAAAGTTTTTAATGATGATAGTGGCGAGTTTGTTCATTGGGGTGCAACAAGTCAAGATATTATGGATAATGGAATGATACTTCAAATCCGCGAAGCACATGCACTTATCTCAAAGCTTCTAAGAAAAAGTTACAAAGAGTGCATTGAAATTTCAAAAAAATACAAAAATACAGTCATGGCAGGAAGAACGCATGTTATACACGCTTTACCGATTACATTTGGCTTTAAAACTGCTATGTGGGCGCAAGAAATTCGCCGTAGTCTAGATAGACTAGAAGAGATAAAACCACGTCTTTTTGTAGGACAACTAAGTGGTGCTGTTGGCACACTTGCTTCACAAGAGGGCAAAGGACTTGAAATGCAACGCTTGATGATGGAAGATTTAGAGCTTAATCAACCTGTGATTTCATGGCATCCAAGCAGAGATCATATTGCTGAGTATGTAAGTGTCCTAGCGCTAATTGCAGGGACTTTAGGCAGGATTGCAAGAGAGATTTTAAGCTTGCAAAGAACTGAAATTTGTGAAGTGGAAGAGCCATTTTTTATGGGTAAGGTTGGAAGCTCAACTATGCCACATAAAAGAAACCCACAAGTTTGCGAAGGTATCATAGCTCAAACTCGCATAGTTCGCGCCCAAGCTCCACTTGCTGTTGAAGTTATGGGTTGTGAAAATGAACGTGATTGGGGTTGTGAATTAGTCGAATGGGACTGTATACCAAAAGCTTCAATCCACTTAGCAAACGCACTTGAAAGCATGAATGATGTATTAAGTAATCTAATCGTCTATCCAAAACATATGAAAGAGAATTTAGACAAGTTAAAAGGTGCTATGTTAAGCGAGGCAGTTATGCTTCATCTTGGTGAAAAACTTGGTCGCTTATGTGCTCATGAGATAGTTTATAAAGTATGTATGAAAGCATTTAACGATGGCAAGCCAGTTATCGATGATTTACTAGAGCAAGAAGAAGTGGCAAAGCACTTTACAAGAGTGCAGCTTGAAGAGATTATGCAGCCAGAAAAATACATCGGATTAAGTGCTGAGTTTGTTGATAGAGTTGTAGCAGATAGCAAGTCTATTTTAGCTTAAATGCTAAAAATGTGGCTAAATTTAGTTAAATTTTTATATGGAATAACACTGAAATTTAGTTTATATGCCAAAGAAAGGTAAATGATGAAAAAATTTATAAAATCAACTTTTGTCATAGCAGTGTGTATTGCAGTGTGGTTTTTACCTCATCCTAGCGCTATATCATCACAAGCATGGCAACTTTTTGCTATTGTGTTGGCGACTATTTTAGGTCTTATTTTACAGCCACTTCCTATAGGTGCAGTTGCATTTTTAGGCGTAACAGTGACTATCTTAACTGGTGTAATGAAGCCAGTAGAGGCGCTTAATGGATATGCAAGCACGACGATTTGGCTGATAGTTTGTGCGTTTATGATAGCTCGTGGATTTATAAAAACAGGGCTTGGAAGACGCATAGCTTATAAAATCATAAGTTTATTAGGCGATAGCACGCTAAAACTTGGATATAGCATTGTCATAAGCGATGCGATTATATCTCCAGCAATGCCTAGTAGTGGTGCAAGAGCTGGTGGAATACTCTTTCCTATAGTAAAGGCTTTATCAAGCGCGCTTGGTTCAGAGCCAGGAGAGAGTAGAAAAAGGGCTGGAGCGTTTTTTATGCAAACGCTTTGGCAAGGAAATGCCATAACAAATGGTATGTTTTTAACATCTATGGCTGGAAATCCACTCATCGCTTCTCTTGCACTTGCAACCTTTGGCGCTGAGATTTCGTGGAGCTTGTGGGCAGTTGGTGCGATAGTTCCAGCTATTTTTTCGCTTTTGGTTATTCCTTTTATACTATATAAAATTTATCCACCAGATATCAAGTCATATCCACAAGGCAAAGAGATAGCTAAAAAAGAGTTGGCAAATTTAGGCGCACTTAAATTTGATGAGATAGTTATGATATGTGTGTTTGTTGGAGCTTTGGTTTTATGGGCTAGCGGAAGCTTAACAGGGATTAATGCAACGACCGTTGGTATGATAGCAGTTTGCGTTATGCTTGTTTTTGGCGTTCTAAAATGGGAAGATTTTACTAAAGAAAAAGGTGCTTGGGATACACTTATCTGGATGGGTTCACTTATAACTTTGGCTGGAGGCTTATCAAAACTTGGCTTTGTTTCTTGGTTTGCACAGTGGATTAGCTCGATGATGAGTGGGCTTAGTTGGAGTGTTGTTATGGGAATTTTGATTTTGATTTATGTTTTTACTCATTACTTTTTTGCTAGCTTAACAGCCCATATAACCGCGATGTATGCGACCTTTGGTGCAGTAGCGATTGCAGCCGGAGCGCCAGTGATGTTTGTAGCACTTGTCTTTGCTTATGCATCAAATTTAATGATGCCAGTAACTCACTATGGCGGAGCACCAGCGCCTATAATTTTTGGGGCAAATTACAACACGCAAAACGAGTGGTGGAGGTTTGGATTTATCTTAACTTTGATAAATTTAGCTATTTGGATTGTCGTTGGTGGCATATGGTGGAAAGTGCTTGGGTTGTGGTAAAATAACTAAATTTTAAGGCAAAGTCATGGGAAATAAAAAAGTTTTTGAAATTTTAGAACTCTTAAAAGAACTAACCTCTGGAAGCGAAGTTGTTGTCAAAAACTACGCGTTAAAAAGCGGTTTAAGCCAAAGAACTATTAGAAGGTATTTGCAAGATTTGCGTGAGTATTTTGGCGATGAGGCGATTTTTTGTATCTCGCAAGGTTCGTATATTTGCAAAAATCGTGAGCTTTTTAAACGTTTTGTTATGCCAAATGAAAAACAAAATGAGAGCGAAAAACTTATAGATATGCTTCATATCATAAACCCAGGCTTTGCTAAATTTATGCCTAAAACTCATAAAAAAGTTGATGAAAAGTTGCGAAAAGAGCTTGCAGAAGTCTTTTTAATCAAGGGTAGCCCACACGAACAAAGCCCAAATTTAAAGATATTTGGGATGATACAAAAGGCAATTAAATTTAAGAGGTATTGCGATTTAATATATGATGAAGTTTTGCTTAAAAATGTGAAAATTTTAAAAATCATATACTCTAAAGGCAATTGGCAGCTAGCCACGCTTTCACAAAGCCATGAAAACAACGGATATATGGTGCTTAGACTTTGTTTTGTAAGCAAAATAGTTATTAAAAAAAGCTCTTTTTACATAGATGACTATACGGAAAATTTTGTTAAAAATAGCGAAACATTTTTCGATGGATATAAAAACTTGCCCTATGAATGTATTGTCGCCGTATCACCAAACATGGTTAAATACTTCAAACAAAAACGCTTTTTTCGCTCACAAAAAATCATCGGTGAGTGTGAAAACGGCTGGAGTAAAATCAGTTATATGATAACAAGCGATGACATGGCGCTTATGCTGCTTCGTAGGTTTTTTCCTGATATGGTGGTGATAAGTCCACAAAGTTTGCGAACTAAATTTGATAACGAACTTAAAAAATACACTCAAACTTATAATAAATTTAATCTAAATTTTTAGCGCCTAAATCTTGCATTTAGTAAATTTTGGCTAAAGTTACGCCAAATTTATATGATAGGATTTTGATGTTTAAGGTAATTTTTTTATTTGTTTTAGTGACTTTTATTTATAAAATAACGCCAGATTGGCTTTTTGAGTATGATTCGTTTGTATTTTTAGAGCAGTATTTAACCATAGCTTTGCCTGTTTTACTCTTTGCATTTTATGAGTTTAAAAAAGACAAAACAAGTCCGGCGCAGTTTTTGGATTTGTGTGAGTTTAAATTTAGTATGATTTTGTTTGCTTTTGTAGTTTTTATCCTTATTCAGCCAGTAAATTACTATCTATCAGAGCTTACGGCGATGGTTTTTAGCACTTCTTTATCAAGCGATGAGTTAGAGCCATTTTGGATAGGAGTGCTAAATATCGCACTTATGCCAGCGATTTGCGAAGAGATACTCTTTCGTGGGGCGATTTTAAGCTATCAAAAACAGGTTATGAAAAGCACACTTGCTATAGTGGCGCTAAATGGCTTTTTGTTTGCGCTGTTTCATCTAAATATCGAGCAGTTTTTCTATACATTTTTTATGGGCGCTGTGTTTGCCTATATGAGCTTAGTTTCGCGCTCGATTTATCCAGCGATGATAACGCACTTTTTATCAAATTTACTAACAACTTTTGAAATGCCAGAATCGTTTTCATATATTTCAAATTTCGAGCCAATAGAAAATTTGCGTATGATAGCGGTTTTGCTGCTTGCTTTGGTAGCACTTTACTTTGTTTTAAAAGGCATGAAAAGGAGTTTTTTAAACTCTAAAGGCTAAATTACGCAAGTTAAATTTAGATAAAGATTTATAAATTTGTAGTTTTTAAGGCTAAATTTAGGGCGTATAAACTGACATTTTTATAAAAATAGTTAAATTTGGCGAAAAAATTCGCCAAATTTAGTTTAAAAGCTTAGTGTATATATGGTGTTTTTGCCATTTTCAAAGCTTGAGATTAGGATTTTATCCTCTACTAAAGCCATAGCTCGTATGTTTTTAACCTCTTTTGGAATTCCAAAAACATCTTTTATCTCTCTAGTTTTTGGATCTAGTGCGATAATGGTGTTGAAGTTTTTACTGACCGCATAAAGTAAACCATCTTTTACAAAGCTTCCTGTGATGTAAAGCTCGCCTAAAGCGCGTCCATCTTTTAAACTAACATTTAAAGCTAGCTCTGGAGTATACTCTGCTGTAACTTCACCATCTTTGTTTAGTTGCTCGATTAAAATCAGCTTTTTATACTTGTTATTTGGCACGCTAAATGCATAGCTGTATTTTCCATCGCTTCGCATACTTAAGATATAGTAGTTTTTAGCTCTTGATGTTTTTAGGCGGTTTCTGCCATTTACTTCATCAAATTTATCAGCTCCTTGAGTGAAAAACCTAAAGTTTGCCACGCTATCGGCTTTTGGGTTTTCTTTTACATCGGCACTTGTTTTGTTATCTCCCATAAGTCTGATTGTATCTTTATCTATGTAGTTTGCGCCTACAAGAGAGCCGATAGTTGCAGAAAAGTAAGGATCAAGAACTAAATTTGAACCAATGCTTGATAGCTCTTTGTTAGCTATATAAAAGCCTTGTTTTTCGGTTGTGATTAGCATTTTATCATTTTGAAAGCTCATATCGCTAATCGGTGCGTTTAAAGATAGATTTAGCTCATTTTTACCTACTAAATTTAGCACTTTATCTATAACAAGTGGCGAGCTTTTATAATCACTACTAAATTGAATGTCTTTAGTTGGCTTGCTTGCTAAGTCTGGCTCGTTTACATCGCGTTTTCCCATAATGCTTTGGTTTTTCCATAAGCCACCCCACGTCTCGGTGCTCCAAACAGTATATTTTGAATTCCAACTATAACGAACTGGATCTCCTTGCCCTAAAAATGGTGGTGGACCAGTTGAAACAAAGGCTTGAACGATATTTGAAGCAACGACTATGAAAAATACCCAAAATGCCACGATGTTTGCTGTAGTGAGTTTTCTAATTTTTTCGTTATTCATATCTTTAACAAAGTCATTAACACTTGGTGCAAAGAAAAATATAATGCCAAGTATCATCACAACAGCCCAGAAAACAACTTCAGCCCAAAACTGCGTATGAAGCCCTAAAATCGCAAGTCCAAAGCCTTGTCCGACATCTTCAAGCGCGTGGCTTCCTAAGTGGTAAAATGACTCCCATAAGCCAAATCCTGTGATGATTAAAAGCATCGCGATGTAGCGAAATTTAAGACCGTATCGCAAGATAAACAAAACGCTTATAGCTATAAAAATCATACTTTGGCGTTGTCCCCAACAAAGCGTGCAAGGCGAATCGCCAAAAACATATCCAAAAAATATGTTAGCAATACCTACTGGAAGTGCGATGATACCGATAGCAGCCAATGAAAGTAAAAGATAAAATGTTTTTGTTTTTTGCATTTTTTATCCTTTAAAGATTCATATTAGGCAACAAGCTACTAGTATCGCCCATATACATTATGATTGCTAAAATCCATGCTATGACAAAAATACCAAAAGCAAGGTTTTCCTTTTTAGGTATTTTATATACTAAAAATACCGCTATAAAGGCTAAAATAAGACCTAAAAATTCCATTTTTTCTCCTTAAATGATTTAAAATTTTCGTTATGCTACATTAAATTTTCTTTTATAAAACTTAAGCTTTGATATATTTAACATCTTGATTGTAAAAAAAATATTAAATAATATCTAAATTAATTCTTTCGATTTTTAATAAATTTTTGATTGATTTTCTATTTTTAAGCCGATTTATGGGGTGCATTATTAGTTTGATTATAATTTTGCTTTTAAATGCGTTTTGTTTTATTATGAAATTTAATTATTATATTTTTATGTATTATAATTTGATTATTAGAGTAAAATTTAGCATAGATGGTAAGAGTTTTACCATCTATTTTTATTTTTTTGTTTAAATTTTAAAACTAAACGTAACCAAGCCATTTCCAGTAAGTTGCGCCAAATAGCATGATAAGCAAATAGCCAATAACAGCAAGTGGCACACCAGTTATAACAAACTGTTTAACGCTAAAATATCCAGTTCCATACGCTATCATATTTTGTGGTGCATTTACAGGCAAGATAAAGCCAAAGCAGATAACGTATTGAAGTATCATCGTAAGTCCAAGCACGTTAATATCTGGAGTTTCAACGCTTTGAAGCACGGATATAACGATAGGTATCATAGCTGCTGATAGTGCGGTTGCTGAGGCAAAACCTAAGTGGATAATGATAAGGAAAAACGACAAAACAGCAAGTATGGTTAATGCAGTCATAGAATTTAGCCCTAAAAAATCAGCAAAATGCTCAGCCATCCAAGTGGCTGCTTTTGTGCGTAAAAGTGCAGTTCCAAGACTTATACCAACGCCAAAGAGAATTATCGTGCCCCAGTTGATTTTACTAACTGAGTCTTTCCAGTTCATAACGCCGATTTTTGGTAAAAACATCAAAGCAATTCCTGCAATTGTTACAGATGAGGTATCAAATGGGTGAAGTTTTTTCTCGCTCATCCAAAACGCCAAAAGAAGACATGAGATAACCATCAAGCGTATTTCTGGCCAAGTGATTTTGCCCATCTCATCGTTCATTTTTTTAATCGTAGCTTGTCCGCCTGGAATTTCTTCGATTTCTGGAGGTAGAATTTTAATCACAACAAAGTATAAAATCACGCTCATTATAGCAGCAAAAGGCGCTGCTGCTATAAACCATTCCAACCAACTAATATCTTTTCCTAAAATATCTCTTATGAAATTTACAGCGACCATGTTTTGCGCTGCTGCAGTTTTTACGCCGACATTCCACAAACTATCAGCTTGAGCGACTGCTATCATCATAATAGCCGCAAAAGTCGAGCCTTGTTTTACGCCAAAAGCTCTAATAATACCTATAACAATAGGCACAACGCACGAAACCCTTGCTGTTGTGCTTGGGATAAAAAAGCTCAAAACACAACCAACCAAGATAACGCCTATAACCATGTGCTTTGATTTTACGCCGATTTTTGACATAACAAAAAGTGCGATTCGCTTATCAAGCCCAGTTATCATCATAGCAGCCGATAAGAAAAGTGCAGCCATAACAAGAGCCCAAGCAGTAGTAGAAAAACCAGAAAGCGCTAAAGATAGACCCTTGCTAGTGCCAAGCATAACATCTGGTTTTGCAACATCTGGAGCAACTCCAACGCCAAAAGCGATAAGGGCTAAAATAACAAAAGCACTCACAGGATAACTAATACACTCACTCATCCAAACAACGATAGCAAATAGCAAAATTCCTATCATTCTTTGCCCAGCAACTGGCAAATCTGGACTTGTCGGTAAACACCAAACCAAAAGCATAATCATAATGGCGATTACTAGACCAAATCGCTTCATAAATGACTCTTTCACAACATCTTGCGACATATGCGCCCCTTTTTTTAAAATATTTGATATTTTACTTTAATTTTTATAAATTTTTTCAGGGTAAATATAAATTAAATTTTAAAAATAGCTTTTGTTTAAGAAGTAAAATTATAAATTTTTTAAATTTTAATTTATTAAAATGATAGCAGAAATTTAATAAAGTTTTTTTATGTTTTATTTTTGTATTGTTATATAACTTGCCAAATTTAGCTTAAATTTAAAAGAATTTGATAAATCAAATTTAGATATTGCTTTAAGCTAAATTTAGACCATTTTCATCAAGATAGTAAATTTTATCAACCACTTTTTCTATAAACGTCTTATCGTGACTTACGATAACAACGCTTTTATCAACGCGTTCTAAAATGCTAGTAAGTTGCAACTGCACATCAAGATCTAGCCCAGCAGTTGGCTCATCAAGTAACATGATTTGCGGTTGTGATACTAAAACTCCAGCAAGGGCAACTAGCTTTTTCTCCCCACCTGAAAGATGGAAAACTATGCGTTTTTCAAGATGAGCGATACCAAGTTCGCCTAGCATAAACAAAGCTCGTTTTTTTGCCTCATCACTGCTAAAACCATGCGCTAAAAGCGAGAATGAAACATCTTCTAGCACTGTTGGCATGATAAATTGCTCATCGCTGTTTTGAAAAAGATAGCCGACTAGGTGGCGGTATTTTTGATACTCTTTTGGCGATGAGATTTTTTCGTGAAAAAGCTCGATTTCGCCACTTGATTGAGTGCTTAATCCAGCCATAATCTCTAAAAGAGTGGTTTTCCCTCGCCCATTTGAGCCGATTATCGCTATCTTTTCTTTATGTCCAAGAGATAAATTTACATTTTGAAAAAGCACTCTATCGCCTTTTTTTGCGCTTAGACTTTTAAGCGTTAAAGAACAACTCAACTCATCCTCCAAATCGTATAAATAAAGCTAAAAACAACCAAAACTCCAAGCACAGCCTCTTTAAAACCAAGTTCATTTTTTTTATCTATGGTATAAATTTGACCTGAAAAACTACGCGCGATAAGGGCTTTTTCTAGTTGTTTTGACTTATAAAATGCGCTGATTAGCAAAAGTCCAGTTAAATTTGCATAAATTTTATATGTAAAAAGCGACGTCTTTGGCATAAATCCTCTTGCTTTTAAAGTTTTTTTTATAGTTACAAAATCCTTTTTAAGCCCATCAATAAAACGTGCTATAAAGTAAAAAAGCGAGCTTATTTTAGCGCTAAATTTTAAATCAGCTATGGCTTTTGAGATGATAAAAATATCAAATTTACAAAAGAGCAAAAGCCCAAAGCAAACTATTAGATTAAATCGTAAAAATATAAGTAAAGCATCGCTTAAACTCCCATAAATCGCAACACTTAAAGCTATAATAACTGCAAAAATGTTTAAAAAAAACGCTTTTTTAAACACATTAAAAAGCAGCTCATAATGCAAAATAGCCATGTAAATAAGTGGCAAAAAAAGAGTGAAATTTAGCACTTTTAAAAACGCCACAAAGCAAGAGAAAAAAGCAAAGCAGATAAGAAAAAACGATGCTTTGCTCACTTTTTTCTCTTTAAAAAGTACAGCAAACCAAAAGCTATAAATATCGCTAAAACCGAAGACACAAGTTTAAAATAGTAGTTTTTATCTTCACTAAATTTTATATGCATGACTTTTTGACTTTGGTTTTGTTCGTTATTAAAAGTTTTGGTTTGTTTTGATTGATTTGTGGTGTTAGAACTTGCACCTAAAGCTTTAAAATTTATGATTTTTTCATGTCCTAAACCGCCGATGACTAAAATTTCAAACTCTTTTTGCATGATTTTAAGGCGTGCGTCGCCGTTTTCATCTGTTTTAGTGCTTTCAAATACGACGCCGTTTTTGCTGACTTTGACTTCGCACTCTTTACATGGCGAACTTGCGCTAAAATACGCGCTTAAATTTACAAACTCGCCATCTTGTTTGGTAAATACTTTAAGCGCGTGAGCAAAAGCTAAATTTGTAAGAAGTAAAACTAGTAGTAATTTTTTCATATTAACAAATCCCGATTTGTTTTATAGATAAAAGTTAAGGCAAACAGCGAGATAAGCCCCTCAATAGCCATTAAAGGCAAGTTTGACATAAAAGCAAGATAAGCTACTGCTAAAAACTCATCGCCATTTAGAGCTAAAACCAAGCTTAAAAGTACGCTTGATAGTAAAATAGGAACAAAGCCTACTAAAAACCACATAAGTTTTTGAAATTTTATAAATGAAAGTCGCAAAAATACTCGCCCAAGAAGTGCAGGAAGCGCCATAACGAGCAAATTTACACCCAAAGTCGTAATGCCTCCATAACCAAAAAGCAGTCCTTGCAAAAACAATGCTGCAAATATCGCTATAACGGCATTTGCTCCAAGCATTGCACCTATAAGTCCGCTTAAAACAAGGTGGATTGAAGTTACGCCGATGGGGACGTGTATAAAACTAGCTATGAAAAAAAGTGCGCTCATACAAGCGATTTTTGGAATCTTTTCAAACTCAAGTTTATAAAAAAGCCACCCAAGCCAAACGGCTGAAACCGCCGCGGCTGGGATTAGAATTTCTGGTTTTAAAACACCTTCGCTAATATGCAATTTTAAGCCTTTAGTAGTTTTTAACTTCGACCCAAAGCACAGCGCCAAGCTCTATAGGATAGTTTTTGCCATCTTTTTGTATCGTTTCATCATCTTCTATTAACGCAGCAAATCCCCACCAACCAGCTTTTGGCATCGCGAACGAAAACTCGCCATTTTTATTTGTCATAACTTGTTGTGTTACATAAGCCTCACTAGGCGCTTTTAATCCAGTTGTGTTATAAAGCTCGACTTCCACTATGGTATTTGGGGATGGTTTTCCTTTATATAATACAACGCCACTAAAGATATTTCCCGCATAAAGCCCATATGGGCGAGTTAAAGCAGCGATTTCAGCTTTTAGTCCAACTGGTTTTTCCCAACCTTCACCAACGCCGTAAGCATCTACTATGGTTTTTGTTATATGGCGTATGAAAACATCTTCAGCTGGTTCAAAGTAAGGTTTTGGATCTATGTAAAACTGATAAATTCCAGGTTTTTGAATTTGGTATGTCGCTTGATAATAGCTAAATTCTCCATCTTTTTTAGCGCTTAAATCGCTAATTAACTCTTTTTTACCATCAACAAAAACGCCAACTTCGTTTGGTTTATCCATATTCATAAGATGATTTTCAAACGGGTGAGCGAATTTATATGTTAAAATTTCTTTGTTGTTTGCGCCATCTTCTATAACCGAATTTGATGGTATAAGCATCTGAAAATGAGCATTTGCACCCACAACAAAAAAAGTCAATGCTGCTATTGTTTTAAGAATCAATCCGCTTTTAAATTTTTTAGCCATCTTTAACACTCCTAGTAAAAAAATATTACTATTTATACATCAAATATTCTTTGGTATTACTTAATATAAGAAATTAGAAATAAATTTCAATAAATTTCTAAAATTTTCTAAAATTTTTCTAGCTTTCATCTAAATTTTATATTCATTGATGTAAATTTACAAGATTTATTAAAGGATAATTATGAAAGAGAGTATCAAATTTCTTCCTATCAGCCTTTTTGGTAGCGTGATGGGACTTTGTGGTTTTAGCGTGGGCATGAAACATTATGCTCATGTAATCGAAAATGATGGATTCAAATCCATTGTTATGGGACTTGGTGTGCTTCTTGAAGTACTTGCATTTGTTTCATTTATCGCACTTTGTGTGGCATATATCGCAAAAATGGTTATGTTTTTTGAAAATGTAAAAGCAGAGTGGAAAAACCCAGTAACAAAGAGTTTTTTTGGAACATTTTTTATAGCGATTTTACTTTTGCCACTTTTAATAGCTGATTATTCGCTTACTTTAGCGCGCATTGTGTGGAGTATCGGTGCGATTGGCATGGCTTGTTTTGCGGTTTATGTGGTAAGTACTTGGATTATGAATGCTCACGAAGTAGCGCATAATACGCCAGCGTGGATAGTTCCAGTTGTTGGAACGCTTGATATCCCGCTAGCTGCGTGGCTTTTTAAAGATAGCGTTGAAATCCACTACTTTAGCATCGCCGCACTTAGCGTTGGACTGTTTTTTGCTGTGCCTTTGGTTACGCTGATTCTTTCTAGGATTATATTTTTTCAAAAACTTCCTGAAAAGCTTATGCCGACTTTAATGATCTTAATCGCGCCTTTTGCTGTTGGTTTTCTTGCTTATCACAGCCAGTTTCCAACTGTTGATAACTTTAGCTTGGGTTTGTATTTTATAGGAATTTTTGTCTTTTTGGCAGTTAGCGGACAGCTTTTAAACCTTTCAAAATGCTGTGTGTTTCGTGTAAGCTGGTGGGCGGTAAGCTTTCCATTAGCCGCTCTTTTTAACGCAACAGTCGCACTAGCTGGCTCACCACTTAGCCAAAACACATGGTTGTTTTCCGCTTTGGCTGTTGTTATGTTTGTGATTTGCGTTGTGATTTTTATCTGGCTTGTTTATAGAAGCGTGAGTGGGATATTGCAAGGCGAGTTGGCAAATTTAGCTTAAATTTATTGATAAAGATGGCTTGATATTTAGCCATCTTTTCTTGCTTTTATCTTTGTTTTATTTCACTTTTTCGTTTTTTATTTAACTCTTTATTCAGTTTTTAAAACCGCTAAGCAAAATACTTTTGCCTTAGTAAATCAAGTTTTTAACTTGCTGATTAATGGTATTTATTACTTTTTTTTAAGCAAAAGATACGGCGCGGATTTCTGATATGCATGCTAAAATAGATTAGAGTAAGGTTTTTAAAATTTAGTTTATAAAGAAAATGATTGTTAGGTAGATATGCTGCATTGAGTTTTATAAAATTTATGGTTTAACTTTTTTTGCCCTAAGGCGGTGCGCAAATTTTATATTTTTACTTTTATATTAGAATAAAACTTTTATTTTAAAAAATTTGATTATAAATTTCAAAAATTACACGCTAAATTTATCAGTTTTTAGAAAGTTTTTAAATTTAAATGGTTTTGGAGTTAAGTAAATTTAACTCCAAATTTAAGCTATTTTCGCCTAAAAAACGATAAAATTCCAACCGAAATTCGCTTCATCAAGCTTTTTTTCTTGCTATTTTCAAGCAGATATTTTGCTATCTCTTTGTGACCAAACATCACAGCAAAGGTATATGGTGTAGCGCCTAAACCGTTGTTTTCATCGATGTTTGCGCCACTTTCAACAAGCAGTTTTACCATCTGCATATTTCCTTTAAAACAAACCCCAGCAAGTGGAGTTTGCCCACGATCATTTTTAAGATCAACCATAGCGCCAAACTTTACGAGCAGTTTTGCACACTCAAAACTACCATTATAAGTTGCAAGCATCAAAAGCGAATCGCCTTTTTGGTTTTGTAAATTCACGTTTAATCCATGCTCTAACATCGCGCTAAGTTCGCTTACTTCATCATTTCTAGCAAAGTCAAACGCCATACGACAAAGCTCTTCGTAACGTTTTAACTCATCATTGCTTATATCATCTGCTAAATCGTTAGTTTTATTTGGCTCATTTTCTTGCAAATTTTGATTTTGGGCTTTTATATGGTTTTGACTTGCTATACTCATGATTACGCTCTTTTTGCTAACGCGTCTTTTACGCCGCTTGCATACTCAGGTGAAATTTTTGCAAAAAGATTTAAAGCTCGCTCTTTTACCATATCACTTACGCCATCCATGCTATCAGCGATGTTTGAGAAAAGTGCTTGTTTTTGCGCTTCATTCATCAAGTCAAATAGCGCTTTTGGCTGACTAAAGTAATCATCACTATCAAGTCTGTGATCAAATCTAGCCGCTACAACATCGCCAAGTGCCAAGTCTGGCTCAAGATATTTTTTATCCTCTTTTGGACCATCATAGCTGTTTGGCTCGTAGTATTTTTTACTCTCGACTTTATACATTCCATTATTCATCGCACCGCCAACTGTGTAGGTATTTACTTCGTTTATAGGGCGATTTACGCCAAGTTGTGCGTAGTGAGTGCCGATACGATATCTTTGTGCGTCTGGATAACTAAAAATTCTTGCTTGAAGCATTTTATCAGGCGAGAAAGAAATTCCTGGCACGATGTTTGACGGGCTAAATGCTGCTTGCTCTACTTCGTTAAAGTAGTTTTCAGGGTTTTCATTTAGTGTCATAACGCCAACATCGATTAATGGAAAATCCTTGTGAGACCAGGTTTTGGTTAAATCAAATGGGTTAAAGCTAAGCTCGTTTGCCTCTTTTTCGCTCATGATTTGGATTTTAAAATCCCATTTTGGGAAGTTGCCTTTTTCGATGTTTTCAAACAAATCTCTTTGGTGGCTCTCTCTGTCGTTTGCTACGATATCGGCTGCTTCTTTGTTGGTTAGGTTTTTGATACCTTGGCGGGTTTTGAAGTGAAATTTAACCCAAAATCTCTCGCCTTTAGCGTTGATTAAGCTATAAGTATGGCTTCCAAATCCGTGCATATGGCGGTAACTTGCAGGAAGACCACGATCGCTCATCAAAATCGTAACTTGGTGAAGTGTTTCAGGGTTTAACGTCCAAAAGTCCCACGCCGCGTCGCTTGATCTAAGATGACTTCTTGGATCTCTTTTTTGAGTGTGGATAAAATCTGGAAATTTATACGCATCTTTTACGAAAAATACTGGTGTGTTGTTTCCAACTAAGTCCCAGTTGCCTTCTTTTGTGTAAAATTTAATCGCAAACCCACGAACATCGCGCTCTGCATCTGCAGCTCCAGCTTCGCCTGCAACTGTTGAAAAGCGAAGGATTAGTCTTGTTTTTTCACCTTTTTGAAGAACTGATGCTTTTGTGTATTTTGAAATATCGTGTGTGATTTCAAGTTCGCCATACGCCGCGCTTCCTTTGGCATGAACTGCACGCTCTGGAATTCTCTCTCTGTTTTGATGAGCTAGTTTTTCAAGAAGTTGATAATCTTGTAAAAGCACAGGGCCTCTTGCGCCTGCTGTTATGCTGTTTTGGTTATCGGCAATTGGGTTGCCTGAAGTTGTTGTTAGTTGTGACATTGTTTTCCTTCTTATAAAATATAAACAATAATTTTTATTGTTTGAGAGAATTATATAACTTACTTGCTTAAATAATCATTAAAAAATACTATCTAATAAAATTTATTGATTGATAATATTTTTATTTTGTATATCGTGGCTTGATAAATTTATGATTTTGATTCTGTGAATTAAAAATGAAAGCTTAGTTTAATTTTATAAATGAGTTTTAAAGGTAAAATTAATTTAAAAATATAAGTTTAAACAAAGCAAATTTGCTTGGGTTTAAAAACTTTTGAAATTGCGTAGCCACGTTTTTTATAGCCTTAGTCAAACTAACTTTATACTGAAAATTTGAATGAAAATTTCAAATTTTTAGCTTAAATTTGGCTTTTAACGATAAATAAAAGATATATTTTAGCTTGAAAAGTTGATGGTGTAGTTTAGCTTTTTATGTTTTTATTTATCTAGCTTTGTTGTGTAGCATATTTTGAAAATAAGTCTCGCGATATAAACCGCAAAACGTTAATTCTAAGTTTGCTAAATTTATCTAAATTTACAATCTAATAAATTTAGTAAACCACCAAAAATGCATAGTTTAAAAATAAATCAGCCTGATTTTGGTAGCAGTTATTTTGTCTTTGTCACTAGTTTTTCAAAAATAGATGTTTTATAAGATTGAAAATTTTTTGGTTTATTGTCTTAAAAGCTGATATTTTTCTTTGATTCTTTGATTCTTTGATTCTTTGATTCTTTGATTTGAGTCAAATTTTACTTTATATTAAATTTATTCAACCCATTTTAAACTCTAAACAACTTTTTTATAAGTTTTGACTTAAATATTTTAAAATCCAACCACAGTAAACAATAAACACTCATTTTATTTATATAAAATAGTTATTTATATCTATATATAAATTTTTTCTTAGTCAAGCCTTAAAATATTTTGTTTTATTTTAAAGCATAATCCATAGCTAAAAATTAAACCATAATAAAACTTTTTTTAAGTACAAATCAACAAACGCGCGCAGTCTCTTTCAAGCTATATTATTTTAGTCGTATATCTTAGGATGAATTTATAAAATATTATAAAAATACAGAGAAAAATAAATATATAAAATATATTATAAAATTGCGAAATTCAAAAATAAACCCATCTAAAATTATTGGCTAATTTTGATGGGTCTGTTAAAAAAAGCTGAAAGTAACCGTGTTGCAAACATCTTGCTTAAAATATTTTTAAAGCCAAAATGCCTATTTAAACAACTCCGCGTGATTTTTCTTTAGATATGCAACCACTTCTATGGTTTCATCAACGCCTGTTGCGTCGCTATTTTCTAGCACATCATCGATAACTTCTACATAAAGTTCAGCTGCTTTTTGCAAATTTTGTTTCTTAACTCCAGCAAAATAAAGCATCCCCTCAAGCAAAACACTCACCTCATAGGCCAACTCTTCTACATCAAATTCTTCATCTTTCATCTTTCATCTCCTTTTCTTGCGTTTTTTTAGCTATCAAATCAACAATTTGAGCCTTGATAACTTCATATCTATATCCATCTTTAAAGCCATTATACAGGCCACCGCTTGCATTTACATGCCCACCACCACCAACTAAATTTTTTGCCATTAGGCTAACATTTGCATTTCCATTAGCACGAAAGCTAAGCGTTTTTCTTGAAGTTACATCGATAAAAAAGTCCATATCTGGATTTGCTACTAAAAAGTCATTTCCGATAACAGAAGTGTTGCCGATGTTGTAAGTTAAAATGCCCTTTTTGTCCTCATACCCTATCTCAAATTTAGCTCTATTTTGGCTTAGCATATCAACGATGAAAGTTGATATGAGATTGCTTAGCGTGTCATCTTTCTCTTTTTTGAAAAACTCTTTTTTTATAAAGTGAGTTGCATTATCTAGCGCTATATGGGCGTTTTGCTTGTCAAAAAATTCTTGTGATTTTTCTAAGATATAAAATATAAACTCTCTGCTTTTTTCATCAAACATAATTTTATTTATCTCTTTTGCATTTGATACAAGCCCCAAACAGACCTTTCCAAGCTCAAATTCACTCTCATCATTTAGCCAGATATCAACTGCATTTACAACTTTTGAAAATTTATGAAGCTTTTCATCTTTTCCATAAATTTCAGCTAAAAAATCATGAGTTATACTCGTAGCACACCTTGAGTTATCAAGAAAGTACCAAGCATACTTTTTAGCGCATTCTAAGCCACTTTGATGATGATCTAAGAGTATGATTTTGACATCTTTTTCTTTAAGTTTCATCTCGTAAGCTTCGCATTGTTGGAGTGTTAAATTTAGATCTGTTATCAAAACTAAGTCTTTTGGCTGGACTAAGGATAGAATTTGTTCAAATTTATCATCAATTTCTTTGCCATAATTTGAGTTAAAAAAGAGTATATTATCAAGATAAAATTTACTTACAAACTGTGCTCCATAGCCATCCAAATCAGTATGCGAAAGGTGAAAAATCCTCATTTTAAGCTCTTTTGAGAAATAATATCGCCTAAAGTTATAGTCTCTAAAAATTCATCAACTTTTACCTGAAGCACGTTAAACATACTCCAAATTTTACAAAACTCACCCTTTTCACTTGGACAGTCATCTCTTGAATTTGAACATTCAAATACAGCTGTTGGGCGTTTTTCAGCGCCTTCGATAATATCTTTTAAATTTATTTCATTTGGTTTTTTTGCCAGATGAAAACCACCATTTGCCCCTTTATATGAGCATAAGATTCCCTCTCGTGCCATATGTTGCAATATTTTTGCTAAAAAACTTTTTGAAATGTTAAGCTCATTTGAAATCGTATCAACATCTTGAGGCTTATCTTTTTGTGCTATAAACATAAGTGATAAAAGCGCATATTCGCTAGCTTTAGTAAAAAGCATCTTTGCTCCTTAAAATTTTAGACTATTTTAGTCAGTTTTAGCTATTAATAAGTTTAAATTTATCCTAAAAGAGATGTTTTTTATCCTTTTGCCTAAATTTAGCTAACTTTGAGGTTTTTTTAGTATAATAATCGTTCGGAAAATTCAATTACCAGTCAGGAGGTCATCATGGCTTTAGATTCGGCTCAAAAAGCAGAGATTGTTGCGAAATTCGCTAAAAAAGAGAACGACACAGGTTCACCAGAGGTTCAAATCGCCCTTTTAACAACTAGGATAAAAGAGCTTACAAGCCACTTACAAGCAAACCCAAAAGATTTTTCATCTCGTCTTGGTCTACTAAAACTAGTTAGTAGAAGAAAAAAACTTATGAGATATCTTAAGAAAACAAATTATGAAAGCTATGTGAAACTTATAGAAGAGCTTAGCTTAAGAGATAGATAAATTTTAAGCCCTTTTTTAGGGCTTAAATCTTTTATTAAATTTTTACCACTTTTTTATCAAAACTCAATTTTTAATCAACTTTTTTAAATTCTTTACTTAAACGCTACAAAAACAGCAAAATTTCCCCATTTAAACATAGTTTCAACACTTTTAAATCCGACATTTTTTACCATATTCTTATTTTCATCTTCACTAAAAGGTATCAGCACGTTTTCAAGTGCTTCCCTTTTTTGCGAGATTTCATAGCGTGAGTATCCTTGAGAGACTTTATACTCTTCATAGATTTCTATTATCTTTTTTTGTAAATTTTTATCATCATAAATCAGCTTTTCACTAAAGACAAAAACTCCGCCATCGTTTAAATTATCATAAATTTCTCTAACAAATTTCTCTCTTTTTAGCGGTCTGATAAACTGCAAAGTATAGTTTAAAAGCACAGCGTCAAATCCCATAAAATCATATTTTAATATATCGTCTTCTATAAATTTTATATCAGCACCATATGCTTTTGCCCTATTTCTTGCGATTTCTAACATCGCGTGCGAGTTATCGACTCCAAAAAGCTTAAAATTAGGATTTCTTTGAAAAAGGTTTAAAAGAGTTGTGCCGGTTGAGCAGCCAAGATCAACCACCTTAGAGTCATCTTTTAAAATCTTAACCAAAAGTTCGCAAACCAAATTCGATGAAATTTGATAGTATGGAACAGAGCGACTTATCATATCATCAAACACGCTAGCGACATTTTCATCAAACTCAAACTGCTTTTCTATAGGCTTTTTAAAAATTTCATCTTTCATCAATTTTCACTTTCTAGCGCCTGTTTTGCCTGCGCAATATCACTTTTAATCTGCTCTTTTAACGCTTTTAGGCTAGTAAATTTGGCATTATCTCTTATAAATTTAACAAACTCTACTTTCGCCTCTGTCGCCATAACATCACAAAAATCATCTAAAATATGAGTTTCTATGCTAAATTCGCCATCTGTGCTAACTCTATGCCCTATAAAACTTACACTTTTATAAGCTTTATTATTAACCATGCAACGCGTTGCATAAACACCCTCTTTTGGTAAAAAATAGTCCTTAACATCTAAATTTAGCGTTGCAAAAAGCTCTTTTGCTCCAAGACCTTGCCCTTTAACAACCTCGCCTTTTATAAAATACTTTCTACCCAAAAGCTCGTTTGCGCCCTTTATATCGCCACTTTCTAGCATACTTCTTATGAGCTTGCTATGAACGCTAACTTTATTAAGAAAAAACTCATCTACTATCTCTACTTCGCCTTTAAAAAATTCTTTTATATTTTTTGCTTTCCACGCACGGTTAAAGCCAAACTCAAAGTCATAACCAACAACGATTTTTTCTAAATTTACAAACTCATCTTTTAAAATTTGGATAAATTCCTCTCCGCTTAAGTGCTTTATATCTTCTATTTTGTAGTAAAAACAGGGAATTTTTAGATAATCCTCTCTTTTTGGCGTTAGTTTTGGCTTTGAATCTTTGATAATAACCAAAGCTCCATTTTCCCCAAGCCTTTTTATAAGTTCAAAATGCGCTAAGTGAAGCCCATCAAATCGCCCTATAGCGATAGCTTTAATCTTTGATTTGTCTATTTTCATATTAGTTTTGTCTTATCCAAATGATTTTATTTATATCATATCCGTTGTTTTTAGCATAGTCTAAATAAAGCGCCTTAACAAGCTCTGAGATGGTTTTTGTGCGAGATATTATCCACATTTCATCACTTTCGCCAAAAATCATAGCATATCTGTAAGCGTCTAGTTTTACGATATTATACGGCTTATAAACAGGTCCAAAAACTTGTATTTGAAGTGCTGCGGTTTTTCTATCGTCGCTAAATTTAGCACTACTTTGAAGCTTTTTAAAGCCCTCATCAGCCTTTTGCCCTCTTACAACTATCTTAATTTCTTGTGGCGTTTCTATCGAGTAGTTTATCGTGGTGTTTTTTAGCACTTCGCCATCTTTTTGAATTTTTGCTATCTCATACCATGTGCCACTAAATTTATAGATATCAAAGTCTTTTATGACAGCTGGCGTATTTGGGCTAGTTTTAGCACAACCAGCGATAAAGATTAAAAGTAAAAAAAGACTAAAAAGCTTTTTTAAATAGATAAAAATACTCACTATTTCCCTCTTTTCCTTTGATTTGCGACTCTTGTTTTTCTTGGATTAAAAGCCCTAAACTTGCACACTTAAGCTCAAATTTAGCCATAGCGCGCTCTATAGCTTTTTTATCAACCACAACGCCACTTTTGTTTCTCTTTGCCTCTTTTCCTACTTCAAACTGCGGTTTAAAAAGTAAAATCATATGCTCTTTAAACAAAGGTTCTATATAAGATAGGATTAAATTTAGCGAGATAAAACTTACATCACAAGTTACGATATCAAACTGGCTTTGGTTTTTAAACTCGCGTATATCGGTATTTTCTAGCACTTTTACGCGAGTGTCGTTTCTTAAATTTTCATCAAGCTGCATACTTCCAACATCAAGCGCTACAACGCTTTTAGCGCCATTTTCAAGTAAAATCTGCACAAAACCGCCAGTTGAACTTCCTATATCAAGCGCAGTTTTACCACTAATTTCAAGCCCAACATTTTGCAAAAAACCTTTTAGCTTAAGAGCGGCTCTACTTACATAAATTTCATCAGTTGCTAAAACTTCCCCGCCTAAAATCTCAGAACTTGCCTTATCTAAAACCTCTCCATCAAGCAAAATTTTGCCATCTTTTATCATCTGACTAGCTTTGTTTCTGCTTATATTTAGGGCATTTGCCACAAACATATCAGCTCTCATAGCATCGCTTTGTATTCATCTTCATTTATCGTTTTTACCCCTAATTCTCGCGCTTTTTCAAGCTTGCTTCCAGCCTCATCGCCATATAGTACAAAATCTGTCTTTTTTGAAACAGAGCCTGAAACTTTTGCTCCAGCCCTTAAAAGCTCATCTTTAAACTCATCTCGTGAGCGAGATAATGTGCCAGTTATCACAACTGTTTTACCACTAAATGTGTTTTGGCTTATCTCTTTTTTTATAAAAACCGGCTTTATAACTTCTAAAAGCTCTTTTATAGCGCTAGCATTTATATCACAAAATTCTCTAAAACTTAACGCCATTTTTTCGCCAAAACCCTCTAGCTTTGCCACTTCTTCAAAATTTGCATTAAACCACTCATCGCCAAAACTCTCGCTGATTTTTCTAGCTGCGACTTCTCCGATATGTTCAATCCCCAAAGAGGCGATAAAGCGCTCAAGTGGCGCATTTTTAGAAGCATTTATCGCATTTAATAAATTTGAGATTTTTCTATCTTTAAAACCCTCAAGTCCAACCAAATCCTCGCTTTTAAGATGATAAATGTCTATAATTTTAGCTATTTTTTTGTTGTTAAAAAGCAAAGTTATAATCGCATCCCCTAGCCCATCGATATTCATACATTTTTTAGAAGCAAAATATATAATCGAGTTTATAACTCTTGCCGCACAACTTAAGTTTTGACACTTTATAAACACATCTTCATCAAGCAGATGAGTCCCACAAACCGGACAAGTGCTAGGTCTTGCTATCTTCGTTTCGCTGCCATTTCTACGCTCTTTATAAACACTAGTGATTTTTGGAATCACATCGCCACTTCGTATAATGCTAACAAAATCACCCCTCATAAGCCCAAGTCTTTCAATCTCATCAAAGTTATGAAGCGTTGCATTTTTAACAACAGCACCATCGATATGAACTGGTTCAAGCACGCCAACGGGCGTTACCACACCACTTCTACCAACTTGCAACGCAACATCAAGTAGCTTTGTCACCTTTTCAACTGCTGGGAATTTATACGCCACCATAAATTTAGGAAATTTAACCGTATAACCAAGCTTTTGGCACTGGCTTAGTAAATTTAGCCTAATCACCATCCCATCCATTAAAAACGGCTTTTCATCACGCCTTGATAAAAGTGTCTTATACGCTGTTCTAATCTCATCAAGATTTTTTGCAACTACGCAAAAATCATCGCTTAAAAAACCAAGATTTCGCACAAATTTCATCACTTCAAAATGCGTTGTAAACCCTAAGCTATTCTCCCCTACATCCCACGCCATAAACTGAAGTCTTCGTTTTGCAACGACTGCGCTATCAAGCTGTCTAAGACTTCCTGCTGCAGCATTTCGTGGATTTGCCAAAGGTACTTCGCCACTATTTGCTCTCTCATCGTTTAACGCGTTAAAATCGCTTTTTGAGATTAAAACCTCTCCTCTAATCTCGATTTTACCAAGATATGAAATTTGAAGTGGAATACTTTTTATAACCTTTGCATTTTGCGTAACATCTTCGCCAACCACGCCATCGCCTCTAGTTGCAGCGCTTTGCAAAACTCCATTTTCATAAAGCAAGTTTAAACTAGCCCCATCAAATTTAGGCTCACAAAACAGCTCGAAGCCATTTTTTTCACCACGATTTAGCCATGATATCAGCTCATCATCGCTAAAAATATCCTCCATCGACCACATTTTTTTAATATGCGCAAGTTTTACAAAACCATCACTTATCGCGCCACCGATTTTTTGTGTTGGCGAATAGCTTAAAATTTTATCTTCATTAGCCTCTTCATATCTTAAAACTTCATGATAAAGTGCGTCGTATTCGGCATCTGTTGCAACTGGAGAATCTTTTGTGTAGTAGGCGTTTGCCCATAAATTTAGCGTTTCAACCGCATTTTTATACTCATCAAAACTCATCACCAAACTCCTAACTCGCTGACTGCTAAATGCATATCAAACATCTGTTTATGCTCGAACACATCGTGTGTACGTATAATACTAGCGCCATTTTCATATGATTTTAGATGCAAATATAAACTTCCAGCTAAACGATCTTTTACAATTGAAGGCGAGTAGGCATTTATCACGCTTTTTCTACTTGCCCCTACAAGAAGCGGTAAGCCAAAATGTAAAAAATGCTCTAAATGCTTGATTAAAAAAAGGTTTTGCTCTGCCGTTTTTCCAAAACCGATGCCAACATCAAGCACAACGTCTACAAGATTAAATTTATATATCTTTTCAAGTGCATCTTGAAAAAAGCTATCTATCTCGCCTATAACATCATCATAGTGCGGCTCTTGTTGCATAGTTTGAGGATCTCCTTGCATATGCATCAAACAATACTGCGCGTTGTATTTAGCGCCAAGTTCACATAAACTTAGATTTGCCGAAATATCATTTATCATCTTAAAGCCGTGATTTAGCGCGTATTCAAGGCAGTATTCATCAAAGCTATCAAGGCTAAATTTAGCCTTTTTATCTAAATTTAAGCGGTAAATTTCAGCCACGATATCTTTTATGCGTCTAAATTCTTCCTCTCGCCCACAATACTTGCTTCCTGGTCTACTTGAAACGCCACCGATATCGATATAGCTAGCACCTGCTTGAATTTGCTCTTCTATTTTAGAGATTGCATTTGACATATTAACACGACTTTGGGCGTTAAAACTATCTTCGTTTATATTTACCACGCCCATAATCTCTGGTTTTTTAGCTTTTATAAAATTTAGTTTTAAAAAATTTGCTAAATTTTTAAGCCCAAAGTCTTGCAAAAGCTCTTTTTTAGCTAAAATTTGAACTTGCTTATCATTTGCCACTAAAAGCGCGTTTGTCTGCTCTTTTCCTAAAATCACACCATCATTACACACTAGTTCAGCGCCTATGCTAAGTGCATCTTGCTTTAAGATATTTGCAGCTGCAGCTTTTATATCTTTGATGTAAAAAAAGTTTAAATTTGCCTTTTTTTCCATGATATTTTTGCCAGTAATTTGAGGTTTAATATCATCGCAAATCGCGTTAAAATCAGTATCGCTGTTAATCTTAAATATTTTCAAATTTTCTCTCCTATCATCAGTAAAAGTGGCGTTAAAACAACTCTTGCTTTAGCATTTAAACTTGCTAAAATCATAAGTTTTTTAATATGCTCAAGCTCATTTTTATCAAATTTAATACCGCTTTCAAGAGCCTCTTTAAAGATAGAAGATATCATATTTTTTAGTTCATTTTTTCCAAATTCACCACTTTTTTCAAGAGCCATTTTTTCATCTATAAATTTATCAATCGCCTTTAAATCTAGCTTTTTAAAATCCAGCCCACTTGGCTCTTGCGCTCTTGGTTTTAGCCTATTTTCTACTAAAAGACGCGAACGAATCGTTGGTAAAAATGAATTTTTTGATGAACTAATAAGTATAAATCTTATATTTTTAGGCGGCTCTTCAAGTAACAAAAGCAACGAATTTTGCGCTTCTATGCCAAATTTGTTTCCTATTAAAACTATGGTTTTTAGGCTATTTTCTGCTATATAAGCCTCTTTAGCAGCAGCTTTTGCATCATCAAGCAAAATATCACTGTTTTGAAAAAACTTAACACTATTTATCCCACACTCTAAAACCAGCTCATCTTTTAATGCCTCATAGTCGTTTGTAAGGATGATTTTACTACCACTCAAAGAATAACCTCATCGAACAAAGCAGCACTTATACTACTATCAAATAACCCAAAAAGTTGTATCATTTTAATATCTAAATTTTCATCTTTTTCATCTAAGAAAAAGCTATTTTCGGTATGCTCGCCGATTATCCACATATAGCTATTTGGACTATTTTTAGCAATCTGCGCAAAAATAGAGTTTCCCTTTCCAACATAAAAAAAGATAAACCCAGCAGGAAAGGATAAATTTAGCATATCAACTAAAAGTTCAATCCCCTCTTTTGTGTTTATCTGATCTAAATTTGGAAAAAGCGATTTAAGGGCAAAAAAGGGCAAAAGTGGTCTTTCGTTGCCTTTTTTGTTAATTTTTCTTAAAAAATACTCCTCAAACCACCTTCTTTCATCATCACAAAAAAATATAAAAGAGCTTCCTTCTAACAGAAATTTTATCTTAGAAGCTAAAAGAGGAGTCCACTCCTCTCTTCTATCTTCCATCCAAGTAGACATCAAAGGATCTTTTCTTATCCTATCTAAGCTCCATTTATACAAGTCTATCATTATTTATATAACTCATATGCATCGTGTAAAACTCTAACAGCAAGCTCGCCGTATTTTGCCTCTACGATAACTGAAATTCTTATCTCACTTGTTGAAATCATCTGGATATTAATACCCTCTTTTGCAAGTGTAGAAAATGCCAAGCTAGCGATACCGCTGTGCGATTTCATACCGATTCCTACGATTGAAACTTTGACTATATCACTATCGCTTTCAACGCTAAAGTTATCACCTAAATCCTTAAGCGCATCAAGTGCTTTATGAAGCTCGTTTTGAGGAACTGTAAAGCCTAAATTTGCATTTCCATCATGACCTACATTTTGGATAATCATATCGACATTTATCTCTTTATCGGATAATTCTTTAAATATTTTAGCCGCAACGCCTGGTTTGTCATCTACATTTCTTACTGTAACTCTTGCTTGATTTTTATCAAGTGCAATTCCGCTGATAATCGCGCCTTCCATCTTTTTCTCTCCTGTTATAAGTGTTCCTTCGTTGTTGTTAAAACTGCTTTTTGTAACCAAATTTATATTAAGTTTTTTAGCTAACTCAACCGATCTGTTTTGTAAAACTTTAGCTCCTAAACTAGCAAGCTCTAGCATCTCATCATAGCTGATTTTATCGAGCTTTTTAGCTTTTGGCTCGATTCTTGGATCTGTTGTATAAACGCCATCAACATCGGTGTAAATTTCGCACACATCCGCATTTAACGCACCAGCTATAGCAACCGCACTTAAGTCACTTCCGCCACGACCTAAAGTTGTAACATCGCCAAATTCGTTAATCCCTTGAAAACCAGCTACAACTACGACTTTTCCCTCTTTAAGCGCATCTTGCATAGGTTTTGGATCTATATGCTCAATCTTTGCTTTAGTGTGAAAATTATCAGTTAGCATTCCAGCTTGTCTACCGCTAAATGCGATTGCAGGGCAACCAAGCTCGATTAGAGCAATGGCTAAAAGTGAGCTTGTAACTCGCTCTCCAGCGCTTAAAAGCATATCCATCTCTCTAGCGTTAGGATTTTTACTAAAGTGTTCTGCAAATTCTATGAGCTTATTTGTCTCGCCACTCATAGCAGAAACTACGACAACTAGGGCGTTGCCTTCATCTTTTTTTGCTTTGACGCGCTGCGCAACCGAATCGATTCTCTCCAAAGTTCCAACGCTTGTTCCGCCGTATTTTTGAACTATCAACATTAAATATATCCCTCTTTTCGAAAATATTTTAAAACCGTGCTATAAACACCTTTTTTAAAGTGTCTAACATTTTTTACAACTTCGTCAGCTTGAACAAATTTATACTCATCAAACTCTGGCAGTTTTGTGCATAAATTTATACTCGCACCGCTTTTAAGACGAACCAAAAAATAGCGCTGAATTTGCCCATCATAAGGTTTCATCTTCTCTAAAACAGTTTCAGGAAAATCATAACTAAGCCACTGAGGATACTCAGTTATAATCTCCACCTCATTAGTCCCAATCTCCTCTTTAAGCTCTCTAAAAAGAGCCATTTTAGGAGTTTCGCCGCTGTCTATTCCACCTTGAGGAAACTGCCACGCTCCTTTTATATCAGATCTTTGCCCTAAAAAAATCCGACAATCAAATGGATAAGTTGGCGAAAGGACTATAGCTGCAACATTTGGTCTGTAGTTTTTTTCCATATGTTATTCCAAAAATTTTTACAAGATATTAACTAAAAAGGGTTTAAATTCAGATAAACGAAGAAAAATTTATCCGAATTTATTCTAAATTTGTGATAAATTAATATTTTAAAAATGCTTTGCTATTTTCTTAAAGATTTAGTTAAAAATTTGCATTTATTTTTGTAAGCTAAATTTGTTTAAATTTTGCCTATAAATTTTCTTTAGTCTAATCTCAACTATCTCTTTTTTGTATCAAAAGCTAGGCAAAGTAGTTTTGCGAAAGTAAAAGCGGTGCTAAATAAAAAAGCTTCTAATATTTTATAGCATTATTCTACTTATAAGCCAAACTTTACCACATCTTGCAACCAAAATTACGAGCAAAGCAAAACAAAGTATAAAAGTATAAAATAACTTCGCCTCTTTATAATCTTAACTTTTATAAAAACAAAACATTTTTTAAAATTTACACACAAACCAAAAACTTATATAAGTCTTACTTACAAGCGGTTTTCAAGTTTATCAAATACTTCGGCGACATCATTTATCTGCAAACAACGCTTCTGTTTACAGCTACGAGCGAAGCGAAGTAGAAAGCCATCAAAGGCTTTTATACAACTTCGTTGTCCGCAAGCGGTTCGCTTCTGTTTACAGCTACGAGCGAAGCGAAGTAGAAAGCCATCAAAGGCTTTTATACAACTTCGTTGTCCGCAAGCGGTTCGCAAAGCCATCAAAGGCTTTGATACAACTTCGTTGTCCGCAAGCTCTGTTCGCTTCTGTTTACAGCTACGAGCGAAGCGAAGTAGAAAGCCATCAAAGGCTTTGATACAACTTCGTTGTCCGCAAGCTCTGTTCGCTTCTGTTTACAGCTACGAGCGAAGCGAAGTAGAAAGCCATCAAAGGCTTTGATACAACTTCGTTGTCCGCAAGCGGTTCGCAAAGCCATCAAAGGCTTTGCTCATCCAAAAAGTCAAATGTTGGTACGTAAAAAAGTGTTCCAGTAACTGGAGTTGAAATTTCTAAAAGCAAGTCTGTGTTGCCAACAGGTTCGCCAACAAACATATTTTCAAGCATTTTTTTAGTTGTTGAAAAATGCCTTGCATAGCCTATGAAATATGTCCCAAACTCGCCTTTAGCTGGATTTGCAAATGGCATATTTGCTCTTATAATTTTTAGCTCATTTCCATCTTCATCTTCGATATTTGTAACGGCGTTATGGGCATTTGCTGGTTTAGTCTCATCATCAAGCTCAACATCATCAAATTTTCTTCTGCCTATTGTTTTTTCTTGCTCTTCTACGCTCATTGCATTCCATTTTTTCATATCATGGATATATTTTTGCACAAAAGCGTAGCTTCCACCAGCAAATTTTGCATCCTCTTCGCCAATCACAGCAAATGAGTCCTTATCAAAATCAGGATTTTCAGTACCATCTACAAAACCGACAATCGCCCTTCCATCAAAGTATCTAAACCCACCAACCTCATCTTCGCAAACAACCGCACCATCAAGTTGTTCCATGATATTTGTGCTAAGCTCAAAGATACACGCCTCTTTTTTAGCTCTTAAATGGAAAAATAAATCACCTGGAGTTGAAACAGCTTCAAATCTTTTGCCCTTTATCGGCTCAAAAACCTTTAGCTCTTTTGGAGTGCCAATGTCTGGAAAAAGGCGTTTAAAAGCATTAGCGCCAAAACCCATAACGCCAGAAACCTCTAAATCAGGATATCTGTTTCTCATACTTCTAACTAAGGCTGAAAAATTGCTTGTAAGATTTTTTACCTTTTCATCTGAATCTTTGCTATCATTTATACTCAAAACCATAAATTTAGCATGCTCGCCTGGAGCGCTTGTAACTGCTTGAGTGTTAAAACCGTGTTTCATAAACTTCTCCTAATATTAAATTTTTATAATTATACATCTACTTTAGGAAAATTTTATCTTAACATTGTCTAAATTTAGTTAAATTTGTTAAGAATTTTGACTAATATTTATTAAAAAATATAGACAAAAGCAGATTTATTACCTTTTACTAAATTAGCAAGAGTTTATTTCCGCTGCTAATTTATACAAGCTATTTTTTGTGGTTTAAATTTATTTTCATAATATGAGCAAATTTAAGCTTGAATTTAACTAAATTTGCTAAATTAAACGATTAAATTTAACCCAAAAGAGATGACTTGCATATCTACATTCATATACCTTTTTGCACTTCTAAATGCCCATATTGCGCCTTTGGTTCGCATACCGATAAATTTAATCTTGTAAAAAAATACTTTCAAGCTTTACATTTTGAAATAAAAGATTTTTTAGAAAAAAATAGTGGCGAAATTTCAACTCTTTTTATAGGTGGCGGGACTCCAAGCTCAGTAAATTCGCACTTTTACGCTGAAATTTTTAACCTTTTAAAACCACATTTTTCAAGCCAGTATGAAGCGACAACAGAAGCAAACCCAAACTCAGCAACTCTAGCGTGGCTAGAGGCGATACGCGAGTTTGGCATAAACAGAGTTAGCTTTGGAGCGCAAAGTTTTAACGAGCAAAAGCTTAAATTTCTAGGTAGAAATCACAGCGCAAAAGACACATTTAACGCTGTTAAAAATGCCAAAATAGCAGGGTTTGATAACATAAATATAGATTTGATTTACTCGACTAAATTTGATACAAAAGCCATGCTTGAGTTTGAACTTGAAAATATCGCAAAACTTAGTGTCCCACACATCAGCGCCTACTCTTTAACACTAGAAGAAAACACGCCATTTTCTGGTAAAAAAAGTTATAAAAAAGATAGCATTCGGCTTGATGAGTTTTTGTTTTCGCATCTTTTAGAACTTGGATTTAACCAATATGAAATCTCAAATTTCTCTAAAAATAGCTTTTTATGCAAGCATAATCTTGCTTATTGGGAGCAAAAAAACTATGCTGGATTTGGCGCATATGCGGTTGGTTTTAAAGACTGCGCGCGATTTTACTCGCCAAAAAGCGTTGAAGCTTATATCAAAAATCCGCTTTTAAAAACCCGCGAGAGTATCGATAAAAATGCACTTAGATTTGAGCATATATTTTTAGGAGCTAGATGTAAAATCGGCATAAATGCTAAATTTTTAAATCAAAATGAACTAAAAAACGCACAAACTCTAGCGCAAAATGGTAAGTTAAAACTAGAAAACAGTATCTTTTATAACCCAAATTTTGCACTTGCTGATGAGATTGCGCTTTTTATAACAAGCCAAATTTAAAGCAAATTTCTGTAAAATTGCAAGGTTATTTTAAATTTTAAAAAAGTTAGGAAAAATAGATGTTTGGAATGAGCTTCCCAGAAATTTTAGTCATTGCTATCATCGCTGTTATCGCACTTGGACCAGAAAAACTACCAAAAGCGATGGTTGAGATAGCAAAATACTTCAAAATTATCAAAAAATCAGTCAACGACGCAAAGTCAAGCTTCGAGCAAGAAATTCGCATAGCAGAGCTTAAAGAAGATGCTAAAAAATACAAAGATTCTATGGCAAAAACTCAAGAAAATATCCGCAAAAAACTGACTTTTGAAGAGCTGGATGAGCTAAAAAATGGCATAAATTCAGTCAAATCCAGCGCAAATGAAACCCTTGAAGATATCAAAAAAGATTTAGGCGATTTAAAACCAAATTTAGCCAAACTAGATATCCAAATCGATGGAAAAACCGAAGAGATAACACCTCTTGATATGCCAAAAAGCCAAAAACCAGAAACAAAAGATGAAAAACCAACTTCGAATTTAAAGGAAAATGCAGATGTTTGAGGATATAAAACCACACCTTGTTGAGCTTAGAAAACGCCTTGTTATCTGCGTTTTGAGTGTGATAGTTGCATTTTTAATCTGCTTTAATTTTTGGGAAGCTATACTTGATTTTATGACTCAACCTTTGGTTAAAATTTTGCCAAAAGGCAGTGAGATTATATTTACTCAACTTGCTGAGGCGTTTTTTACTGCGATGAAGGTCTCGTTTTTCGCTGGACTTTTGATTTCTATGCCTATTATCTTTTGGCAATTTTGGCTATTTGTAGCACCTGGACTTTATGATAATGAGAAAAAATACGTTATTCCATTTGTCGTAAGCGCTTCAGTGATGTTTGCACTAGGAGCGGCTTTTTGCTACTATTTTGTTATCCCTGTTGCGTATGATTTTTTAATCAACTTTGGCGAAAAGCTTTTTACCGCTATGCCAAAAATCGGCGAGTATGTTGGGTTTTTTACAAAACTAATAGTCGCATTTGGTATTAGTTTTGAGCTTCCAGTTATCACCTTTTTCTTAGCTAAACTTGGCGTTATAAATGATAAAAGCTTGAGTGAATTTTTCCGTTATGCTATCGTTATTATCTTTGTTTTTGCTGCGATTATGACACCACCAGATGTTTTAAGCCAGTTTATGCTAGCTGTGCCATTGGTACTTTTATACGGAATTTCGATTTTAATCGCAAAAGCGGTAAATCCAGCAAAACCAGAAGAAAACAGCGACGAAGAAGATGATGAAGATGAGTGATATAAACTCACTATCAAGCTATGACTATGAACTTCCAGCTAGACTTATCGCAAACAAGCCAGTTTTACCAAAAGAGAGCGCAAAACTTTTGGTTTATGAACGAAAAAGCGGTGAGATTTCTCATCTTACATTTGGCGATTTAAGTAAAATTTTACCACCTTGCGATGTGGTATTTAACGATACAAAGGTTATAAAAGCGCGAATTTATGGTAAAAAAGAAAGCGGTGGTAAAATAGAACTGCTGCTAAACTCCCCACTTCAAGACGCTTTTAGCGCATTTATCAAAGGCAGAGTTAAGGTTGGCTCGGTTTTAGAATTTGATGAGGGCTTAAAAGCTATTGTTAAAGAGCTTTTGGATGATGGAAGTCGCGTGGTACAGTTTTTTGCAAATTCCAAAGCGCTTGACACAAGTGAAATTTATCAAATTTGTGAAAAAATCGGGCATGTACCACTTCCGCCATACATAAAACGCCAAGATAGCAAAGAAGATGAGAGTTGGTATCAAAGTATTTTTGCTAAAAACAATGGCGCAGTCGCTGCTCCAACGGCATCTTTGCACTTTAGCGATGAGATGATTTTAGAGTTAAAAAAGACTCACGATATCCACTATCTAACGCTTCATGTGGGCGCTGGGACATTTAAAGGTGTAGAAAATGATGATATCACAAAGCACACCATGCACTCTGAGTTTTATCATATACCACAAGATACAGCACACGTTTTAGACAGCGATACACCCATACTTGGCGTTGGGACAACTGTTACAAGGTGCGTTGAAAACTACGCAAGAGATGGGCGTTTAGATGGGGCTTGCAAGCTTTTTTTAAATTTAAATAACAAACCCATTAGACAAAATTACCTTTTAACAAATTTTCACTTGCCAAAATCGACACTTATAATGTTAGTTAGCGCTTTTATAGGGCTTGAAAAGACTATGGAAATTTATAAAATCGCTATAGAAAATAACTACAGATTTTACTCTTATGGCGATGGAATGCTGATAATCTAGCTGGTGCGATAAGCATTTTACATTTTTAAAAGGCTTAAAACAGATAAAATCTTTCTCGTATAAAGTGCATTTTGATAAAATTTTTGCTTGATAAGGAAACATTAAAATACTCAAGTAAATAGAAAAATCATATAAATTTTATCAACCACCTTTGCCTTATAGGCAAGCTTGCATATCGAAACAGCGCGAAAAATAGAATTAAAATATGATGAGAATTTTATCTAGTAGTTAAGTAGGAAGATATTTTTATCTTATATCAAATTTATTTTTTGATAAGCAGTTTTGTAAGAGGCGTTTTATATCAAACCAAATTTAACAATCACAGTAGGCGCTGTTTAACTATAGCATTTAAAATAAAGCTTTTGAAAAATTTGTGATAGTCTTTTGCTTGTTATAAAACTTATACTCAGATGAGTTAAACCCACTATAAAACCACTATAAAATAATAAATATTACTATGATAAAACCTTTCTTTATAAAGCAAAAATTTACAAATAAGTTTAAAGCTTAGACAAGGTTATTTTATATTAAAAATAGTTAAGCAAATATTATAAAAATAGTAGAAAATTTTAGCCGCATACAAACGCTTATATGCAAAAATGCATTTTTTACAAATTTGTTAAATTTTAGCATTTTAGCACCTTGCTAGGCTCTTTTATGGATTTAAAACATCTTAAATAAGCATTGAAAGTATTTTTTTAACACCAAATTTGACTTTTACAAGCATATTAAAGCAGTCTATGTTATAAAATGCTAAAAGATACAATGATAACAAATTTGTCATAACGTAAAAAAATTTCAGTCAATCATAAAAAGTCAAATTTGTTCTATTTGTGTGGTGTGAAATAAAAAAGCCTCGAACAAACCTAAATTTAGGCTCGTACGAGGCGTGGTTTTAGTAATTATAGAATCTCAAATGGATTAGCTACTACATCGTTTCTATCAACGATATATGGTATAAGAGCCGCTTGTCTTGCTCTTTTGATAGCTTTTTCAACCATCTCTTGGTATTTTTTGCTTGTGCCAGTTAAGCGTCTTGGCATAATTTTAAAACGCTCTGAAAGACAATATTTTAAAAGTTGAGTATCTTTATAGTCGATATACTCAATCTTAGCCTCTGTGTATCTGCAATATTTTCTAGCATATTTTCTTTTATCTGCCATAATTTTTCCTTATTTATATTTTTTTAAAATGGCAAAACATCGTCGCCATTATCGCCCATATCGGCATTTATATCATACTCTGGGACATCATTATTATAGTCATCGTTTGTATTTTTAGCTTGACTATTTTTATTAAAACTTTGGTTATCGTTTCTTGCTTGATTATACCCACTATTTTGCGCGTTATAAGGGCTACTTGCATTATCTCTACCTTGAGGTCTAGCAGATGGCGCATCAGAATTTCCACTTAACATCTGCATAGTCTCTACAACTACGCTATGTTTGCTTCTATTTTGACCGCTGTTATCTTGCCATTGATCAAGTTTTAGTCTTCCTTCGACTAAAATTCGACTACCTTTTTTTAGATATTGATTTGCAACTTCTGCTGTTCTTCCAAAAAAAGTAATATCTATAAAACAAACTTCTTCTTTCTTCTCACCACTTGCAGCTGTGTATTTTCTACTAGTTGCGATAGCTGTATTTCCGATAGCAGAGCCGTTGTTTGCGTATCGTACTTCTATATCTCTTGTTAGGTTTCCGACTAATATTACTTTGTTGAACATCTTTTATCCTTAATTATCGCTTAGAATTACTCTTGAGTCTCTTTACTCTCTTGCTCTTCTGGCTTTGGTGCAGGTCTTCTTGGCTCTCTCTCTTTTCTAGCTGGAGAAAGTTTGATGCCTTTGCTTAGCTTTTCCCAAGCTGCTACCTCAGTTTTGTTCTCATACTTAACTGTTAAAAATCTAATGATATCTTCGTTATATCTAATGTTTCTAACTAGCTCAGTAACAAGCGCAGGTGGTGCCATAAAATAAACAACGAAATAAACACCTCTTTCATACTTTTTGATTGAGTATGCAAGTTTGCGTGTTCCCATCTCTATAACAGAAACGACTTCTCCGCCATTTTTAGTTATAACTTCTTTAACGAAGTCAACTTTTGTTTTTACTTCATCTTCAGTCAGCGTTGGCTTAACGATGAATAAAACCTCGTAATGTTTCATGAATTCTCCTTGTGGTTTTGTAGCTCATAAGACAAAATGCCTATAAGCAAGGATTTGCAATAATGCAACTAACGATTATAGCTAAGCTTTACTTAAATTTTACTTTGTTTTTGCTATAACTCTTTGAAGTTCTAAAAGTCCAGCTAATAAAAAGTGAGTTTTATCTATCTGATTTTTAGTTTTTATATCAAATTCAAGACTATTTAAATGCAAAAAAATCTCTTTAAATCTTTTTGTGCTAAATTTAAGTGCTTGTTTTTGCAAAAGTGTTTGAACTTGCGGTGGTGGCGTGTATCCAAGCAGTTTTAAAAAATCAATCCTGCCATTTATCTTAATAAAACTATGAATCTTAAAAAGCCTAAAAAACGAGCCATAAATATAGTTTATAAAATCACTTTCACTATATGAGCCACTTTGTGTATAGATAAAAAAATCATCTCTGAAATCATCTAAATTTAGTATTTTGTTAAAAATATCTTCAAAACTCACCTCGCTTAGCCCAGATACCAGTGCTTTTACATTTTCCAAAGTTACTTCATAACCTAAATTTGCAAATTTTTCAAGCTCGCTAGCGGCTAAATTTAGGTTTTCGTTGTGAATTTTATAAATTTCTAAAAGCGCAGTTGAGTTAGCATAAATTTTTAACATTGTGCATTTTTTGTTAAGTAAATTTAGTGCTTCATTTGGCGTGGTTGGTTTAAAAAAGCGGACAAAATTTGTGCCAAACGCTTTGATAAAATCGTTACTTACCTTTGTTTCTGGAGTCTCTAAAATCTCATATAAAAAGAAATTTGCACTATCTTTTTTACACATTGAGATGAGTTGTTTTACCTCTTTTGTCGGTATATAGCGGTTGGTTTTGATATGAAGTAAATTTGAGTTTCCAAAAAGCGATGGCTCGAAAAAAAGCTTAGCCCGACTAAAATCATACTCATCATAATAAATCTGCTCAACCATATCAGCTTGATAAAAGTTTAAAATTTCTTTTGCATAAAGCTCGTTTTGAAACTCATCGCTACTTCGTAAAAGCAAGAAATTTGGCATTTTTTTACTAGCTAACAGCGTATCTAAATCCCTCTTATACATTTAGTTTTTTCACCACTCTTCCTATGATTTTTCCACTTACTATATCAGCTTCTAAAATTTCAACAAGCACCCTTGTTAGCACATCTGCTGTGTAGTTTATGATATAAATTCTAGCCCCTTTTATCTTATCATCAAGCTTTGCGGTTGTGATGTTTGAGTTTTCATCTATATAGCACTGAACTTTTTGCCCTATTCGCTCGCTCGCCCAACGCGCAAATTTCCTATCCATAAAGTCATATGCGACTTTATCAGCTTCTCTTTCAAGTTCATTTAAGCTAACACAAGTCTCTTCTATGTTTAAAAGCAGATAGTTAAAAAGCCTTTTATCATCTGCTAAATTTGCTTTTAAAAGACGATGCAAAATCAAGTCCGAATACCTTCTAATCGGACTTGTAAAGTGTGAATACTCACCAAATCCAAGCCCAAAATGCCCCTTTGGTAGCGTTGCATACTCGGCTTTTTTTTGCGCTTTGATGATAAGTTTATCTATCTCTTCGCGCATACCCATATCATCGGCGATTTTTTGAATTCCTTCAACCATTTTTGCGATATCTGGGTCAAATTTAGCATCTATTCCAAGTGCAAGCAGATCTTGAAGCAAGAAATCAACCTTTTTTAAATCAATCGCATCGTGATTTCTAAATATCCCCTTACTTATACGTTTTGCTGCTGCTTTGTTTGCCATAAGCATGCAATCTTCGATTAAATCATGCGATGGAGTTGAGACTTCAAATCTCGTGCTTTTTAAATTTCCACTCTCATCAAGACTCATTCTAAGCTCTTTTGTTCTAAAGTCAAAGCCTGTTTTTAACCTGATTTTTCGTAAATTTAAAGTTAGCTCTTCAACCGCTAAAAGCATATCTAAAAGCTTTTTATCAGCGTAACTTTTTGTACGTAAAATTTCATCTACTTCATCGTAGTTAAAGCGTTTTTTAGATCTTATAATCGCTTCAAAAAGCTCTTCTTTTGTAGCGTTAAAGTCCTTATCTATGGTGATTTTAAAAACAAATGCAAGTCTATCAACATCTGGTTTAAGAGAGCAGATATTTTCACTCAAGGCTCGTGGAAGCATAGGAATCGCCTTGTGTGGAAAATATATCGAAAATCCTCTGAATTTAGCCTCTTTATCTATAGCTGTGTAGGCGTTTACATACTCGCTAACATCGGCGATTGCTACATATAGCTCACATTTTTTTGCGTCATAATAAATCGCATCATCAAAGTCTTTTGCATCAACTGGATCAATAGTGCAAAACTCAAGCTCCCTTAAATCAATGCGATTTGGATATAAAGATCTATCAACGCTATCTCCAAAGCTTTTTGCTTCTTTTTCGCAAACATCGCTAAATTCGCTATTTTTGTTATAAATCGCAAGAGAAATTTTCTCATCTACCCAAACATCATCTAAATTTCCTAAAACTTCAACTATCTCATCTTTTTGGTTATTTATCTTTAAAAGAGTGCCAAGAGGCATCTGTTTAAGCGATTTTTGCGTTGCTTTTAAAGCATACGCTAAGCCACTTTTGACATTTACGCCTAAAATTTCTTTACCAAATTTTTTAGTATAAACAACGCTTGTTAGAAAAGCTGGTTTTAAGGTTAGCAAAATTTTACCTTTGTTTCTGCCTTTTTTGCCCTTAGTTAGCTTTGCTAAGACTATATCGCCAACTTTTGAGCTGTTTATATCTCTGTTTTCTACGATAATGTCATCTTTATATCTTTTATCGTATGCGTTTATGTAGCCCGTGCCATTTACGCTAATATCAAGCCGTCCACAGACAAATCCATCATTTAAAAAAGATAGTTTTTTTTTCTTAGACACAGCATTTAACATCTGCATATTTCTTAAAATCTCTTTTTCTTGCTGAGTTATAGAGCTTTCATCAACCCCGATAAGGAGGTTTTCTAAAAATGTTTTCAAAACTTACCTTTTTTTACTTTTAAATTTGACAAATTGCCTTTTTCAGAACTTTTTGAGTTCAATTTAAGTATAATACCCAAAATTTTTTTAAAGGATTGTTATGGCTATAACTGTGTATTACGATAAAGACTGCGATTTAAGTCTAATCAGAAGTAAAAAAGTTGCGATGATTGGTTTTGGTTCACAAGGTCACGCTCACGCTGAAAACTTAAGAGATAGTGGCGTTGAAGTTGTTGTCGGTCTTAAAAAAGGCGGTAGAAGCTGGGAAAAAGCTGAAGCAAAAGGCTTTAAAGTACTAAGCGTTGGCGATGCTGTAAAAGAGGCTGATGTGGTTATGATATTAACTCCTGATGAGCTTCAAAGCGACATTTTTGAAGCTGAAATTAAACCAAATTTAAAAGATGGAAGCGCTATTGCTTTTGGTCATGGCTTTAACATCCACTACGGACAAATCGTGCCACCAAAGGGCATTGACTGCATTATGATAGCTCCAAAAGCTCCTGGTCATACAGTTAGAAATGAATTTGTAAAAGGTGGCGGAATTCCTGATTTAATCGCTGTTTCACAAGATGCAAGCGGTCAAGCAAAAGAGATAGCACTTAGCTATGCAAGCGCGATTGGTGGTGGTAGAACTGGTATAATCGAAACAACTTTTAAAGATGAAACTGAAACGGATCTTTTTGGCGAGCAAGCAGTTCTTTGTGGTGGACTATGCGCACTTATAAATGCAGGATTTGAAACGCTAACCGAAGCTGGTTATGAGCCTGAAATGGCATACTTTGAGTGTCTACACGAGATGAAACTAATCGTTGATTTAATCTATCAAGGCGGCATGGCTGATATGCGTTACTCTATCTCAAACACAGCTGAATTTGGCGACTATGTAAGTGGTGGAAGAGTCGTTGACTGCGAGTCTAAAAAAGCTATGAAGGCGATTTTAAAAGAGATTCAAGATGGAACTTTCGCTAAAAACTTCATCTTAGAAAGAAAAGCTGGATATACAAAGATGAATGCCGAGCGAAAACTAGCAGAAGCAAGCTTGTTAAACAAAACAGGCGAAAAACTTCGCGGTATGATGCCATGGATAAATGATGGCAAACTAGTAAATAAAGATAAAAACTAAGCAACCGAGTAAATTTGGCTACTAAAAAGAGTTCAAGAGGGCGCAAAAAAAAGCGCCCCAACTATCTTAAATTTATCATCATCGCTTTATTTTGTTTTGGTGCAGGTGCGCTAACTTACGCTACGCTTGATTACTTTTTTATAAAAGATAAAGTTGTAGTAAAAAGTGAAATTGCGCACGAGCTACAAAAAAAAGTAGAGAAAAAAGCAGTACCCAAAAAAGATAAAAGCGCAGAAAAAAAACATGATAAAAGTGCAGAAAAAACTGAAGAAAACAAGCCTGCAATGGTGGTTTTATCAGATGAGAATTTAACACATGCTCTTGCGGATTTAAATCTAAGTTTTGATGAAAAAAAAGATGTAAAAACAGAAGAGAAATCTCAAGAAACCGAAGTGTATAAGCCTTCACACAATATCATAAAACAGCCATCTAGATTTTCTAAAGCAAAACTTGCCATTATCATAGATGATATGGCAGATAAAGAGCATGTAGATGGGCTAAGAAGCGTTGGACTAAAGCTCACGCCATCTTTTTTTCCACCTAGCAAGGACTTTGCGCACACTCCAAATTTAGCTTTGAAATTTGAGTTTTATATGGTGCATTTGCCGCTAGAAGCGATTTCGCATAAAGATCGCTTAAAAACACTAAGCACAAAAGATAACTATGAAACTATAGAAAAAGCCATCAAAGCCGTTCGCCACGACTTTCCAAGAGCTAAATTTATAAACAACCACACCGGAAGCAAATTTACTTCAAATCTAGCCTCATCAAAAATGCTTTTACAAGCGCTTAAAAAATATGACTTTTTATTTGTTGATTCAAAAACCATCGCCTCTACTAAAATGCGAACCGCAACCCAACAAGAGGGCTTTAGATATATCTACAGAGATGTTTTTTTAGACAACAAAAACGATAGAAACTATATAAGAAAAGAGCTTAAAAAAGCTGTTGAAATAGCCAAAAAAAGAGGCTATGCTATAGCCATCGGACACCCTAAAAAGATAACTTTTAAAACACTAAAAACAAGCCAAGACATACTTAGCGATGTTGAAGTTGTATATATAAATGAGATTTATGAATACTATCGATGATATTTCGTTTTTAACCAAACTTAAAAAACCGCCTAAAAAGCTTTATTATAAAGGAAATTTAGAGCTTTTAAATATGCCAAAAGTTTCCATTGTCGGCTCAAGAAAGATGAGCGTGTATACTAAAAACTTAGTTTTATCACTCTCTAGCGCACTTGCAAAACGTGGAGTTTGTGTTGTAAGTGGGGCTGCTATTGGAGTTGATATCACAGCACACAACGCGGCGTATCCAAACACAATAGCCGTTTTTGGCAATGGACTTGATATCATATATCCAGCTTCAAATGCTAAAATAATTAGCCAAATTTATCAAAACTCACTAGCACTTAGCGAGTATGAGCCAGATACGCCAGCGATGGGCTTTAGGTTTTTAGAGCGAAACCGCATAGTCGTGGGGTTATCTCAAGCTTTAGTTGTAGCGCAAGCTGATTTTAGAAGCGGCTCGCTTCAAAGCGCAAGACTAGCACGCGAAATGGGCGTGCCGGTATATGTTTTGCCTCAACGCATAAATGAGAGCATGGGGACGAACGAGCTTTTGGGTAAAAATTTGGCAAATTTAATATACGATGTTGATGAATTTGCAAAGAATTTTAGCCAAATCGACCAAGCGAGCCAGATAAATGAAGATAATGAAGTGGTAAAATTTATCAAAGAAAATGATAGCTTTGATGAAGTTTATGCTAATTTTGGCGATTTAATTTACGAATATGAACTTGATGGTAAGGTAGAAATTCTAGGCACGAAGGTCGTGATAAAATGAATATTTTAGCGATAACGCAACTTAAATTAGGCAAATTATGATAGTGGCTATCGATATAGGACTTAAGCGCATAGGCGTTGCTATCGGTTATGAAAACGGCGTTGTAATGCCACAAAATGCAATCTTACGTAAAAATCGCAACCAAGCAGCGACTGCTGTGGACGCTGTTTTAAGCGAATTTGGCGCTAACAAGCTAGTTGTTGGCGTGCCACTTGGTGGAAGTAGCGAGGGCGAGATGAGACGACGCGTGGAGCATTTTGTAGGGCTTCTTGAGTTTGGTGGCGAAGTTTGCTATATAGATGAGAGCTTTTCTAGTGTTGAAGCTGGCGAGTTTGGCGTGGCAAATCACAAGAAAAAAGATGGCAAGCTTGATAGTTTGGCTGCTATGGTGATTTTAAAAAGATATCTTGGGGTTTTGTGAAATTTAAGCGATGTCCTCATATATAAAATTTGCGGTTTTAAAAAAGTTTTAAATATCATTGATATTTTTTGCAAAACTCAAGTATTATGCTCATGGTTTTTTACAACTTTTACTTACATTAGCAATTTTTTTTAAAAATTAGTGTTATTTATATTTATAAGATATAAAATCGCGGTTAAACTATAATACATAGCAACAATACATAGTGGCTTTTTGAAATATAAATTTTATTTATTTATGTAATAATTTAAAAAGCTTTTGTTTGTGTTAGCTATCAACGTTTTAAAAATTAACGTTATTCCAGTTTATAAAATTTATCCTTACGTTAATAATCGATGTTTTTAAATTTAATTGTGTTTTAAAAAGGCTATATTTTATTTTTACGTATCGTTAGCTTATCGCTCTAACTTATTTGTTAAATCGTATATATTATATAATTCATAACAGATAAGCGAAAGAATTTTTCCTTCGCTTATCTTGTAGTAATCTCTTACCAATTAATCCTATTGCTTTTATTTTTATTTTCGTTTGGTCTTTCATTGGCATCTTGTTTGTTATCTAAAAAATATCCTATATCACTACCGCTTTTTACTTTACCTTCCCCTCCCCAAGCAGAAGATGGAGTACCAGAGAAATTTACCAAAAAGTCATTATAGCCGATATTTACACCATGCAAAAACCAAGGTTGAGCAACAACCTGTATAGTAGTATCTGGAAGACTAGTAGTCGATGTAATGTTTAGTTGTTCATTATCAGCAAATGTTAAAACCTTACCTCTAATCAAAGTAAGACTGCTAGCATTAGTCAAGGCTGCATACTTATCCACGAATTCATTTTTTATGTTACTACTGTCATAATTATCTGCAGGGTTTATGTAAAATCCAGGTCTTTGTTCTACTTTTCTATTGTATTACGTAATAAAGTAAATCCAAAATTGTTGGCAAAAGTTGTTTCGCATATTGCATTATTTTCTGTTCCATCATTGCAATATATCATAGATAGTATCTCTGCTGTTATAGATCTACTTGATGTTTCATACTTTAATAATTTAGCATTTGCATTACCATAATAGAAATGAACCGCTTGATTTGTATAATTTGAATCAGTCTCGTCAAAAGGTATAAATTTACTTTTTGCGATATCTGATATCATATCATCTTCTACCGCTTTAGCTTTATTTTTTGTATCTTTTTCGTTATAAAGCTTGTTTCCCTCTCTTGCAACGCTTTTGGTTGGATTAGCCGTATCTGCCACTAACTGCCTAGCTACGAAGTCATTACCATATAAAACGATTGGATTATTCGCTGTAGTTTGAGTTCTGTCAAAACCAAAAGGAACCAATACTGGAAATTTTCCATCCTTAAACCCTTCGTGACTAGCTATGTATAAACCACTTCTTTTATCATATTTTCTACTACCATCAGTATTTATTACAGGTTTTGACATCAAATTTTCAAGAGCGTAGAATCCAAAATGATCCGCCGCATTTGCTGTATTTCTATTATACCCTCTAGTATCTCCAAGTTTATCTCCAAGTTTTCCAGCTATATCAACCACACTTCCTGTTCTATTTACACATCTAGTATCGCTACTATCTTTAACACAATCATATGTCATATCCAAATCAAACTCTACATCTCTTGAATAGCAATGCTTAGTGTATAATGTAGCTAAAGTGTTAGCATACACTTCATCTGATAGATAAGCAGCTACATCCATACCCAAGGTTGGTACTTGAATATCTTTTAATTTCCCTGTTGATGAATTCTGAATAATCGCATCATTTGCTATAGGAGCTGTTTCTGTGCCATACGTGTTTGTAGTAATTCCTACTGTTTGTGGATTATTATAAAATGTATAGCTATAGTCAACTCCTGCGATTGTATGTTTTTTTGTATCTACTAGATTTTTAAGTTGCAGTTCTATTCTATCTGGGATAAATCTAGTTACAAGTTCTTTTTCTAACTTAACATCACATCCAACAAGCCCTTTGTCATTGTGCTTATTTTCAGCAGAACCAACTACACAAGCTGGCCATTCTTCTGTATCCTTTTTGCCTTTAAATACATCATATTGATCTGCCATTGTAAATGTATTATCGTATATTTCCACAGAAACATCGCCAACATTAAAGTAGTTTAGCTGCAACTCTTTAGTACTTCCATCAGCTTTAAGAATTTGTTGAGTATAAAGTTTAGCATATCGCTCTTTATCTTTTTTTTCTCCTTTTAGCCGAGCTTGTTTATCCATATACTCCCTGTATTTACCTTTATTCCAATCCCCTTCTAAAACTCTTTTTCCAGTATCATCAATATAATCAAAATTTGCAAACAATGAATTTTTCTCTTTATCCCAAATTCTAAAGTTATTTTTATCAAATTCGGAGTTATTCTCGCCTGTATCTTTGTTATATTTTGTTTCATCGTTAAACGAGCCGATATCATTTAGTTTTTTAAGCTCTAATGGCTTGTTGCTATTTCTCATCTGTGTTACAGCCTGGATATTTGCTGCTGGCTCACACAATCCACTTAGGACTGGTTTTAAAAATGTTCCAACTTCTTTCATTTGACCAGCTTTGCTTCCTACAGCTACCTTACTTAAACCAAAATCAACACCAAGCAAATTTACATAGTTTGGAGTTGGATTATTGTTTATATCTGCTGCGTATATAACACTGCTTCTTAAGTCTTTATTATCATCAGGATTTCCACCTGTGCGGTATTTTTTAGCATTAAATGTACTTTTTGTTTTATCTACTATATAAGTTTCATTTGTACTAGTTCCACTATCTTTTACTAAAACATTATTATCGTATATAGCGTATTTATCTAGATTTTCTGTTTTTGCTTTAAACATAGCCGGTCTTACAGTAAAAGAGTCTGAATTACATATATGAAAGCTTCCATCTGGCGCTGGTTTAGTACCAAGCCAATTTTCAGCCAACGCATCTTTTTTCTGCAACATCTCTCTACATTCTTCTAAAGATGTTGGCTTAGGATTGACATTTCCAAGGCTATTTATACATTTTTCAAGCGTGTCGCCTCTATTTAATCCATATGTTTTTGCTCCTTTAGGCCAGTATTGCACCATAAAAGTAACAGAGTTAAACGCATCTTCTATTTTAAAATTTTTAAGTTCAAGTTCTGATTTCCCCATCAACTGTTCAGCTAAAGACATAGTAAAGTCTTTTTCTTGACCAAAATATTCGTTTCCATAGTAAAATGGAATTTTATCTTCTGTTCCTAAATAGTTACAAAACCTTCTAACTTCATCTCCTCTAACAAGAGAAATTTCTACTTCTCCATCAAGAGGAAACGGTTGAAGTCCAACATCTATAGAAGATAGCGGTATGTATTGAATTTCTCCTATAACATTGCCATATCCGTCGAGATTTTTCATTACAACACATTTTTCTTTTGTTGTTGTTTCTGCACCTGTATCATCTATTGATTTTGTTGTTTTACCAACGCCATCTGGACAATCCACAGTATCATACTTAGATAAATCTGGCATAAATATCATAGAACCGTTAAAGCTACCGCCTGATACTTGTGTATATAACCTAGTATCGTTGTTATCTGCGTTAAAGTTTTGATTTACCACTCTAAGACCATCTAATAATACAACTTTTATTTCATTGACTTTTGCGGTTGGACATCTTTGCATAGCTATCCCATATCCAAAACTAAGCTTTTGGCATGTACTTTTATCATTTGGATTTTCACATACTAAAGCCGAAAAGTCATAAGCGTACTCATTGTTGGTAAAAATCTTATCTTTGAAACTACCCAAAGTAGCACCAAATTCTAAATATGCCACTTTAGCATCATTTTTCTCTACACTACCTATAAAAGTACCTCCGACTAGTCCTGTGGACTTATCTTTACTTCCAGCGTCTTTGCCTAAAGAGTATCTTATAGCGCCAGGAGCATACTCATTAAAAAATTTATCATCATATAAAAAGTTCTTTATAGGCTCTAATCCGTTTTTTCCATCTTTAAATGCTCCAAAATCACCATCTTTTATATTTACAAGCTTTTTACTAAAACTAGTTCCAGAAGAGTATTTATCTTCCATACTATTATCTATTTTAGAACTATCTTTTTTATATAAGATATTATCTTTTGTAACGAGCTTGATGATAACTCCTTCCGCAGGCTCAACTCCAGATTGCATGTTCCAGTCGCCATCTTTACATTCTCCATTTTTTATTTGCCCAGTACAAACCCATTTTCCACCATTTACAAATTTAGTTCTTCCTACTATACTATCTCCAGCAACAGCACTAAATTTACTTACACCTTTATCTATAATTTCTTGACATGTTTTTTGAGCTTCTTTTTCTATCTCTTGTATTTGAGATGGATTTAAACTATTAACACCAAGCTCTTTTTTCTTAAGTTCAGTAAGTCTTTGATTTTCTGCGTTTTCACACTTATCTTTACCTTCTGTTATGGTCTGAAATGCAGCCGCTGTGTATATAGTCTCATCAAAACAAACTTCAGGAACATAAAGATCAGTTGATAGTGCAACAACACTTATAATAGATGTATTAGTCCAATTATCTTGCCAAAATGTTTCAAAATTCATTGAAGTTTTAGACTGTTTTGCGGTCATAAATTGATTTATATTATAAGTATGCAGGTCAAAACCAGTGGTATGGCCGCTTTCTAGAGTAGTTACTGTGCTATCACCAGGTTTGATTACAGTAATGTTATTATTTAATTGTTTATCTTCATTAGTAATCTTTTTCATTGTATAGTTATCATTAGCATCTGCTATCGTAACTTCTTCTCGAGCTTCACCATATGGGCTAGCACCAGAACTATTTATACTAAGTTTTGCATCATAGTTGTTTGAAACTGGAGTGTAAAAACCATCAAAATTTAGTGTAAGGTTGCTTCTAGCAGGATCTGCTCTTGGTGCAGATTGTATAGCCATACCCTCATATATAGTTATTCCTTTTGGTTTATAGTATTTATCTCCAGCTTGAGCATCTTTTCTATTATATACTACTAGCAGTGTCCAGTTAGCAAAGTTACCAAATTGTGATTGAGAGGCAGCTCCACCAATCCATCTATTAAGTGATGGCGACTCGCCACTAGAGGATTTAATATTTCCAGCTGCAAATGTTAAAGCTATAGTAGCGTCTTTGTTTTCACTATCTATTTTAAGATTTGCGACTGATTTTTGCACCTCAGTTAAAACATCATAACTAGCCGAATAAATGAAAGTTGCCCCATCTTTATTTTTTAAAGAACTAGAAGATGCACTATACCAAGTATCACCATCTTTTGCTTCTAATGTCTTAGGAGAAGGCATACCTGGCGCTTTAAACTGAATTTCACGATATCCTTTTATGATATCAGGTAAATCATATATAGTTTTATGAGCAGCTTGTATATGCCCAGTCCAAAATATCTTAGCATATACTATGTCGTCTTTTTTTATATCTTTTGGAAGATATAGTTTTGCGCTAGCACTATTTCTTTCAAATCCAGCCACTTTTTTTACATTAGAAGCTTTTCCATAGTGAAAATTTACAATTCCGTTTGATGAATTTAACACAGAAGCTCCGGTTATAGAGTAGTCGCCATTAAAAAATTTACCAGCGCCACCGAATTTTTTCTGCATAATCTTATATCCAGTTGGTAAACCATTATCATCTTTTGGTAAATTTGTAGCAAAAGTAAAAGGTCCGTAAATATTTTTAAAAGTAGCGTAATCTGTTTTAGCTGCATTTGGCGTGCCAGGATTTATCACTTCGCCTGGTCTGAATTTACCATCATTTAAAGGTGCTCGCATCCAACCAGTTCCTTCTACTTTATCCGGTATAAATTCTGGATTTAAAGTCGCGCTTAAATTCACAGTAGCACTTGCTTTTAAATTTTTACTAGGACCAAAGTATACATATACTTCATCTCCAGCTACTACATTTAAATTATTTGGAGTTCCAAGTGGGGTACATTTACCATCTTGTGGTTTGTTTTTTGTGATATGCTGGACAACAGCACCTGGGTTATCGGCGTCTAAATTTATAGTGCCAGTTTGAGTTACTTTTAATTTGTAATAATACTGATTTATAGGATCATAGTCTCCAAAACCCTTTATCTCTATATTAAATTTTAAATTTGTTTTCGTTAATCCATGCCCTATTAGTGCAGCACCATTTTCAGCGCCAGAACCTGTAAATGGCACAAAGGTACAAGTAGTTGGTCTATCTGGACTAAATTTAATGCTAAAATTAGATTTTATTTCTGTTTCTAGTGCATTGTGATTTTGATTTTTTGTCCAACCATCGGCTCTAAAGTAAGCGTATACTTTCTCTCCTTTTTCAATGCGAATAGAAGAAACTTCACTCATAGGTACACATTTACCTTGAACTACCTTTGTAAGAGTAAATTTAATATTATTATCCGAGCTTATTTTTTTAATATCTATAATGCCACCTTTTTCGGTTGCTTCAAGAGTTAAACCTGCTGTTTGACGGTTAAAAGCTGGATTCGAATTTTCAGCATAGTTATTTTTAACTATGATTTTTTCAGCATTTATAGTAGTAGTTTTATCACCAAGTTTAAATATATTAGAACCGGTATCGGTAGTCATATAATTACATCTTGTATTTGGATCATTTAAAAAATCTTCATCAGTCGGTGGAACCGCTGTTGGATCGGCTTTAAAGGTAACTTCTACTTTAGGATTTACCCAAACATTCCCCCATTTATTAGTTGAATCTAAATTGCCATCTGTTTTTATATGCAAATAAACGGTTTCGCCTGGCTTGACTGTTATCTCTTGCTTACCGTAATCAGCACTATCCGAGCCAGAACCTCTTTGCCATTCACAACTATCTATTTTGTTAAAATATCCAAATAAATGTTTACGTTGATTTTCATTAACATTAAGAATATTTTTACTTGAATCAAATTCTAATTTTCCAGCCTCTTTTGCCGTGATAATAAATAGACCAGCCTCTTGACGATCAGAAACAGTAAACGTACTTTTTGATGTTAATGTCATCTTTCCAGATTTATTCACAGCATCTTCAAGTTTGCCTTCTACGCGAGTACATATGTTCGCTGAAAACGCAAACGTGGTAATGAGTAAATTTAAAATTAACACTTTAAACAAAAATGAGATAAAACTTTTCATGGCATTCTCCTTGTCCTAAACACATATGGTTAGGAAATCTTATATAATGCAATATATTATAACTTTATTACTTAAAGTGCAATTATTTTACTTGATTTTGTTTTGATTTACAAAGATAAATTTAAAGTTTAGTGTAAATTTATAAAAAGGTGGCGAAGAGCCACCCAAAAACTACTAAAATAGTCCTAGTTTTCCATCTTTTCTTTTATAGAGAATTCTCATCTTAGCTTCCATATCATTAAAGACTAAGAACTGATCTTTACTCTCTTTAAGTATTCTAACCGCTTCATCTATCTCAAGCGGTTTGTATAGTTCAAGCTCTGTTGGCACAATCTCATCTACGCCATCGATAAGAGGAGCATTAGTCTCTAAAATATCATCAAGTGCATTTTGTTTTTTATCATCTTTGTTTTTATGTGTTGTAAGCTTATCGTGATGACGTCGCAATACTTTTGAAGCTCGCTCTACTATAGCATCGATAGCTGCGTAAAGATCTTTGTCTTTATGTCTGATAACGATAGTATCTTTTTTAGCTAAATTTAGCGAAAAGTCCACCACGAAGCCCTTTTTACCCTGTTTTTCATCAGCTGAAATCACACAACGACCAGAAATAATATCTAAGCTGTATTTTTCTAAATTCTCAAAAGCCTGCTCAACATAGTTTTTTATAGAATCAGTTAGTTCAAACTGTTTTCCAACTATACTTGTGTTCATAAAGTTCTCCTTATAAAAATAAAACTCAAATTGTATCAATCCTAACTTAAACTAAGGTCTTTGAATCGTCCTTCTAAAATACCTTATCGGCTCACTTCCAGCTTCTTCTGTGCTTTGAATAGTTACATCAAGCATAGCAATGTTATCTGTTATAGAAGTAGTAGTAGCGGCTGTTAAATTTCTGTCACCTATAGTCCTAGCTGCTCTGCAACCAAGAAGAGGATTTAGATAATAAATTTGAACCCTACCTTTAAACAATGGATTATCAGCCGTTGGATAAGTTATATCTACAGTTTCGAGGCAGTGTTCTCCATTAGATCGAGCTGGAGTGTAACTATGTGCTTGCATAGCCATTACAGCAAATTCAGTAGCACTTCTAGCTAAAAGCTCGGCTTGTTCTCTTAGATATATATCGGTTGATTGCTTTGCTGTTTGTGTAGACAAACTAAGTGCTAACATACCTAATGTAGCTAAAATAACTATAAAAAACATAGCCATAATCAAAGTAAATGCTCGTTTCATTAAAATACCACCTTTGTTTTACATACTACGAAGTCATTGCTATCAGTTGAAAAATGAGGATCTCTCATGCAAAGTTTTAACTCAACACTGCCATTGTTTCCTCTAAATCTAAAAAGTGTAACATTCTCAGCTATAGGTTGAACTTTACCATCCGTATAACTTTGTCCATTCCACGTTTTATAATCATAATATAAACTTAAAGTAAAAAATCTATAATTAGAGCCATTTACAGTATACTCTGTGAGGTTTGTTGGAACTAGCGCATAAGCGCTGTGAACTAGATAATATCTTTCTATGACCTCGACAGGATTTGGATTTACTATAGTCATAACATCTGGTGTCGCCGCTGTAGCTCCAGCTAAAGATACGGTTATAACTCTATTTCTTCCACCAGTAGTATTAAAACCATATCCTGCCGCACTACTATTATCATATCCTGCAAAGATGACACCCAAGTTATTAGCATTTCCAACTATGCTTGTTATAGCAGTGCTTGCTGCTGGTAAGTTGCTACCAGGAGTTATTAAAGTTCTTGTATCAAAACTATCATTTACACTTATAAAACCACTCCATCCTGGAATATCTCCAGTTAAATTTCTACTCTCAGTACTTTGCCCTATCCATTCTAAAATATCATATTTACCAAGATTAGGATCTACGATAGGCACTATATCATTACTATCTCTGGTTTTTTTACCTATTATAGCACTATTAACTCTATCACTTAACCTAGCTGCAATCTGTTCTAAAGCCAACTCGGTTTGTGTTTCTAGCGAATTTACAGTTTTGGATATTATGTAATTTCTATATATATTACTATATATATCGGTTGAGAAAGTAGATAATATAGCCAAAATAACTATTACCATTATTAATTCTATTAAAGTAAAACCTTTTTTTAAACAAGCCATTACCAAGTCCTTCTAAATAAGGTAGGATAATCTCCAATGTTAAAAGAATATGCATATAAATCTACTTTAAGTCCAGTGCTTTTATCTGTAGCTGTTACTTTTATACGCTTAATGTTTGAAACAGCTCCAGCAGCACCAGCATTTGGTAAATTTATAGTTACCGTCTGGGTATTTGCATAATTTCCTTGAGTTAACACATCATCAACAAAATCAACAGCTACTTCTATCCGAGTATCTGTTAAAAAATCACCACTATTTAAACCAACTGGAGTCATATTAAAATCTAAGCCATCATAGTCATCTATATCATTTCTAGTGTTTACTCCAAAACTAACAGCTGCAAAAGCATTTTTATTAGTAGCTACATACGCACTGCCTAACCTTCTACTATTTGGAACATTGGCAGCGCCAGTGTAATTAGCCACTCCATTTCTAGTAGCAGCACCTGCAATAGTAGGAATAGCTATAGCATATATCGGAAAACCATTCATTCCAGTATAGCTTTTTGCTTGCGTATCTGTACAAGCAGGAAGTCCTTTTGCTATATTATCTGCATCGCAGCTTTGCTTAAGACCTGCACTATCCCACGGTTCTTTGAGTATAGAACCCATCATTGTTTTGGCATTTAAAGTAAGCTCTTGTTTTAACGCGAATTCATTTGACTGCTGTGTTTGCTGAATGATTCGTGGTAAAGCAGCGACTGAAATACCTATAATAACAATCGCAAAAATGAGCTCGATTAACGAAAATCCTCGTTTCATCTATCATCCTTTATAATTTTTAGCATCTAACACTTTAAATACTAATTTTGCAAATTATACTACTATATAGCTTAATTTTAAAATTTATTTACTTTTTTGCACTAGCGCTTAACGCTTTTATAAATGCACTTCTAACCCCACACTCTTCCAAAACCGCCACACCCTCGATAGTTGTGCCTTTTGGAGAACATACTCTTTCTTTAAGCAAAGCTGGATGAGAATGCTCTAAAAGTTTTGAAAAACTTGCAAAAACTCCAGAAACTAAATTTAGCGAAATCTCTTTTTTAAGCCCCTCTTTTACTCCACCATTTGCCAACGCTTCGGCTACGATTGCAAGATATGCAGGAGCGCAACCTGCGATAACTCCAGCGCTCTTTAGCTCATCATCGCTATAAACAGCCACACTTTTTCCAAATCCATCTAAAACCTCTTTAGCCACGCTATCATCATCTTGTGTAAAATACGGCGTTATCGAAGCTTTAAACTCGGCTGCTATGTTTGGTATAGCGCAAATTCTGTTTTTAGCATCAATGCAGTTTAACTCATCTAGCTTTGTCATCGCTAAAACGCTTATGCAGTTATTTGCCCTTCCGCTAAGCTTTTCGCTCATAGTTTTAAGAGCGTACGGCTTAAAAGCTAAGATGATATTTTTATCATTTATATCATAAATTTGACCATAAACTTCAGTTTTTATATCAAATTTAGCAAACTTAGCTAACTTCTCTTTATCTCTTCCTACAACTACAACTTCATATAAATCTCGCAGTCCAAGTGCCATAGCAGTTGCCATCGCGCCATTTCCTAAGATATAAATTTTCATATTTTTCCTTACCATATATATATTTTTGTTATTTTACAATAATTTATCCGTTTATTAAGAGTAAAATTGTAGAATTCAAGTTTAAACATACAAAAAAAGGAAATTTATGAGAAATTGTTTTAAATTTTTTGCTCTATTGATTATGGCTTTATTTATCGTTGGTTGTGGAGATAAGAGCCGTGGGCTTTATAACCTGCAGCCACTTGCGTGGTATGACCATATCATCGATGATATCAAAAATGCCGATTTAGAACAAGCAGATAAACACTATACGCAGTTTGTTAGCGAACACGTTGCTTCGCCTTTGATTGAGCCGACTTTACTTATCTTAGCACAAGCTCATATGGATGAGAGCGAGTATGCGCAAGCGAATGCCTTTCTTGATGAGTATATAAGACGATATGGAACTTTAGATAAGATTGAGTATGCGACATTTTTAAAGATAAAAGCAAATTATGACTCTTTTAGACAGCCAAACAGAAACCAAAATTTGATGCAAAACAGCATAATAGAGATAAACAATTTCTTAGTCCAGTATCCAAATACTCAGTATAGACCACTTATCGAAACTATGTTGGTTAAATTTAAGCTTGCTGAGTACTATTTAAATGAAAATATAAAAGATTTATACCAAAGGACAGGACGCGATACTTCGGCTGAAATTTACGCACAAAAGATAGAAAATTCAGCTTTAAAAGATGCGAATTTAACCCCGCCAGATTTACCGTGGTATAGGGCATTTTTTGAATAAGATTAATAAATTTAGAGAGGTAAAATGAAAATATGCAGATAGAAAAACCAGAATTTTTCCCAAAAGAGCTACCTATCATAGTAGAAGATGAGCTTTTTTTATATCCATTTATGATAACTCCGATTTTTATAAGCGATGAAGAGAATTTAAAAGCTCTTGAAGTTGCTATAAAAAACGAAAGCATGGTTTTAGTAGTAAGCAGCAAAGATGAATACCGCTTAAAAAGGGATTTTGATGCTATTTATCACGCTGGCGTTATAGGAACTATCATGAGAAAAGTCTCTCTTCCAGATGGCAGAGTTAAAATTTTGTTTCAAGGCGCTTATAAAGGAGAAATTCTACAAACCACATCTTCTAGCCCACTAATGGCAAAAGTTGGGATTTTAGACGCGGTTTTATACTCAGATGATAAAATCGAAGCTCTTTCAAACGTTCTTCGCCAAAAGGTAAAAACGCTAAGTCAAATGACTCATTACTTTCCGCCAGATTTGCTTAGAACTATCGAAGATAGCGTTGAGCCAGTTCGAACAAGCGATTTAGTTCTTAGTTCACTTAGACTTACAAAAAATATAGCTTATGACTTTTTTACACAAAAGAATTTAGAGACTAAATTCTTTGATTTGATTGACTATCTTAACAAAGAAATTGAAGCTCATAAACTTGAAAAAGAGATAAAAACAAAAGTTCACTCAAAGATAGAAAAAACAAATAAAGAGTATTTTTTAAAAGAGCAACTAAAACAGATCCAAAAAGAGCTTGGTGGCGAAAACGACAGAGAAGAAGAGATAGCTGAGTATAGAAAAAAACTTGAAGCTAAAAAGGCTTTTATAAATGCCGATGCGTATAAAGAGATAAAAAAGCAGATTGATAAATTTGCAAGACTTCATCCAGACTCGGCTGATTCGTCTGTAGTCCAAAGCTATCTTGACTGGGTTTTAGAAATTCCTTTTGAACACACCGCTAAAAAACGCTCTTCTATGAGTGAAGTTCAAAAACAGCTAAATTTAGACCATTACGCTCTTGAAAAACCAAAAGAACGCATAGAGGAGTACTTTGCGCTTCGTGAGCTTTTAGAGCTTCGTGGATTAAATAACAAGGTAAATAATGGCGTTATACTATGTTTTGCAGGTCCTCCAGGAGTTGGAAAAACAAGCCTTGCAAACTCCATCGCAACAGCGCTAAAACGCGAACTTGTGCGTATCGCACTTGGTGGGCTTGAAGATGTAAACGAGCTAAGAGGTCACAGAAGAACGTATGTAGGTGCAATGCCGGGGCGAATTGTTCAGGGGTTAATCGATGCTAAGCAGATGAATCCAGTCGTCGTCTTAGATGAAATCGACAAAGTAGCAAAAAGCTTTAAAGGCGATCCAACAGCGGTTTTACTTGAAATTTTAGATCCTGAGCAAAATAACAGCTTTAGGGATTATTATCTAAATTTTAATATCGATTTAAGTAAAATCATCTTTGTAGCCACGGCTAATGATGTATCAAACATACCGGCTCCGCTTCGCGATAGAATGGAATTTATATTTTTAAGTTCATATACTCCACAAGAGAAATTTCAAATCGCTAAAAAGTATCTAATCCCACAAGAACTTAAAAAACATGGGCTAAAGCCAAGCGAAGTTAAAATCAACGATGCGACGCTAAAACTCCTCATATCTGATTATACAAGAGAGAGCGGTGTTAGAAGCTTGCGCCGCAAAATCGCCGATATATTACGAAAAGTAGCAGTTGCTATACTAACTCATAAAAATAGCGATGATAAAATTTTGATAAATAACAAAAATTTAGAAGAGTACATCGATAAAAAAGTTTATGAGATAGATGAAGTTGATAAAAAAGACTATGTTGGTATCGTAAATGGACTTGCATGGACAAGCGTTGGTGGCGATATGCTTAAAATCGAAGCCATACGCATAAAAGGCAAAGGAAACTTGCAAATCACAGGGCAACTTGGCGATGTGATGAAAGAGTCGGCTCAAATAGCATTTAGCGTGATTAAAGTCTTAATTGATGAAAAAAAGCTAAAAATCCCATCAAATTTGGTTTATAAAACATCGAAAGATGATGATAGTGATCAAATTTATAACAAATACAACCTCCACATCCATGTTCCAGAAGGCGCAACGCCAAAAGATGGTCCAAGTGCTGGCATTACGATGGCTACAGCTATCGCTTCGATTTTATCAGATAAAAAAGCAAGGTCAAATTTAGCCATGACTGGAGAGCTAACACTTAGTGGAAAAGTTCTTCCTATAGGTGGACTTAAAGAAAAGCTTATAGCTGCTCACAAGGCTAAAATCACAAAGGTTTTAATACCTAGAAAAAATTATGAAAGAGACTTAAAAGATATACCAAAAGAGGTTAAAGACGAGCTTGAGATAGTTGCAGTTGATACCATAAATGATGTGCTAAAAGAAGCACTTATATAAAAGGGTTTGCTAGAGGAAACTCTAGCAAATTTTATCTATCCAAATAGTTTTTTCATCGCTTCAAAAAATAGTTTAGTAAGACCTCTATACTCTATCAACGAATCAACAAACTCATCATAAGTAACCTTTTTTAAGTCCAAATACTCTACTAAAAATTTACCACTTGCTTCCATTCCGCCTGTCGCCTCGATAGCAAGAAGTTTTTGATATATCGGCTCTATCGCTTCAACGGCTTTTTTAGGGGCTGCTTTTCTGTATGCTGTGTGACCGATGATTTTATTAGTTAGCGGATCGTATTTTGGTTCAAAATCAGTTACAACCCAGTAGTATCTGCCATCTTTTGCAAGATTTTTAACAATAGCTTTAATATTTTTACCACTATTTATCCTATCCCACATCACTTTAAATACGATTTTAGGCATATCAGGGTGTCTTATGATATTATGCGGTTGTCCGATTAACTCATCTTCGCTATATCCGACAATCTCGATAAAATACTCATTTCCATATGTTATAATCCCTTTAGTATCGGTTTTAGAAACGATATATCTTTTAGGATCTAAAACAATCTCTTCATTTAACGGTACAGGTCTTTGCATGATTTCTCCTTTGAGTGTTAAACCAAATTTTATACAATTGTAACTTAAAAGTTACTTTCTGTGCGGATTTTTGGTGAATTTTGCATAAATGATAAAATAAAGTTGATATGGTTTTACTTTTTTTTATGCTATAATATCGTGATATAAAATAATACTTTTTAAGGAAAATTCTGTGACTAAAAATGAAACCATAGCCCAACTTGAAAAAGTTATCAACCAACAAACATTTGTAACTACTAGAATCAAAAATTGTATAACCTTAAAAAGAGAACAAGAGATAAGAAATATAGTCGGTAGTGAAGAGGAATTTGGAAAATTTTTCTATGATAAAAACAACAGATTTGAAGAATTACTAAATTCTATACTTTATGATGGTATTACAAAATACTATGAAGAGTGGAAACATCAATGCCATAGAATTTATGGAGTTTATCTAGCAGATATAACAAATCCAGCTAAATCTAAATTTAACAAAATAACTCCAAAAGAGCTTGATATAGTCGAGTCGTATTATGATGATTTGATGAGTATTCATAAAAAAGGTGTAGTTCACTTTAAAACTGCAGTTGAAAGACTTCACGCTTTAAGTGAGGAGAAATTTAAATCTCCTCAATAGTAAATTTACTCTTTAATAGAAGCTTTATACTCTGCTAAAAAGGCGTTGATTTCATCTTTTGCTTTAAGCTTCTCTTTTTTTAGTGTATCAAGTTCAAAGCTACTTGCATGAACTCTGCCCTCGGTTATATCAGCAACTTTATGGTCTAGCTCGTTGTGTTTTTCAAAAAGCGAGTCAAACCTCGCATTTTTACCTTTTAATTCTGTGATTAAATCCCTGTATTCGTGTAACATTTCTGCTCCTTTTTAAAAATTTATGTATTTTAACAACTTAGCACTTAAACTTAAGCTATCATGAACGATAATCTGCATTTATTTTTACATATTCATAACTCAAATCGCAACCATAAGCACTAAATTTAGCACTTCCCATACCTAAATCGCAGCTTATTTTAAAGCTATCTTTTTGCATTATTTTATGCGCTTTTTCTTCTCTTTCTTTATCAAGCTCTGGGTTAAATTTATCATACACTAGCACATCATCATACTTTATAACCAAGCTTTCTTCAAAGCACTCAACACCGCTAGCTCCGATTGTTGAAGCGATTCTTCCCCAGTTTGGATCTTCTCCAAAAATAGCCGTTTTTACAAGTGGAGAATTTGATAGTGCTTTGGCTGCTTTTTTTGCTTGAGCTTGCGTTTTTGCTCCACTTACCTCAAAGCAAACTACCTTGCTTGAACCCTCGCCATCACGAACCAACATCAAAGCAAATTGTTTTGTTATCATATCAAGTGCAGTTTTAAAAGCAGTTTTTTCATATGCAGCTTTTTGCGAACTAAGTAGCATAACAGTATCGTTTGTCGATGTATCGCCATCAACACTAACTGTGTTAAAACTTTGCTCAACTGCCTCTTTTAAAAGCTCATCTGCGTCATCTTTTGGAATTTTTGCATCCGTTAAAATATAGCAAAGCATAGTTGCAAGCGCTGGATTTATCATGCCCGCTCCCTTGCAAATAGCAGCTATGTTAAAACTTTTGCCATCTTCAAGCTCGACTTTAAAAGCAAGCTCTTTTTTAAAGCTATCAGTCGTCATTATCGCAGTTGCAACTGCATTTGAGTTGCGACAAGCGAAGTTAAATTTATCAAATCCAGCTATGATTTTTTCTTTATTTAAGCGATATCCTATGACTCCAGTTGAGCTCATTATGGGATTTACTAGCTTGATTTTTGTAGCTAAACTTGAAAAAAGTTCATCTATATCAGCCACTCCTTGCTCGCCTGTCATGGCATTTGCATTTTTTGAGTTTAGAAGTATAAAATTTGATTTAAAATTTGGTGGATATTTTTTAAAGTGTTTTATCGGTGCAGCAGCAAATTTGTTTGTTGTAAAAACCGCGCTTATGTTAAATGGCTCATCGCTTCTTATAAAACCAAGGTCATTGCCCTCTTTTTTAAAGCCAGAATTTACACCATCAAAGAAAAAGCCATCTACATTTTCAAGTCCATTTTTAAGCGAAATTATCTCAAACATATTTAAACTCCTGTGGTTTATATCTTCCATTTATAAGTTTTTTTGTAAAGCTAATGCCATCAGCCGTCCCGACAACTAAAAGTTTAGCGCCGGTTCCTATTAAAACATCCCCATTTGGCATAGGGATAAATTTATCATTTTCATCTCTAATTCCTACGATATCCGCACTTGTCATATCGCGCAAATGCGTCTCTTTAAGCCTTTTAAATCTCACCCATGAGTGCTCTGGAACTGTGATTTCTTCTATATCAATTGGCGAGTCTTTTTTGTATAAAAATCGCTCTAGTATATTTTCCATATCTGGACGAACACTAATCGCACTTAGCCTTTGCGCTGTGAGTTTTGATGGGGAGATGACAAAGTCTGCGCCAAGCTTTTTAAGTTTTTCAGCATCAGCATCGTTTTCTGTAAATGTAGTTATGAAGTATGGTTTGTGTCTTTCTAGCTCTTTTTCATATAACCTTACGGTTGCTATAACTGCGATGTTATCAGCTATGTTTGAGCCTAAAGCAATAATTCCTTTTGCGCTTGAAAGGTTTGATTTTAAAAGAGAAATTTCCATATGTGGTTCGCCAATAACGTAATATGGGTATTTATTTACCTCTGCTATCTCGTGTAAATCAGCTCTGCTATCTATAACAACAAATGGAATGTGGTTTTCTCTAAACTGCCTTGCTAACTCGGCTGTGTAGATGTTGTGATGACAAATAACAAAGTGGTTTTTAAGCCTTGCTATTTTATAAATCATACTTCTCTCCCTTATTTTATTAACAAGAATTCCTTTTTTAAGGCTTTCTACAACTATACCTAAAGAGAAGGTAAAAGCTCCAAAGCCAGCAAATATAAAAAATATTGTAAAAATTCTTCCTGCAGGGGTAATCTCAGCAACTTCAGTAAAACCAACCGTTGTAAAAGTCATACCAGCTTGATAAAAGGCATCAAACAGCGAAAAGTTGCTAAAAGTCATATAACCAACCGTTCCAACTACCATAAGCATAACAACTAGTATAAGCGGTAGTCGAAACGGTTTGAATTGTTCGTAAATCTCGGTATTTAAGTCGAAATCTGGTTTAGGAGTTCTAGACCAGTTGAGGAATTTTTTGACCTTATCAAAAAGAGACACTTATTCCTCTTTTCATGGGGAATTATTTAGATTGTTTTTTCATAGTTCTTAAAGTTGAAGCTGCAACTTTAATTCTTCTAGTTGTTCCATCCTCTAAAGTTACACGAATTGTTCTTAAATTTGGTAAAAATCTTCTTTTCGTCCTGTTGTTAGCATGACTTACATTGTTTCCAACCAAAGCGCCTTTACCAGTAATTGCACATCTTCTTGCCATAATATTTTCCTTCTAAACAAAATTAAAGACGTATTATACCAAAAAAAGTTCAAAGTTGACTTAAAGCTAGTTTGATTTTCTATTTTATTTAAATTTATGATTTGAAAAGGTAAAATACAAGAATTATATTTTAAAGGTAAATTTTTATGTATGTAGCACCAAGTATTTTATCAGCTGATTTTGGAAATTTAGCCAAAGAGGTAAAAGATATCTGTGAGGCTGGGGCGGATTTGGTTCATGTTGATGTTATGGATGGACATTTTGTTCCAAATTTAACCATCGGACCGCTTGTGGTTGAAGCTGTAGCAAAAGCTGCTACCAAGCCACTTGATATACATTTAATGGTAGAAAACATCAGCTTTTTTGTAGAGCTTTTTTTACCACTTAAACCAAAATTTTTAAGCTTTCACATAGAAGAAGAAAAACACCCTCTTCGCTTAATCCAACACATCAGAAAACACGGCGTAAGTCCAGCAGTTGTGCTAAACCCGCACACCCCAATTGATGTTTTAAAACACATTATAAACGAAGTTGATATGGTGCTTTTAATGAGCGTAAATCCTGGCTTTGGCGGGCAAAAATTCATCCCATCAGTGCTATCAAAAGCGCGTGAGCTTAGAGAGCTGATTGATAAAAATAACGCAAAATGTATGATAGAGGTTGATGGTGGAGTAAATGGGCTAAATGTCAGAGATCTTGATGATGCAGGAGTCGATATAGTCGTAGCTGGAAACTATGTCTTTTCTTCAAACGACTACGCCGAGTCGATAAAAGCGCTAAAGATTTAGTTTTGAAACAGCAAACTGAAAACCTTATAAATTTGCTCGCTAAAAAGAGTATAAATTATCATGATTTTATATCTAAAGCAAACGAAATAGATGAAATTTGCGAGCTGTTTGATCCAAAAGACTTTAGTATGTGGCGAGCGCTTGGGCTTAATGTCGTAAAACTAGATAATGGCAAAATCACGCTTAAAACGCGCGAAACCAACATTGAAGATGAAGTTTTTTGTATAGTTGATATCGAGACAAATGGCGGCATAAAAAATGGGCAAATCATAGAAATCGGTGCTATAAAATGCCAAAATGGGCAAATTATAGATGAGTTTAAAACCTTTGTCTATGCTGATTCTATCCCTGAAAACATAAGCGTTTTAACCGGAATTTATCCTACAGATTTAAAAGACGCTCCAGCTCTTGGCTCTGTTTTAGAAAAATTTAGACTTTTTTTATCAGATAGCGTTTTTATCGCTCATAATGTCAAATTTGACTATGATTTTATAAGTAGTAGTATGGAAAAATTTGGCTTTGGAATGCTGCTTAATCGCCGAATTTGCACTATCGAACTTGCTAGAAGAACGATAGCTTCGCAAAAATATGGGCTTGGCTCGCTAAAAGAGATTCTTGGGATTGAAAACACTCATCATAGAGCATTAAGCGATGCAATAAGCGCTTATGAGATTTTTAAAACATCGCTAAAAGCCATTCCTTGGACAGTTCAAAGCACAGAAGATTTGATAGAATTTAGTAAAACTGCGCCGAGTTTGAAACTTCCAAATACATATAAAACTCAGTTAGGCTAGCCAAATTTTTAGCCTAACAAATGTCTTTGCTAAGCTTTATTTTGGTTTGACTATTTTGCTAGTTTAATAAAATTTCATAAGCTTTTATGAGTTTTTCAAGAGAAATTGTCGCATTTGCTGGACTTGTCGATGGAAGTGATATCGCTTTAATGCTAGTTTGTGGAAATATAAATTTATCATAAATTTTGGCTGATTTTTTGCCATTTGTATAAATTCTAGTTATGTTAGTCTGTTTTATCAAACTTTTTATATCATTTGGTGCTACTTTTTGGATACTTGCATCGCTTGAACCAGCAATCTCACAGCTTTGAATACTATCAAAAAGAGCTATTTTATGGCGGGTTAAAAACAACTTTTTCTCTTCCACACTATTTGGCAAATTTTGACTAAAAACCGCTGATAAAACGCGCCAAAAGCGGTTTTGTGGATGAGCGTAGTAAAAATTTTGCTCTCTTGACTTAACTGATGGAAAGCTTCCTAAGATTAAAATTTGCGAATCTTTGTTAAAAAATGGCTTGATGGTGTGAATTTGAGCATTTTTCAAACTTAACCTTTAGTATATAATATGGACAAATTTAACGACACCGTTGTCTTTATCTAGCACAAAAGCCCCATGCGAAATATCTAAATTCCCGAATTTATACTCATAATGACCTATCCAAACTTCTGAATTTTTAGGGCATTTTATACTTGCAAGGTTGATGTTTTCCGTGCTTTTACGCACTAGTAGTGCTTTGTTGTTGATATATGTAAAACCAGGAGCTACCCATTTTTCTTTGTATTTATCTGCGCCATCGTATCTTGTTAAGCACTCTTTGATAGCATGGCTACCAACATTTTCTATGGTTGTTTTTTGAAAAATTTGATTATTCAAAGTTACCTCTTCTTTATTTAATAAATCAGAAAAATTACCCTCTGGGTATGCAAAAAATGTTTATAACAAGAAGCCCAGTCTGCACCATCTCTAACAGATATTTTATATGCTAAAAGTATTTTAATATACTGATATGGCTCTGTTCTTAATACACTCTCGCCATTATAAAAAGCACTATGAAATGATGATAATCTGTTTGTATAAGGATATAAAATCGCAAAGCAAAATATACCAACTAAAGTCAAAAATGTAACAATCCAAATCAAAATGCCAAATGATAAAAATAAGCTTTTAAAAACCTCTAAAACAATCCGCAAATCAACTCCTTTTATCTAAATTTAGCTTTGTCTAAGAAATCTCTTTAAAAATATCCTTTGCTTTGTCACTAATTTCTTTGCCTTTTAGATGTTTTTTACAAAACTCAACGATAAGCCCATGATAAAGCGCGCAAACTCTAGCTTCACTCATATCCAAAACCATCGCATAAACCACGCTAAAATCAAGCTCACTTAGCCACTCTTTTGCCTCATCATAGCTTTCAAACTCATAACCAAAATATCCTAAAATCCGCAAAGCATAGCTATCTACAACCATCTCTTCACGTTCACACGCATAGCATAAAATCGCATCGCAAGTCTCAGCGCCTATGCCTTTTTGAGAGATTAGCCACTCTCTACTAACATACTCTTTAAAGCTCTCAAAGTCCCCAAATTCGCTTACTACCGCCTTACAAAGAGCGTTTAAACGCTTGGCTTTATTGTTATAAAATCCACTTGGTTTTATCAAATTTGCTAAGCTTTCAACATCGATTTTTGCGATTTCTTCAAGCGATAAAGTGTTAAATTTAGCCAAATTTAAAAGGCTTTTTTCTACATTTTCCCATTTGGTTTGTTGTGTTAAAACTGCCGAGACAACTACTTCAAAACTACCATAATTTGGCCACCATGTTACATTAGCTAGTTTTATATCATCATAAAGTGCGCAAAAAAGCTCCGTGCTAGTCATTATATGCCTTTGTTATAATCTCATTTTCATCGATGATTTTTATCTTAAACGCATCGGTACTTACGCCATTCTCGCACTCAAAAACTATCATTTGAAAGATTTTTTTATACTTTTCATTTACACCAAATGAGTGCTTAATCCCAGTTTTAAACCCAGCCACAGAAGCAGCAGCGTCCATTCCGATAACTCCTTCTCTAGCACCAACTAGCCCAGCATCGCTTACATAAACAGCGTTCCCACTTATCTTTAAATCATCAGTCCCAACATGCGTATGAGTGCCAAAAACTGCACTTACTCGCTCTTTGTTATCCCAAAAAAACGCCATCTTTTCACTTGTCATTTCGGCGTGATAATCAACTAGTATATTTTTACTCTCACACAAATTTAGCGCTTCATCTATAGATAAAAATGGATTTTTAACTAAATTTAGCCCCATCGCACCAAGCATGTTTATAACGCTTAGGCTTTTTCCATCGCTGTTTTTTAAGGTAATTACGCCTTTACCATCTGTGTTATCATAGTGGTTAAATGGTCGAAGGATAGGCAGAGTTTGCATTAAAGGCAAAACATCTTTTTTATCAAAGCTGTGATTTCCGCCAGTTATAACATCCACTCCATACTCAAAAATCTCAACCGCATTTTTAGCGCTCAACCCAAAACCACCACTTGCATTTTCGCAGTTTGCAACGACAAAATCAAGGCTAAATTTAGTCTTCATCTCTTTTACATATCGCTTTAACATCTCTCTTCCTGGTTTTCCAACCACATCGCCTAAAAACCCAACCCTAATCAAAACCCATCCTTAAATGCAAGATAAAACTGTTTTGCCACTCGTCCACTTCTTGAGCCTCTTAACATACAAAAGCGTTTTGCCTCTTCGTGAAGCAGCTCTCTATCGCCACTAAATTCGCTAAAATAGCTATCAACTATACGCAAATACTCGCTAAAATTTCCTTGATAAAAACTTATCCAAAGCCCAAATCTATCGCTTAGAGAAAGGTGTTCTTCAACCGCATCTTTATAGTGAATCTCATCAGTCGTTACTTCAACACTTTGGTTATCGCTCATATACTCAGTTACGATATGGCGGCGGTTTGATGTGGCATACATAAGCACATTTGATGGTGTTTTTTCTATACTTCCTTCAAGCAAAGGCTTTAGGTATTTATAACTATCATCGCCCTTTTCAAAGCTTAAATCATCACAAAAAATGATAAATTTAAAACTCTCACTCCTAATATCATCTAAAATATCAACCAACGCTTTTAAATCCTCTTTGCCTATTTCGATAATTCTCAAGCCTTGAGGAATAAATTTAGTAAAAACTGCCTTTGCAAGGCTAGATTTCCCACAACCCCGCTCACCCCATAAAAGCGCGTGATTTGCGCCTTCGTTTTTTATAAATTTTTCTGTATTTTCAAGCAGAGCCGCCTTTTGTCTATCAAGTCCAACAAGCGAGTCTAAATCCACATAATCAATCTCATCAACCGCTTTTAAAGCTCCCCTACTTCCCCTATAAATCGCCGCTTTTGTATCTTTCCAGTTCATTTGCTCTCCTTTCTAAGATATGCTAAAATTTCAGCTAAAATGTCATCATCATCTTTGCTTCTTGATTTTAGCACGATTTTTTCATCATTTTGCTTAGTTAAGCTTATATTCATCTCATAATTTGATATCGCTTTTATACCTAAATTTTGTGCCATAACTTTAATCAACATAACATCAACAAACTGTTTTGTATAGATATCAAATTTACCAAACCTATCTTCCATCTCACTTGCCACTTCATACACGCTTGGCGCGTCTTTACACTTGCTAAGTCTTCTATAAAGCTCCAGCCTTAGGCGATCTTCTTTGATATAATCGCTATTTAAAAACGCCGTGACATTGAGCCTCATATCGACATTGTTTATCACATTTGCCTTTTTGTTTAAAAGAGCGTTTATCTCATCTTCAAGCATTCTTAGATAAAGCGAGTAGCCGATAGCTTCTATATGCCCGCTTTGCGCCTCTCCGACAAGATTTCCGCCACCTCTGATTTCAAGATCATGATAGGCTAAAACCGAACCAGAACCCAAAAATGAGTTGCTCTCAAGCGCAACTAGCCTTTTTAAACTATCTTTATTTAGCGCATTTTTATCTTCGATTAAAAAGTAGCAGTATGCTTGACGGTCGCTTCTACCGACTCTGCCGCGAAGCTGATGAAGATCTGCTATGCCAAATTTGTTTGCGCTATTTACAATGATGGTATTTACATTTGGCATATGAATTCCACTCTCAACTATGCTTGTACAAAGTAGCAAATCATACTCTTTGTTTAGAAATTTCATAACCTCTTCTTCGGTTATCTTTTGATCTATTTTTGAATGAAGAGTTAAAATGCGTAAATTTGGCAAAATTTGCAAAAGCTCTTTTTCTACACCTTGCATACTTGCTATGTGATTATGCACATAAAATATCTGTCCGCCTCGCCTAAGCTCCCTTAAAATCGCCTCTTTTACAACTTTTTCATCCCACTCTTTTACAAGCGTTTTTACATCTTGTCTATCTTTTGGCGGAGTCAAAAGCGTGCTGTAAGTTTTAATAGAACTTAATGCCATATTTAAACTTCTTGGGATTGGGGTTGCGCTCATGCTTAAAACGTGCGAATTTGAAGAGATTTCCTTTAGCTTTTCTTTTTGTTTAACACCAAATTTATGCTCTTCATCGATTACAATCAAGCCTATATTTTTAGCCTCTAATCCTAAAAGCGCGTGAGTCCCAACACAAACTAATGGCGTACCATCAAACAACGCTTTTTTAAGAGCGTTTTTTCCAGCAGTTGTGCTAAATCTATCAAGCCTAAAAACTGGAATTTCAAACTCACGAAAACGCTCTTTTAAACTCTTGTAGTGTTGTGAGCTAAGTAAGGTTGTTGGGACAAAAAACAAAGCTTGATAGCCGCTTTTTACCGCGGTAAATATAGCATTCATTGCAACTTCAGTCTTGCCAAAACCAACATCTCCACTTAAAAGCCTATCCATAACCTTGCCGCTTTTTAGCTCATTTTGGATATCTTCTATGCTTCGTGCTTGATCTTTTGTATACTCAAATCCAGCATGAGATATAAATTTAGCATATTCGTTTGAGTTTGACGCTAGACTTTTGCCCTCAACTAGCTCTCTTTGCGCCGCCATTTCGATAATGCGCGAAGCGATAGCAAAGAGTTTTTCTCTAACTTTTTCTTTAATCTTAGCAAAGCTTCCCTTTCCAAGCCTATCAAGCGCGGCAACTTCGGCGTTTGCGATGTATCTATCTATCATATTTAAATTTTCAACTGGCAAAAGAAGTTTATCGTTGTTTTGATATGCTATTGCGACAAACTCGCGCTGTGCGCCCATAACGCGCGCTAACTCAAGCCCTATAAATTTGCCTATGCCATACTCAGAGTGAACAACATAATCCCCAACTTTTAGCTCATCTATGACTATACTTGATTTTTTATGCCTTTTTTTAGAAAGTGGCTTGTTTAGCGAGATGATAACTTCATCGCGACTTATTAAATTTAGTATCAAAGGGCTTAAAACAAACTCTAAATTTGGAGTTTTTTCTATATTTAAACTAGCAAAAATCGAGCTGTTTCTAGCTAGAATTTTTATCTTTTTGTTTTTATGAAATGCTAAAAACTCATTAGAAAAAGTAGCGCTTAAGTCTTTAAATTTAGTCGCTTGTGGCAAAATTTCTATATTTTTTAAATACTCAAAGCTCTCTTTGAACTCTTCATCATCAAATTTATACAAACTAACAGCGCTAAACTCACTAAGATAATCAACAAAGTCATCAACCGCCCAAAATCCAAGCGAGTTTAAATCGCTTATCAAAGCATCGCTTTGTAAATTTTGTATCTTTTGGCTAGCTTTTTCAAACTCTTCTTTGTTTAGCGAGGCGATAAATGGAACGATTTCAAGGCTTTCTAGCTCGATTTTTTCGCTTAGTTGCGTTGTCACATCAAAGCTTCTTATGCTCTCAACTTCATTATCATCAAGTAAAATTCTAAATGCACTCTCGCTTCCAACTGGGAAAATGTCGATTATCTCGCCACGAAAACTCACCTCGCCACTTAGCTCAACGATATCAACCACCTCATAACCAAAACGCACTATTTCATCTTTAAACTCGCTTAAATTTAGCTTATCGGCGAAATTTATCGTTTTGCTTTGGAGATGTTTTTTTCCAGGAAGCTTGTGAAGAAGCGTTTTTACTGGGCTAATTATAAGTTTGTTTTTGCTTTTGCTTTTATAAAATTTATTCAACTCTTTGCTTATGTTTAAAAGCTCATCGTAATAACTTCGCAAATCATCGCCATAAACTGCTCTAAAATCAGGCAAAACATAGACTTCTTTTCCGGCTAAAGTTGCTGCGTCTGCAAACTGCGCTGCCTCTTTGTCATCTTTTGATACTAAGATATCTTTTTGGTTTTTTAAAAAATACTCATAAATTTCTGCTTGCATACTCTAAAATCTTTCTATTAACTCATATTTGATTTTTAAATTTATACTTAAATTTAGCTATTAAATTCAGCAATAGCCTTTAAAAGCCCTTGCCATGGGATTTTTCTTTCGTTTATAAAAATATTATCAAAATTTATAAAATTTATCGGATCTAGCGTGCGCTCTAAAAACCGCACTTCGTAGTGAAGATGAGGACCTGTGCTATAGCCCGTGTTTCCGCTATATCCTATAAGCTCGCCTCTTTTTACCCACTGACCGACTTTGACAACATCTTTGTTTAGCATATGTCCATATCTGGTTTTAAACCCAAAATTATGCGAAATGATAACAAGATATCCATATCCGCTTGAAGAGTTTGTCGCATACTCGACAAAACCATCTGCTGTCGCATAAATGGGCGTTCCCTCTTTAGCTCTTAAGTCGATACCATGATGGAAAAGTTCACTTTTGCTAATGGGATGAACTCTCATACCATAGTTATCAGTTACGCCCTTGTTTAAAATCGGCCAACCATTTGGCACGCTACGCAAAAACTGCTTTTGCAAGCTATCTTCAAGCACGATTTTATCCGTATCTTCATCGCTTTCTTTTAAAGAATTTGAAACATTTCCAAGAGCAAGTGCGATTTTAAGATCACTTACCATCTCATCATTTACATCATTTTGCTTTAAAAGTTCATTTTTATCTTCTAAAAGTTTGCTGCTTTGGCGAACTAACTCTGTATTTTGTATATATAATTTTTTTGAAAGCTCTTTTAAATTTGCATTTTGTCTATAAAAAAAGAAGATAACTATCACTAACGCACAAAATAAAAAAAGTCCAAAAAAGGAGAATAGTTTTAAATTTCTTCTAAAATTTTGAGAAAATTCGTAGCTTTTCGTTCCATCTTCATCGATAAGCCTAACATAAGTTTTCTTTACCAAGCTCTCTCCTTAAAAACTCCTCTACAAGCATAAAAGAGCCAAACAAGAGATAGTTTTGATTTTCGTGCAATTTTTTAAATTTAGTAAATTCTATCCCCTCTTTTAAAAGCATATCTTCTAAAAACTCGGTAGCTAGCTTTCTTTGAGTGCTTTTATAGGTATAAATTTCAACCCTTTTTATAATCGGTTTAAGAGTTTTTAAAACAGCTTTGTAGTCTTTATCTAAAAAGGCGTTGTAAATCAAAACTACTTTTTTGCCATCAAATTCTTTTAAAATGTTTTGTGCAGCTAGCTCGTTGTGTCCGACATCTATGGTTAAATTTGGAGTTATTTTTTGAATGCGTCCAACTAAATTTAGCCTTTTTAAACCATCAAATTTAGGTTTTAAATTTAGCGATTTTAGCGCTGCTGTGCTAAGGGATAAATTTGAAATTTGAAAATTCGCAAGGCTAAATTTAACCCCATATTTTTTGATATCTTCTATATCTTTACTATCTAAAACATCTTTTGCAAATTTTAAATTTGTTCCTTTTTTCACTGCTATATCTTTTGCGATACTAACTGAAATTTCATTCATACTATCGTTTAAAATAGCCATTTTATCCATACTTATAAGTTTTGTATAGCTTATCTCTTCAATATTTTTGCCAAGCATATCGGTGTGATCAAGTCCGATTGGAGTAAAAAGAGATAGGCGTTTTTCAAAAACATTTGTCGCATCAAACTGCGCTCCCATACCAGCTTCAAAGATAACATAATCGCAATTTTTAAAAAGAACCGCAGCTAAAAATGTCGCATACTCAAAGTATGAAAGCGAGTTTTTAAACTCATCATTTAATAAATTTTGTAAAATTTCATGAGCATTTTCAAGCTCATCATCGCTCGCATCGTGTCCGTTTAGATAAAATCGCTCGTTAAATTTAAAAATATGCGGAGATGTATAGTGTCCAACGCTAAAGCCCAAATTTTCAATTAACTGAGCTAAAAACCGCCCAGTACTTCCCTTGCCGTTTGTGCCAACAATGTGGATAATAGGCTTTAAACTTAGCTTATCTTTTATGCTTTTAAAAGCGCGCGGCATTCTATCATAATCAATCGTTGCATAATACAACGGCTTGTTTTGCAAAAACTCATCTAACTTCAAATTTAATGCTCGTCTAATTTTTCTTTTTGCATAGCTTTTACACTAAGTGCTGCGACAAACTCATCAAATGCTTGCGTGGAGGCATTTTGTATCGCATCATATCTATCTTTATCGCTGATAACACTACTTGTGTCACGGCTACTTTTTACAAGTCTAGTTACCCTAAAGTCATGATCTCCACTTCCGCTTAAATTCACAACGCTTCCATCTTTTAGTTTAGTTTGGAAATTTATAGTTAAATTTGCACGGTAACTTGTTATATAACCGTATTGATCGTATGTTAGCGCAGTAAAGCTAAGAGATTTTATAGAGGCGATTATATAGCTTTGTGCGCTTTGTTTTGGGGCAAGTCTTCTATGAAGTCTAGAAACTATGCCCTCTCTAACGGCATCTTTTATCGCAACTGTATTTTGCGGGTCGGTTTTACTCATCACAACATCAACAAAAACGCTATCAGCTAAAATACTATCAGCCACTCTAGCAACTGGTCTATACCCGCACCCAACAACAAAAATCACAAAAACAATCGCTAAAATTCGCCTCATATCTCTTATCCTTATTTAACAACCAAATTTACAAGCTTCTCTTTGACATAAATCTCTTTAACAAGCTCTTTGCCACCTATCCATTTTTCTACATTTTTCTTAGCAGCTGCTAAAATTTCAGCCTCACTTGCATTTATATCTATCTCAAACTCGCCTCTTCTTTTGCCATTTACTGTGATGGCTAAATTTAGACTATCTTTTGCAAAAACCTCTTCGCACATTTTTAGAGTTTTAAAATTCTCTCTTTTAAAAAGGTTCTCGCTAAGCTCATTTGCAAGGTGAGGAACGATTGGTTCTAGTAAATTTAGTATAACAAAATATCCCTCAGTTAAAACCTCTTTGCTATCTTGCGCATTAAGTGCATTAAGCGCTTCCATACAAGCTGCTATTAGTGTGTTAAATGCAAATGTCTCTTTATAAACATCATAAGATTTTTTAAGTGCTTCATAGACTTTAAGGCGTGCGTATTTTTGCTCTTTGCTTAGTTTTTCATGCTCAAAAGTTGGAATTTTTGTAGTTTTTATGACATTTTCACTTCTATCATAAAGTCTGTTTAAAAACTTATAAGCTCCCTCAACCGCGCTATCATTCCACTCAAGCTCTTTTTGTGGAGGAGCTGCAAAAAGTATGAAAAGTCTAGCTGTATCAGCGCCATATTTTTCTATGATATCATCAGGATCTACAACATTTCCTTTTGACTTACTCATCTTAGCGCCATCTTTTAAAACCATGCCTTGAGTTAGCAAATTTGCAAACGGTTCGCTATCTCTTAAATACCCGATATCTCTAAGCGCTTTTTGAAAAAACCTAGCATAAAGAAGGTGTAAAATCGCATGTTCGATTCCGCCGATGTATTGATCGACATTCATCCAGTAATTCACACTTTTTTCATCAAAAGCCTTCTCTTGCCACGTTTTTTCATCGCTTGCAAAACGAGCAAAATACCAGCTTGACTCAAAAAATGTATCAAGAGTATCTGTCTCTCTTACTGCTGGGCGACCGCATTTTGGGCATATACAGTTTTTCCAAGTTGGATGCTTTTCAAGCGGATTTCCCTCTCCAGTTATCTCTATATCATCAGGAAGCGTTACTGGTAGGTTTTTAAAACTTTCGCCAACCAAACCGCACTTATCACAATGAATCATCGGAATAGGTGCGCCCCAATACCTCTGGCGACTCACACCCCAATCGCGAAGTTTAAAATTTACAACCCTTTTTCCAAGTTTTTTCTCTTCAAATTTCTCTATGATTTTAAGCTTTGCATCTTCGTTATCAAGTCCGTTAAACTCATCTGAATTTACTAAAATTCCAGGTTGTGTGTAGGCTTCGTTTTCTAAATTTGCAACTCCATCTTTTGAAACTATACTTTGAATAATGTTAAGGTTAAATTTCTTTGCAAACTCATAATCCCTCTCATCATGCGCAGGAACTGCCATAACAGCGCCTCCACCATACTCAGCTAAAACAAAATTTGCCATCCAAACTGGAATTTTTTTACCAGTTAATGGGTGAATTACATATAAATTTAAAAACACACCATCTTTATCACTTGCTTGTCGCTCGCGTGGACTTTGGTTTAAGATATTCTTAAGTTTAGTTTTTGTCTCTTCGTCAAGATAGTTTTTGCTAAGTAGCTTTTTAACGACATTATGCTCTGGTGCAACTGCTGCATAACTCATACCATATATCGTATCAGGGCGAGTTGTAAATACGCTAAATCCAGGAATTCCATCTAAGACTTCTTTGCTTTTATCATCGAATTTAAAACTAAACTCAAGTCCAAAGCTTCTTCCTATCCAGTTTTCTTGCATAGTTATAACTTGTTGTGGCCAATGCCCCTCTAAGCCTTTTAACTCATCTAAAAGCTCTTGCGCGTAAGATGTGATTTTAAGATAATACCCTGGCATCTCTTTTTGCACGACTTCATGTCCACACCTCCAGCACTTGCCATCTTCAACTTGTTCATTTGCCAAAACCGTTTGGTCGTTTTCACACCAGTTTACAACAGCGCTTTTTCTATATATAAGCCCATGCTCGTAAAGTTTTATAAAAAACTCTTGCTCAAATTTAGTATAAAGTGGATCTGAAGTAGCAAGCATCCTGTTTTTAGAGAACGAAAAGCCGAGTCTATCAAGCTCTTTTACCATATAATCGATATTTTCATAAGTCCATTTTTTTGGATGAACTTTATGCTTTATAGCAGCATTTTCTGCTGGCATACCAAAGCTATCAAAGCCTATTGGGTGAAGGACATTAAAGCCCTCTTTTCTAAAATACCTTGCCCTTGCATCGCCTATGCTGTAGTTTCTAACATGCCCCATGTGAATGCGTCCACTTGGATATGGAAACATACTAAGGATATATTTTTTAGGCAAATTATAGTTGTCTTTTGGCTCAAACTCGCCACTATCAGCCCAAATTTTTTGCCACTTTAACTCAATCTCACTACTATTATAACTCATTATCTCTCCTAAAATTCATCTCTATCTTTGGCTGCTTCTACCACCATTAAAGCTAGTGAAAATATGTTTGCAACACCTGCGCTTATAACAAGTGAGTATACTAAAGACATATTTTGACTCGTTATATAGATAGCAAAAGCTGGTATAAGGTGCAAGTCCGCAACCAACGAACTTGCAAAAAGCTCTGCTGAGAGGAGATTTCTAACGCCTATTTTTAGAAGCGTCGATATCATGTTTACACTTGCTGCTATAAAAAGCGCAATGCCACTATTCTCATACAGATAACCCGCTATAGTAGTAAGGCTCATCAGAGCAAAAAATACATGAATAACTCGTCCCCAGTTCATAAACTCTCCTTTTAAACCATGCCTTTTTCATACATAGAGCGCATTTTTTCTTTCTCTTTTGCTTTTCTTTTTTTCTCAGCCAAAGATGCCCTATAGTTAACAACGTTAAATTTAAGCCAAACTAGCGCTTGAGCTGCAATAAATACAGAACTTGCAGTTCCAACCAAAACGCCAACTAGCATAATCAAAGAGAACCCATATATCATATCTCCACCATAGAAGAACAAGATTACAACGCTGATTAGGGTTGTAAATGATGTTAAAATCGTTCTTGAAAGCGTTCTTGAAACAGCTTCGTTAATAACATGTTTCATATCACTTTCTTTGCTCTCTTGAACGCCCTCTCTAATCCTATCAAATACAATAATAGTATCATTTAGCGAGTAACCAACTATCGTTAAAACAGCAGCGAGTGTGTCAAGGTTTACATCTATGTTAAAGAAAATTATAGCTCCAACCGTTATGATAACATCGTGAATTTCAGAAGCGATTGCAGCAAGTGCAAATCTCCACTCAAACCTAAAAGCTATATATATAAGAATCAAAAGTAGCGATACGCTAAGCGCCATAATACCGCTTTTTCTTAAGTCATCGCCAACTTTTGGACCAACGACATCAACCCTTCTTATCTCAAATTTGCCAGTTCCTTCTAAAATTTTACTAACACTCGCTCCTGGATTTACACCAAGCGAGTCCGAAGAGCCAGAGTATCTTATAGTAACTTCATCACTACTTCCAAACTCAGTTACGCTTGCTCCTTTTAGCGCCTCAACGCTCTCTAGCTTTTTTCTAATATCATCAAGTGGCGCAGCGCCTTCATACTTGATTTGTATTAGTGTTCCGCCTGAAAAGTCTATTCCGTAGTTAAAGCCTTTTGTAAAGAACAAAAACATCGAACCAACCATCAAAAATACAGATATAGCAAGAACTACATGGCGATAACCCATAAAATCATAAATTTTGTTTTTATCAAATATCTGCATTTGTAGCCTTTCTTACTTTATAACCAAACCATAATTTTGCATTTTGGCTTTTTTCCATTTTTTCCATTAACAAATCAAAAATTCCATGAGTTCCTAAAATCGCAGTTAGCATCGAAGCTATGATACCGATACTCATAGTAACAGCAAAGCCCTTTACTGGGCCAGTTCCATATGCGTATAACGCAGCCGAAGTTATCAATGTCGTAAGGTTTGAGTCGATAATCGCACTCATGGCATTTTCATAACCTTTTTTGATACTCGTGCGTATATTTCCCCCTTCTCGCAGGATTTCCCTTATACGCTCATTTATGATAACATTGGCATCAACTGCCATACCGACAGTTAATACTATACCAGCCATTCCAGGCAGGGTTAAAGTCGCGCCAAAGAGCGCCATAACCGAAACTAAAAGCAAGATATTAACAACCAAAGCTATATTTGCTATAACTCCAGCAAGTCCATAGTAAAACATCATAAACAAAACTATCAAAATCGAAGCGCCAACTAAGGCTTTTGTACTTTGATCTATACTTTCTTGTCCTAAGCTTGGCCCTATACTTCTTTTTTCAAGTAGCTTAACAGGAGCTAAAAGTGCGCCAGATCGAAGCGCTATAGCTACATCTCTTGCCTCTTCTAGGGTAAATCCGCCACTTATCTGCCCACTTCCACCACCGATTCGCTCATTTATACGAGGAGCCGAATAGACTTTGTTATCAAGCACGATAGCAAGTCGTTTTCCGACATTTTTACCGGTAAAATCACCAAAAATAGCAGCGCCTTCTGAATTAAGTGTGAAATTTATAATAGGTTGATTTGTGTGCTGATCAAACGCGACTTTAGCATCGACAAGCATTCCACCATCAAGAACTGGAATTTGTTTTACAACATACTTCACTTGCGGTGCTTTTGCATCATCTAAAAGTATATCTCCATAACTTGCGGCTTCTGCATGGCTCATCGAGCCTGCTTGATCTTGCCTTTTATCATCTAGTGCCATAAGTTGCAAATGAGCTGCTTTAGCTATCAAATCCTTAGCTCGTTGCTCATCTTCTTGCGTTTTAACACCAGGAATCTCAACTAAAATATCCTCTTTCCCCTGCCTTGCTACTATAGGTTCAGCCAAACCAAACTGATCTAGTCTGTTTCTTATAGTCTCAACGGCTTGATCTATCGCATACTCTTTTGTAGCAATTTCTTCTTCTGGAGTTAAGGAAACATTGTAGTTTTCGCCATTTTTTTGAATGTTTAAACCATTTATATTTTTAAGAATAGCATCAAATTTACTAGCTTCATCTGGATCTAGGATAGTAAATTCAAAAAAAGTTTTTTCTATCCTAAAGCCATCCATAAGCAAGTCATCTTTGTTCGCTGAATAACTCACACTTGAGGCGACTGACTTGATTTTCGAGTGGATTGCTTCGTTGGTTTCAACGCCTAAAAGCATGTGAAGTCCACCTTGTAAATCAAGTCCTAAATTTATCTTATGACCCTTATCAAGCTGTAAAAAAGATGGTATGGAAAAAACAATAGAAAAAATCGTCGCTATAAAAAATATAATAAGTCTATAAGTTATCTTACCACTACGCATCTAATTTCTTCGCTACAAATTGTCTATCGATTTCAACGATTACATCATCATTAAGCTTAACTGTGATAAAATCCTCACCTGGTTTTACCACTGTGCATTTTAGTCCGCCGTTTGTGATAAGTTTATCGCCCTTTGCAAGAGCATTTAACATCTCTTTGTGGGCTTTAGCCTGTTTTTGTTGTGGTCTAATAACCAAAAAATAAAATATAGCAAAAAACACGATAAGAGGTAGTAATGTCCCTAAAATATTTCCTTGCTGCATGCAGATCCTTTATAAAAAATTTAATAAGCAGATATTTTACCATAAATGAGATTATAAAAGGCTTTTTTATTGCTCTTTTGATATCAAATTTTATATTTTTAACTCTTTTTGACAACTTGATTTTAGAATTTATCTCGCCGTTTTTAGCGATTTATGGTTTTTATAAACTTTTTGATGCAAATAGATTTGAGTTTTTTCATACTGGATTTTTCATAGGAATTTTGTGGTTTTACTGGGTAAGTTTTTCGTTAGTTTACTACGGTTTTGCTTTTTTAATACCACTTGAAATTCTCTTTTTTGGGCTTGTTTATGGGTTAATTTTCTTAGTTTGTGGCTGGTGGAAAAATAAATTTATAAGAGCCATTTTACTCATTTTAATAAGTTATTTTTATCCTTTTAACTTTAATTGGCTAAATTTAGAACTTGTTTTAGTTCCAGGTCTGTTTGAGCCAAATTTACGTGGACTTTGTGCGATTTTTGCTGGGATTTTAGCCTTTTACTACTTAAAAAAATTTAAGCTTCTTGGACTTTTTGTAGGAGTGATTTTAGCGCTTCAAATAACGCAAGAAAAGCCAAATTTTTTACCATTAAAAACAAAACTTATAAACACCCAAATTTCACAATACACAAAATGGAATCCTAAATTTAGCAAACAGCACATCATAGAAGCACTAAATTTGATAGACGAAGCGATAAAAGATGGGTATAAATTCATCGTTTTACCAGAAAATGCGTTTGTGACTCATCTAAATTTAGAGCCAAATTTGGAGCAAATTTTAAAAGAAAAATCGCACTTTTCTACCATTTTAACGGGCGCTTTAGCATATGAAAATGGTAGGCAGTATAACTCTAGCTTTTTATTTTCTAAAGGAAGTGTTCAAAGGTTTGATAAATTTATACTTGTTCCTTTTGGTGAGGAAATTCCTCTTCCAAATTTCATAAAAAAAGCTTTAAATTTACTCTTTTTTAATGGAGCAAAAGATTTTGATAAAGCTAGTAGTTTTAGCGATTATAAGGTGGATAATCAAGTGATTAGAAATGCGATTTGCTATGAAGTTACAAGAAGCGAAACTTATAAAAACTCGCCGAAATTTGTAGTTGCTATCTCAAACAACGGCTGGTTTACACCATCAACCGAGCCAAATTTGCAACGCCTTTTAATCAAATACTACGCGACAAAACACGGCACTACGGTCTATCACAGCGTAAATGGTAGCAAAAGCGAAATTATAACGCCAAAAGAGCTTTGGGTTGTTAAATTTATAAATTTATTTAAAAAATGAGTTGGTTTTGTTTGGTAGTTTTTAAAATATTTTATCATAAGTGATTTGATTTACAGTATTAGAAAAAATTTAAATTTAGTAATAAATTTAAGAAAAAGTAAAATATACTAAACTTATATAAATAATCGCCAAGAAACAACTATTTATCAAAGAACAAATTTAAATTTTTATTAAATTTCAAAATTCTCATTTGCTCTTTAATGAAATTATTTACAATCTTTAGCTTCTAAGAAAAACGAAAAGTATCGTTTGCCATCTCGAAGGTCGTAAATATAGTGAAAAATAGCGCCTTTTTTCATAAGCTCAAGCGTGTTGGCGTTTTGACATAAAAAACTTTTTGCACCTTTAATTATTTGATTTCTAAATTCGTTTTTTCTAGTTTTATCAAATTTGCTTAACACAAAATCTTCATCATCGTTTAATATATAATAATACTTTATATTATTCTTTTTAGATGTTACTCTGTCTACTGTTGTAATATAATCAAGCCTTTTTGGAAGCCCCATTGTAACTTCAAGTGCGATTTGATTTAACACGGCTGGGACATCTTCTGCTTTTAACTCAGCTTTTATTTCTGGAGCTTTTGCTTGTGCTGGTGGAGTTTGCGCAGCAAAAGAAAAACTTGTCATAAGTGCAAGAAGTAGTAAAATTTTCTTCATTTAATTCCTTTTTATACTAATTTTATATATTATTTATATTAAAAACATTTATCCAAATTTAAAAATTTTTAATAACAATCTCTATTTTTAAAGTCAAAATCAAAACCATTTTTTCCGCTGTCAAACGAGTAGCTATAGTTAAAAACCACGCCAACATTATCTATAAAATTCGAGATATTATCCTGCTGTTTTTCTGTGCTTTTACTCTTACAAAGCCAAGGTCTGTGCTGGTCATCTAAAAGCTTATCGCTATCTTCAAATCTATCGTAAACTAACTTTTTTTCTGGTTTAAAACTTAAGTTTTTATCAAATTTAAAGCTGTTTTTATATGTTTCGTTCTTATCAAATTTGATTTCTAAATTTGATAAATTGCTATCTTTTGAGATTGCTAAAGTGCTGTTTTGTTCAGCAAATAAAACAAAAACAAAACCAAACAAAACAAGCACTATCTTTTTCAAACTAGCCTACTTTGCCAAATCTTTAAAAGTTTCAACCGCGTCTAGCTTCTCCCATGGATAACTAGCATCGCCAACTTGCCCTTTAGCAGCGACTTTAGCATATAAAAATGTCTCTTTGCTAGGTTTGTCAAGTCCAAATTTTTGTATTATCCAACGAGGTGTTAGAGCGAATTTTTGCGTTACAAAAGTTGAAAGCATATTATCATCAACACCTTCTATATGCGTTCCCATCGTATCTACGCTAACAGAAGTCGGCTTTGCAACGCCGATTGCGTAACTTAACTGGACTATGCACTTTTTAGCAAGTCCAGCCGCAACGATGTTTTTAGCTATCCAACGAGCCGCGTAAAGCCCACTACGATCTACTTTTGTATAGTCTTTACTAGACTGTGCGCCACCGCCGATTGGCGAGTATCCGCCAAAACTATCAACGATAAGTTTTCTACCAGTTAGTCCACTATCATGAAGAGAGCTGTGATTTACGTAACGCCCTGTTGGGTTTATATAGATGATAGTTTCTTCTTTTGTATAAAGCTCTTTTGGAAGCTCAGCATCATCGATAAGTTCTTGGATAAGCGCTCTAACCTCTTCGATTTTCATCGTTTCGACGCATGGAGCTGAGACTACGATGGTGTGAATTTTTTGCGGTTTGCAGTTTTCAAAGTTTTCTTTGCTACCATAATCAAGCGTAACTTGGGTTTTGATATCAACTCCTAGTTGCTCTGGATGTTTTTTAGCGTATTTATACACCTTATCACTAAGCATTCGCGCGTAAGTGATAGCTGCTGGCATAAGCTCTTTTGTCTCATTTGAAGCAAATCCAAACATAATGCCTTGATCTCCTGCTCCTATCTCGCCATCATCTTGATCAACGCCTTGGTTGATATCTGAACTTTGCTTGTTTAAAAGCACATGAACTTCGATGTCATCTGGATGCAAACATTGCTCTTTTGTAAAATTTGGGTTTCCGTTGTATCCTATGTGTCTAAGAGCCTCTTTTACGATGGCCTCAAACCTTTTAAAACTAAATTCTGCATTTGTTTTTACCTCGCCGCCAATGACGATATGCTTGCCTGCGACAAAGACCTCACTCGCCACTCTAGCATCCTTATCCTCCATCAAAACCGCATCAACTATGCTATCAGCGATAATATCAGCGCATTTATCTGGGTGACCCGGACTTACAACTTCAGAAGTAAATAGATACATAAATCTCCTTAAATAAAAATAATTGTAAATTTTAGCGATAAAAGATTAAAGTTATATTAACAAGATGATTTTGCGAAGTGGCGGTTGGTTTTGTGTTTTTGTTTTTATGGTTTTTATATCGTTTCGATACAAAATTTGTTCAAGGAAAATCGATAGATACTATATCAAAGCCGCTGTAACATATACGTTTCAATACAAAATTTGTTCAAGCAAAATAAGGTTGTGTTGGTAGTGGGGCTTGTGGTAAAGTTGTTTCAATACAAAATTTGTTCAAGCAAAATGGGAAGCTCTTGCTCCTTAGCCTTTTCTTTGCTCTCTGTTTCAATACAAAATTTGTTCAAGCAAAATTCTAGCTAAAAAAGAGGCATTAGCTAGATTAGCTGAGTTTCAATACAAAATTTGTTCAAGCAAAATTGCATTAATTTCTACTGGAATTGGAGCATTAATTATGTTTCAATACAAAATTTGTTCAAGCAAAATACTTTATGAAAATAGTAAAAGATAAAGGTTATTCTGTTTCAATACAAAATTTGTTCAAGCAAAATCGACAGAACATAGAAAAATGGTAGATGATAAAGAAGTTTCAATACAAAATTTGTTCAAGCAAAATGTCCTATACCCAAAAGAGCCGACAGAACATAGAAAAAGTTTCAATACAAAATTTGTTCAAGCAAAATAATGAATTACCTATTGAGTATAAACCCTGTATTTAGTTTCAATACAAAATTTGTTCAAGCAAAATTTGGCTCTAATTGCTCAAACCAAATTTGATAAAGTTGTTTCAATACAAAATTTGTTCAAGCAAAATATAGAGTAGAGATTATTAGGGTATCTTCTGTTTGTGTTTCAATACAAAATTTGTTCAAGCAAAATTGGCGATAGGCTGGATAATTTGGTTTATAAACACTAGTTTCAATACAAAATTTGTTCAAGCAAAATAAAAGATTTTGTGACTAATTTTAATAAAATGCCAGCGTTTCAATACAAAATTTGTTCAAGCAAAATTGACTTTTGGATGGATTTATTTGGCAGATTTTTTGACGTTTCAATACAAAATTTGTTCAAGCAAAATAGACTCAGTGCCTTATAAAGAGATAATGGATTTTTGTTTCAATACAAAATTTGTTCAAGCAAAATGTGCTGTAGGCGATAGCATGGAGCCATATATTTGTGAGTTTCAATACAAAATTTGTTCAAGCAAAATAACTTATACAAAGACTCAAAGTAATGAGAAATTTCTGTTTCAATACAAAATTTGTTCAAGCAAAATAGTACTTGCTCTTTATACCTTGTTTGCTTTGCTACGTTTCAATACAAAATTTGTTCAAGCAAAATCATACCAAAACTAATATTCGCTATGCATATAAAGCGGTTTCAATACAAAATTTGTTCAAGCAAAATAAAACATTAAGGTTATTTAATGTAAATGCAAGTCTGTTTCAATACAAAATTTGTTCAAGCAAAATCTTTCTGTCCTTTTTTACACTATTTTTGCATAAAAAGTTTCAATACAAAATTTGTTCAAGCAAAATTCTAAAAGAGTTTATAACTTCAATATTGCTATCAAGTTTCAATACAAAATTTGTTCAAGCAAAATGCCTTTTCTAGCCCCATAATCTCGTTGTAACTAAAAGTTTCAATACAAAATTTGTTCAAGCAAAATTGTGGAAAGTGAAAAACTAGACAATGAAATAGAGTGTTTCAATACAAAATTTGTTCAAGCAAAATAGAAAATGACTTCTTGGGCTACAAACAAATAACAGAGTTTCAATACAAAATTTGTTCAAGCAAAATCTAGGAGTTGAATATAGTACTGGAAATTTTAAGCCTAGTTTCAATACAAAATTTGTTCAAGCAAAATTATCAAGCCACCAGTTCTTAACATTATGCCAAACTCGTTTCAATACAAAATTTGTTCAAGCAAAATAACAAGTAATACAGCACCAAAACTATAAAGAAAAACGTTTCAATACAAAATTTGTTCAAGCAAAATCTCATACGTTTCTTCATCTAGCTCAAACATATTATTGTTTCAATACAAAATTTGTTCAAGCAAAATAATACTCCATATGATAAATTAACAACCAAACTAGAGTTTCAATACAAAATTTGTTCAAGCAAAATGCTTCTATTATTGCTCTTATAGTTTGGATTTATACGTTTCAATACAAAATTTGTTCAAGCAAAATTAATCTATCCAAAACTGCAAGGTTTAAAATTTTGGTTGTTTCAATACAAAATTTGTTCAAGCAAAATTTTCTTATCCACTTTTAAAGATGGATTAACTCGAAAGTTTCAATACAAAATTTGTTCAAGCAAAATTATAGGGTTGGATACTGGCGGCTCAAACATATTATTGTTTCAATACAAAATTTGTTCAAGCAAAATTGCCAATTACGGCTTTGTTTGCTATTTTTTTAGCAAGTTTCAATACAAAATTTGTTCAAGCAAAATTAGCTCAGATATTGAAGGTATAGAAGTAGAAGATAAGTTTCAATACAAAATTTGTTCAAGCAAAATTAGAGTGTTTAGAAGCAGTGCTTGGATTTCCATACCAGTTTCAATACAAAATTTGTTCAAGCAAAATGCAAAAACATCACTTGAAGAAAGTACACCATAGCTTGTTTCAATACAAAATTTGTTCAAGCAAAATTTTGATAATTCTATAGTATATGGCAATGCAGAAATAGTTTCAATACAAAATTTGTTCAAGCAAAATCTTCCTTTAAAATTTCGTTGTTAAATCTAGTACTTGTTTCAATACAAAATTTGTTCAAGCAAAATTGGAGTTAGCAAAAGCGATAGTAAAAGTTATGTGCTGTTTCAATACAAAATTTGTTCAAGCAAAATTTTATGATATACGTTATGGAAAGCTTAAACCTAAGAAGTTTCAATACAAAATTTGTTCAAGCAAAATCATTGATACTCAAGAAGATATACTAGTATTTAGAATGTTTCAATACAAAATTTGTTCAAGCAAAATTCTCCTCCTATAAATATTGCTTCGAAATTTATTTGTGTTTCAATACAAAATTTGTTCAAGCAAAATGTAGCTCTTAGCGAGTGTTTTAGCCTTGTTATAAGGTTTCAATACAAAATTTGTTCAAGCAAAATTCATTATCTACAAACTTAAAATTCCTATAATCTCTTGTTTCAATACAAAATTTGTTCAAGCAAAATGTCTCAATAGCAACTATACGACATCCATACATAAGTGTTTCAATACAAAATTTGTTCAAGCAAAATTGTATCCATGTCTAAGTTCTGGCGACTGGGTTATTAGTTTCAATACAAAATTTGTTCAAGCAAAATCTCAAATAACGATAAAAAGCTTGAGTATGTAATGAGTTTCAATACAAAATTTGTTCAAGCAAAATAAGCCTGTAAGTATTCCGCAAAGAGACATAAAATAGGTTTCAATACAAAATTTGTTCAAGCAAAATTATCAGAACAAGAACAAAAATATTACATATATGATAGTTTCAATACAAAATTTGTTCAAGCAAAATGCTCTTCTTAAATATGCTTTATTCTCAATGCAGCATGTTTCAATACAAAATTTGTTCAAGCAAAATTCTACTCCAAATAGCTTGCATACATTCTTTAAATCGTTTCAATACAAAATTTGTTCAAGCAAAATAAGAGATGTATATAGGGAGCTAAAAGATGAGTTTATGTTTCAATACAAAATTTGTTCAAGCAAAATAGAGATATGCAACTATGAGAACGTATAAGCATAATAGTTTCAATACAAAATTTGTTCAAGCAAAATTACCATCAAGGTTGATTATAAAAAATCTTTTACACTGTTTCAATACAAAATTTGTTCAAGCAAAATCAGGCAGGGCGCTAAAAAACATTGACCGCCAGCGCGGTTTCAATACAAAATTTGTTCAAGCAAAATAAGCTTAAAAAGCTAGATGTAACTAACTTTAAAGAGTTTCAATACAAAATTTGTTCAAGCAAAATGTTATTGGTATTTAGCAGTATTGTTGAGGGGTATTTAGTTTCAATACAAAATTTGTTCAAGCAAAATGGTTACAAACCTTTTTAAAGATGGTTTCATAACTTGGTTTCAATACAAAATTTATTCAAGCAAAATACTTTACAAAAATTGATAAAAAACACAATTTAAAGTTTCAATACAAAATTTGTTCAAGCAAAATTTATACTATCTGTATACTTATATATTGCTTAAAATAAGTTTCAATACAAAATTTGTTCAAGCAAAATTAAAGTCTCATTTTGAGTTTTAGCTACTCTATTTTGTGTTTCAATACAAAATTTGTTCAAGCAAAATTAGCATAGAAATAACTAATGCTCTTGGTATAACTTTGTTTCAATACAAAATTTGTTCAAGCAAAATCTAGTTCTGATATAAATAAGGATGATTATACAACTGTGTTTCAATACAAAATTTGTTCAAGCAAAATGGATATTTAGAAGTAATTAGAAGCGAGTATCCGGCGTTTCAATACAAAATTTGTTCAAGCAAAATTAATGCTGTTCTTAAATCATCGATGTTTTGATAGGCTGTTTCAATACAAAATTTGTTCAAGTAAAATGCTATGTTAGAAAGAATATTAAATAAACTAAGACTGTTTCAATACAAAATTTGTTCAAGCAAAATTCATCTGGTGTTGATATAAATAGTGGCGAATGGATGTTTCAATACAAAATTTGTTCAAGCAAAATCTTTCTATCTTTATTGCTGGTTGTGCCAGATATGGGTTTCAATACAAAATTTGTTCAAGCAAAATCCAGCTGCAATCATACCCGCATTTGGTAATTTCTTGTTTCAATACAAAATTTGTTCAAGCAAAATTGGCTAAAAAATTAGAGCTGTTAAGTCCAGAAACCATGTTTCAATACAAAATTTGTTCAAGCAAAATTTTAAAAGAATTAAAACAATTCTTAGAAATAATAAAGTTTCAATACAAAATTTGTTCAAGCAAAATAGATGATATAAATGTGAGATTGTTTAAGCAAAACCGGTTTCAATACAAAATTTGTTCAAGCAAAATAGATGGCTTCTTGTTTTATTTATACGAAGAAGAAAGGTTTCAATACAAAATTTGTTCAAGCAAAATACATAAAAACTACTTGATTCCCCACCTTGATGGGATGTTTCAATACAAAATTTGTTCAAGCAAAATGCTTTTATAATTATTGTATTAGGTCTAACTCTTGCTGTTTCAATACAAAATTTGTTCAAGCAAAATCAAGGAATGCTAGTATGAGATACTTTATATACTCTAGTTTCAATACAAAATTTGTTCAAGCAAAATAGTCAAAAGACCAACAACAGCCATTGCTTTACCTTTGTTTCAATACAAAATTTGTTCAAGCAAAATTTAACTATTACTACTATGTTAATTATTACAAGGCTTGTTTCAATACAAAATTTGTTCAAGCAAAATACTTGTTTCTCTTCCTGTGTTTTCATCTTTACCGCTGTTTCAATACAAAATTTGTTCAAGCAAAATAGTAATCATTCTGGTGATGATATCTTATCTATGGGATTGTTTCAATACAAAATTTGTTCAAGCAAAATTGACAATGTTAGAGTATAGTTTCAATACAAAATTTGTTCAAGCAAAATAAAGATGATAGAAACTTTGGCGATATTACTAAGCTGTTTCAATACAAAATTTGTTCAAGCAAAATTAAATTTACAAAGAGATTTAACACTGCTTTTAAAAGGTTTCAATACAAAATTTGTTCAAGCAAAATAATCTTTATTATCGATTTTGGAGCTTTTTAATGACGTTTCAATACAAAATTTGTTCAAGCAAAATTCATTTAGCATATGCTCACCATTTGGGCTAATGCTGTTTCAATACAAAATTTGTTCAAGCAAAATTATTGGGATAAGTATGCAAACACAGGTGGAATACAGTTTCAATACAAAATTTGTTCAAGCAAAATCTATGAAAAAAGATAATGAAGCAGAGCAAGTTATATGTTTCAATACAAAATTTGTTCAAGCAAAATAATGAGCGAACTTGGCGACAAGATAAACTATTTAAGGTTTCAATACAAAATTTGTTCAAGCAAAATTTTAAAATCTCATCTAACTCACTGTTTGCGTTATAAATGTTTCAATACAAAATTTGTTCAAGCAAAATCATTAAATTATGAAAGTTGAACTAAATAAAAAGGCGTTTCAATACAAAATTTGTTCAAGCAAAATGAATTAGATGGAAATAGAATGTATTTTGCTTTAGCGTTTCAATACAAAATTTGTTCAAGCAAAATAACAAGTAATACAGCATCAAAACTATAAAGAAAAACGTTTCAATACAAAATTTGTTCAAGCAAAATTAATGCCTCTTTTTTAGCTAGATTATTTAACTTATGTTTCAATACAAAATTTGTTCAAGCAAAATTCTTTCAAACGCAGTTGGCAAAGCTAGTTTAGCAAGTTTCAATACAAAATTTGTTCAAGCAAAATTATATTGTTTATGAGGTAGCATTTTATTATCTAAGGTTTCAATACAAAATTTGTTCAAGCAAAATCCTTTAAAGAGCTTTTAAAAGTCGAAGTAGAACTACTGTTTCAATACAAAATTTGTTCAAGCAAAATCAGGAGCTGGAGTAGTAAATATTTATCTTAAAACAGAGTTTCAATACAAAATTTGTTCAAGCAAAATTATATTGTTTATGAGGTAGCATTTTATTATCTAAGGTTTCAATACAAAATTTGTTCAAGCAAAATCCTTTAAAGAGCTTTTAAAAGTCGAAGTAGAACTACTGTTTCAATACAAAATTTGTTCAAGCAAAATCAGGAGCTGGAGTAGTAAATATTTATCTTAAAACAGAGTTTCAATACAAAATTTGTTCAAGCAAAATAGTATAGAGTTAAAGCTAATAATTAGGAGTAAAAAGTTTCAATACAAAATTTGTTCAAGCAAAATTTTTTAACTACATGCATAATTTTAGATTTACCTTTGTTTCAATACAAAATTTGTTCAAGCAAAATCTAATGAAAGATAGAGCAGACAATGCTCACATACAGTTTCAATACAAAATTTGTTCAAGCAAAATTAAAAGTGTTGAAGTAGTTGCGCAAGTTGAATTAATGTTTCAATACAAAATTTGTTCAAGCAAAATTTGGATATGGAGAGACATAGAAGAAGAAGGCGCGTTTCAATACAAAATTTGTTCAAGCAAAATCCTAAGACAGTTTGAGACTTTAGCCCTAGTAGCTTGGTTTCAATACAAAATTTGTTCAAGCAAAATACAAACGTAAGAAGTAAAGAGCAGCGCGATAAGCTGTTTCAATACAAAATTTGTTCAAGCAAAATAAAAAATAAAAGTGCTAATAGAAAACCACTTATATAGGTTTCAATACAAAATTTGTTCAAGCAAAATATGCCATTACTTATAGTTTTCTTATTCTTGTATTTGTTTCAATACAAAATTTGTTCAAGCAAAATCTAAAAAAACTCAAGCAATACAGCATAGATATGCCAGTTTCAATACAAAATTTGTTCAAGCAAAATTCTATGTAACGCGTAAAGAAAAGGTGAAACTCCCTAGTTTCAATACAAAATTTGTTCAAGCAAAATCTCTTTATTTTATTTTTAATTTTAAGCTTCCAAAGTTTCAATACAAAATTTGTTCAAGCAAAATCTAACGGTAATATTACAGGATTATCGGAGCAATTTAGTTTCAATACAAAATTTGTTCAAGCAAAATGTAGTAGTGGGGTTAGCAAGGGTGGATTTGAACATATGTTTCAATACAAAATTTGTTCAAGCAAAATAAAAGATATTTCGGCTTCATATGGAGAGGAATTTAGGTTTCAATACAAAATTTGTTCAAGCAAAATTATCATTTGCCTCTGCTTTGTGTGCAGTTTGAAAAGTTTCAATACAAAATTTGTTCAAGCAAAATAAGATGGCTTTTTGTTTTACTTATACGAAGAAGAAAGGTTTCAATACAAAATTTGTTCAAGCAAAATCTAGTCTACCTGTCTTTAAATCTGCTTCACTTATTGTTTCAATACAAAATTTGTTCAAGCAAAATATTCATCTACTAGCCTTTTTAAGCATATTAGTAGCTGTTTCAATACAAAATTTGTTCAAGCAAAATAAGAGAAGAAAAAGGCTTAACACAAGCCGAATTAGCGTTTCAATACAAAATTTGTTCAAGCAAAATACACTTCTTACAGCCTTTGTTAATTCAATTGAACCGTTTCAATACAAAATTTGTTCAAGCAAAATAGATATGAAATTAAATGATGTTTATTTAGAATATTTGTTTCAATACAAAATTTGTTCAAGCAAAATCTAAGCATATTAACTCACAATCAAAGAAGCAACATCGTTTCAATACAAAATTTGTTCAAGCAAAATATAAAAAGGTAGTCGATATACACAACGATAGCTATGTTTCAATACAAAATTTGTTCAAGCAAAATACCTATTCTAAATGGGTATATAGAACTATAGCTCTACCGTTTCAATACAAAATTTGTTCAAGCAAAATTACTTGTTAATTTAAAATCATATTAAGGATATAAGAGTTTCAATACAAAATTTGTTCAAGCAAAATTCTTTGTGGACTTGACACCTTTACCTCCTTAAAATGTTTCAATACAAAATTTGTTCAAGCAAAATAAGGTTGGGGTTGAGAAGATTAACGGCGAGGTAACGGTGTTTCAATACAAAATTTGTTCAAGCAAAATGAAAAATATTACTTTTTTAGGTATGGGTGGCACTTGTAGTTTCAATACAAAATTTGTTCAAGCAAAATAGGCGTAAATTTAATAATTTTAATAAGGAGCGCAGAGTTTCAATACAAAATTTGTTCAAGCAAAATATGCCTAAGGTTCTTGTTAGTTCACTTAGTCTGCTGTTTCAATACAAAATTTGTTCAAGCAAAATGTATTGTAGTTTAGGAAGTCACTTATATCGCCTAAGTTTCAATACAAAATTTGTTCAAGCAAAATTTTTGTTAAAATAGTTTCATTCTTTCGCTCTAATGCGTTTCAATACAAAATTTGTTCAAGCAAAATAGTAAGTTTAGAAGAGTTAAGTAGTCTTGAAATTAGGTTTCAATACAAAATTTGTTCAAGCAAAATCTAACGGAGTATAAAAACAAACATAACTACTCATTGTTTCAATACAAAATTTGTTCAAGCAAAATAAAAAGAAAAAAACTATTTAGTAAAAAAGGTAAACAAGTTTCAATACAAAATTTGTTCAAGCAAAATCTGCCATACCACCTTTTTCAGTACTATCATTCTGTTTCAATACAAAATTTGTTCAAGCAAAATCCTCTTAATATATCTCTCATGCCACTTATATTTCTGTTTCAATACAAAATTTGTTCAAGCAAAATCAGATGCAGATTTTAATAAACTTGTTGCAATGGTGTTTCAATACAAAATTTGTTCAAGCAAAATTTTTGGCTAAGAGAAGAATTAACCCCTCTATCTAGCGTTTCAATACAAAATTTGTTCAAGCAAAATAAATCTATCTTTAAAGCACCTATTTTGCGAAGCGAGTTTCAATACAAAATTTGTTCAAGCAAAATCAACTTTACAGAAACAGTAGCTATAAGGATTTAAAGTTTCAATACAAAATTTGTTCAAGCAAAATTAAGTTCTGGAAGCTTAGCTGCAGCTCAAGTTCACAAGTTTCAATACAAAATTTGTTCAAGCAAAATTTTAGAAAGTGTTGAAATTTTAATCACTTCAAAACTAAAGTTTCAATACAAAATTTGTTCAAGCAAAATCAAATCGAGTATCTAGATTTAATCCCTATAGGGGAGTTTCAATACAAAATTTGTTCAAGCAAAATAAGATTAAAAAAAATGGACAAGAAAAAATAAAACTGTTTCAATACAAAATTTGTTCAAGCAAAATCCATTCTTGATAGTAAAATACAATCTAATACCAGAGTTTCAATACAAAATTTGTTCAAGCAAAATAAAAAATTTCTTTTGAAGAATGGGAATACAATAGGGTGTTTCAATACAAAATTTGTTCAAGCAAAATAAAACCGACTTAAAAGAAATAATAGTTATTCGCGAGTTTCAATACAAAATTTGTTCAAGCAAAATCAAATTTAGCGTTTTTGGATTTTTTATGGTTAGGGTGTTTCAATACAAAATTTGTTCAAGCAAAATATCGCCATTAATTAATATATCAACATTATTAGAACTGTTTCAATACAAAATTTGTTCAAGCAAAATCCCATATGAAATATGGAAATTTAGAAATAAAACAAACGTTTCAATACAAAATTTGTTCAAGCAAAATAATTGCCTTTGATACAACGCCTTACAATCTCAAGCGTTTCAATACAAAATTTGTTCAAGCAAAATTCACAACAAAACAGATACGCACACGCTTTTATAAAGTTTCAATACAAAATTTGTTCAAGCAAAATCAATATGATTTATCTTAGAACGTTCGAGCCACATCTGTTTCAATACAAAATTTGTTCAAGCAAAATAACGATAATTATTATATCCTAAAAACATCAAAATACCATAAAACTACCAAAATTAGGAGAGATAATGATAATTTTTCCAGCCTTTATTTAAATTTTTAACAATGACAAGTTAAAGAGCTCAAAGGTTCGAATTATAGACCTTTATAGATATTTTATCAAAAATTCAGTTGGAAAAATCTTAAGCAATCTTTTTTTGAAATTTAACTAAAAAAGTATAAAAATAAATTATAAAACAAAAGAAATTTTAAGCAAAATTAAGAATAAAATTACAAAAGTTACAAAAACATATCATTTTTATCAAAAGCCATTCCACCTATGCTAATTTCATCCACATCGCTTTGTCTTACAAGTCGTATTATGCTAACAAAATCGATATTTTTATCTATTATTTTTTCTATTTCGGCTTTAAATTTTATAAAATTCGATGGTGTAATCTCGCCTTTAAAAACTGATTTTTGATGATGTAAAAAATACTTCTTACACACCTTAAAAACCTTTGTAACACGCCTTTTTCCGGTATCACTTTCAAGCTCACTTATATCATAAAATACATAAGCATAGTTGTAATTTTTAGGTTTCATCTCTTATCTTTTAGGCTAAATGGCACAAATTCCACGCCCTCACATATAAATTTTATTAGTTTATAACCTTCAAATTTTAAAGCAGTTTTATATGAGATTTTTCACTTAAGTTTGGAGTGTAAAATAGTCTCATTTATCCTCTCTTCGAAGCTTTGCACAAATATTTTGCGTCCAGTTTCGTTTAAAAGACAAAAATTTAGCTTTTTTTCAAAATGCTTTTTTATATTTATTTTACGCAAATTTACAAGCTCAAAAATCGTTTTAAAAACAATAATCGGCTTAAAAACCTCACACAAATCAAGACTTAAACTAAACCTCGCTTCACTACTTTCGTGTAAAAAACTAATGCTTTGCTCAAGATGAGTTTGATAAATTGCACTTATAGTTTTAGTATAAAGCAAAGTGTTTCCAAAACTTATCATCGCATTCATAGGGTTATTTGGCGGGCGCTTAACTCGTTTTCCAAGTGCAAAACTTTCATCTAAAAACAGCTCAAAACTATCATAAAATTTAGCCCAAATTTGACCTTCGATAAACATTATTTGATTTATATTATTCGCCTTATCAAGTAAATTTAAAGCATCAAATTTTAGATATTCAAGCAATGCTTTAAGCTCGCTTTTTCCATGTCTAAAGTAGTGATAAAGCACTTCATATATGTTTAGCGCAATGCCTTTAACTATCGATTTAGCGATGATTTCTCTGTTTTGTAAAGACGCAACTTGAGCTATCAAAACTCGCCCACTTATCAAATTTTTTCTTGGATAAAAGCTTCCGCTATAGTTTCCATAATAGTTAAAAAAATGCAAAATAATGCCGTTTTTTGCTAAAAAATCAAGCAACTTTGTGTTGATACTAACCTCATTCATACAATAAATTTCACGCACACCTTCTATAGGCAAATACTTCGTCTCTTTTTCGTTTTTAAAAGCAAGCGAGTTGTCTTTTCGATAAAGTTCACCCATTGAAAAAATATAGCGAGTATGTAGTTTCATAATTTTTCCTTATATAAAGCAATAGCTAAAATACGCACATTTTTGACATTTACTTGTCTTTTTTGGTGATGGCGGGCTAGAAAGCCTAATAAGTTCTGTAATCTGCTGATAAATTTCATCAAGCCGGTCTTCTTTTTTGGGTGTAAGTTCAACTTCAAGTGTTTTTCTAGGGTTATTTTTATTTTCGCTAAACTCAAGTCTGCCACGCCTTATGATACCAACATCTTTTAGCGTTTTTAGATAAAAAAGCAGTTGCCAAGAAGCGGCGACTTCATCACTATCTGATTTTTTAAACTCCACGACAAACTCATCTGTGATTTTATCAAGCGCGATGTTTTCAAACTTTACTTCATCTTTAAATTTGTTTTCATGCAAGGCTTTACCGATTTTAACATCTTCACTGTTATCTTCTAAATTTATACGATTGTAGAAAAGATAGCATTGTCTTTTACAATGAAAAAAATAATTAATCAAAGTGCCAGTTATCTTCATACAAATAACTCTTGATTATTATAAGTTTTAGCAAAATTTGTTCTATTAAATTTACCATTTTCATCAACAAATTCTTTATAATTTTCTATAAAGCAAAAACTAAATTGCATTTTTGGTAAAGTTTTATATGGATAAACACTAAAAGAAAAAATATCTGAAAGTGCATTTAGTTTTAAAGCATTAAGTCTTTTTCTTGAAAAACTCTCAACGTTATTTTGCTCACAAATTCTTTGCCATACTTTGCTTCCATCGAGCAAACCATCTGTCAAAAACTCACTAATGTCGCCATATTCATCCATATTATATCCGCTAATATCAAGTTTAAACGGCAAAAAAACTCGCACTCTGTTATCATTTATAAGCTGCATTTTTTCTGAAATACTTTTGAAATTTAACTTTTTAATATCTTCGATAAAATTTTCTCGCATTGTTTTTAAAGAATTTTTTGCCTTTGAATTTTTCGTTTGAAGTTCTTTTAAAAGCATTTTATAGTATGGTGTAAAATCTTTATTTTCAAAAATAATTCGTAATTTTTCATCTTTAAGACTAAATTTCATTCTTTCATCATCATTATAAACTCTTTTTTTATCATCATATTCGAAAAAATAAACCAACGCACCCATTTTTAACGAACTTCTGTTAATCCTACCCAAAAACTGCTCTTCGCTCTCGATAGTTGCAATGTTTTTAAAGCCTAAATCCATATCTATATCAACCCCAGCTTCTATGACTTGCGTTGCTACGACTATTGCTTTTATATCAGTTTTAAGTTTTTCGATGGCTTGCTTTTGATAAAGTTTGTTATCATCGCCACTTAATTCAAATATATCATAACCATCAAATTTATCTTTAATATAATTAAAAAATTCTCTTGCGGAATTTTTAGTTATAAACTCAAAAAGTATTTTTTTATCTTTATGTTCTTTTGTTATTTCCACAAGCTTTTCAAAAATCTCATCTTTTGGCGTAGCTAAAAGTGAAAAATCAACTTTAACCCTATCTTTAAAAAGTTTATTTTGAAAAATATCGCGGCTATTTGGAAGCAAATCACACCAGTTATCTTCATTTTCTAACATAGATGATATTTTTGGTAAGGTTGCCGACATTATAATAAATTTAATATTTAATGCCTTAGCAAATTTATCAAAGAAAAATGCCATAAACTCCCATAAATTTGGATTATAGCTTTGAATTTCATCTAGTATTATAACCGAGTTTGCAAGTGAATATAGCGGATAGTTTTCCTCTTTTGTTATTCCAAAAAGTATTTTAAACAGCCCAACATGACTTGTTAAAACAAAAGGAGAGTTGAAAAACAGGCGATTTATATACGTTTTATCATAATTACTCTCTTTATCTTCTTGCTCATTTTCTCTAAATTCAGGCGATGTTATACTATTTGCAACAGCGATTTCAAGCTCATTTTCAAAAATGCTATCAAATACTGCCTTGCTTTGAGAAATCAAGGTATTAAAAGGAAAAACATAGAAAATTTTATTTAAATTTTGCTCTGATTTTAGCAAATTTAATGCCAAATTTAGTGATGTTATAGTCTTGCCGCTTCCAGTTGGAGCTTCAAGATAGAAGATGTTTTTATCACTATTTTTTAGCAGATTTTTTTCTGCTGTTTTATATATTTTTGCTCTTAAAGTATCTATTTCTTTAGTTGGCTTTAAAGTAGTATAAAATTTACTAAATTTAGCCAAAATAGCTTCTTTTTTATCCTTATCAAATACTCCAAAATCACTGATTGAAAGTTCATTCATATATTCACTTGTTGCATAAAAATCACTAGCTATCAAAAGTGAAAAATGAAGCTTAATAAAAATAAAAAAGCTTAAATCAAATTCAACTAAATTAAGCGAGCTTTTAAAAGCATTATCTAAATTATTTATGTCTGATAAATACTTCTCATCAAAGCCATCTTTTAAGCTTCCATGGTGATTTAAGACATTTGAAAGCAAGTGATAAAAAATACATACAAACCTATAAGCAATTTTGCTATTTTCTTTTGCTTTTTTAAAAATAAATTCTTTATAATGCTCTTTTAAAAACTCAAACGATTTATCAGAATGCGCTGTTGAGATATTTTTTGTGTTGAAGGCTGGATTTTTCATCTTTAAAGTTTGAAATGCTGGATTTGTCTTGCCAATATCATGCCAAATAATCAACTCATCAAATATCTTTATAAGGGATTCATCCTCTAAAATTTTCTTGCTTAAATTTACTATTAGCCCATCTAAGCTTTTTGCTTTTTTTATATTTTGTAGGTATTTTTTCGTTAATTTACTATGTTCTTTGAGTGTTTCGGGCTCTTTGTCTTTTTTAGTATGAGCCCAAATATTACTATCTACACAAAGCACACCACACCGCCATCATACTCAAACCACTCATCATCTAAAAGTTCGCAAATATAGTTCGTAAAGGCTATTTTTTCTAATTCGTAAAACATCATATCGTCAAATTTAAGAGGGTAAAACTCATGAAACAAAAATCCCAATTCGCCAAATTCAGGTTTGGTTGCTTTTGCATTTTTATCTATATATAAAGATTTTATAACACTCTTATTGTGGCTAAATTTAGTCAAATTTAGCTTTTTGATCTCACTTATATTTGCAAAATGATCATTTTTACCAAGGTAAGGGATAAACTCGGCTTTTTCCCTGCATAAATAGTTTGAAATTTTTTTAAACTCTTCACTTTCATCATCTTGTATCATTATCCGCCACGATGGATTTTCAAGCCACTGTTCTCTAACTATCAAGTTTCCGCCAGTTTCGCTACTTGCATATCCTACGCTATTGTTAAACACTTGAATTTTTTTAGAAAATCTTCCAAATTTAACAAGAGGTATAATGCAAATTTTAAGATGTTTTAACCTCTCATAAAATTCTGGCTCATCACTTTTATTAGGCTCGTTCAAAAGTGAATTTTTATCTTTTTGAATAATTTCTCTAAATTTTTGTGTATATCCGCCAAGTCCTATAATAGCTCCCAAAAGCCCAAGCAAGGTTGGTTTTGGGATATTATTGTATGTAAAATATGCATATTCATTTACATCTGGTTTTTTAAAATGAGCAAACTTTCCACTAAGCTTGAAGCTTAAAACTTGCATTAGATTTTATCTCCGTTATAAATGTTAAATTTATCAAATTTGCTTTTTACTTCTATAACTAATGGATTATAAAAAATTTCCGCTTTTATCACTTTATCTTTGATAAATTTTTCTATTTTTTCTAAATTTATAGCTCTATTTTGACTATCGAATTCGATATATTCACTCAAATCTGGCAGATAAATATCATTTTGAGTCTCTATAAAAAGTGCAAATTCATTCTCACAACCAAATTTAGAGTTTGAATTAAAATATGTGGCTCCAAGTCTTGCTGCTTTTTTAAATTTTTCATAGTCAAGCTCAGTATATCCAAAGCTCTCGTCACTTAAAATCTTTTTATACTCATCATAAGCTTTTGGATTTATACAAAATCCATAGAAATAGTGAGCCTCATCAACCATTATTTTAGTCCCAAGAGTGCTTTGTTTAGCCTCTACTCCCTCTTCTGCGTCTTTTTTTGTTTTTTCTTTAGCTTTTGAATCAGCAAAAGGCGATAAAATATCTTGAACTTCTACATTTGTAAGCTCATATTTATTCATTCCTTGACCTATCTGAACCGCTCCTGTTATAGATAAATTAAACCCTTCTTCTGCAAATGTTGCACCAAAATTTTTCACATCGATACATTTAAAAAGATTAGCCAAGACCTCCTTTGTTGCAGTTTCGCCTTTTTTTAGGTTGTTAAAAATCAGCCTATATCTATCTGCTAACTCATTTGGAACTATAGTATTATTTTTACCATCTTTAAAAGACTTCACATAAAGAACATTCTCGCCATCATTTTCCCACATCTTTTTCATAGGAAATTTAAGCGCTTTATCACTTGCAAAAATATCCCCACTTCCAGTACTTTTTGGTCTACCTGTAAAATCAGCATTCCAGTTTGCCATCTTTGCACCAATCCCTATAACTCCATATACTCTATTCATTTTTATTCTCCTTGAGTTTATTTTTTATCATCGTAAATTATATTTTTTGCCATCATTCCGGCTAAAATCATACTCTCCATATCGCTATTTATAAGTACATTATCAAAGTTTTGTAACAACAAATAAGCTTTGCTAAATTTAGCATCATTGATATAAATTTCATGCCTATACCTATCAAAATCTTGTTTTAAAACATTTTTTAACCTATCGATATTTTTTGCTTTTAAATATGGCTCAGCCAACGCATAAGTTTTATTTGATGTTTTGCTTTTGTGCATTAAAACCATAGCAACTTGTCCAGCCAAAAAACAATACTCATTTTGGTTTAATTTTTCTATATTCTCGCTTTTTAAAGCAGAACTAACTGTGTTTATGATAGCCTCTAAATCCATACTTTCTCCTTTGATTTCTCTTATGCTAAATATTAAATTTATAGCTTTTATTGCATTTTTCTTGCCAAATTTTTCATCTTGTAAAGCAATCTTTATAAAATCATTTGCATGTTTTTTGATAACATATAAAAAACTATCTTCACTAAATTTATAAAAATACTCTGCCATTGTATCTTTTGTTTGATAAAGTAAATTTTGTAAGTCTTTACTTATATAACTATTTACTTTTATGTCGTTATTAAAAATATTATTAAGCAGTTGCTTGCTATAAAGAGTTTGATTTATTTCAACTTGAAACTCACTAAATTTATTAATATCATTACTATTTTCACCACTATTTAAAAAATCTTTTACCGCAAAAGGTTTAAAGTTATAATCGTCTTTTTTAATAGGGATATAATCGTAATCTGTTATGATAGCCTTACCATTATCATTAAATCTAAGCAAATAAAAGTTTTTAAAATCATCTATAAACTTTCTGCTTTGGTAACTTAACCAATCGAATAATGCTTTTTGCATCAATACATTTTCTTGTGTCAAAAGAATAGGAACAATTTTTTTTCTATTCTTGTGCTCCAAAAATGGTTTTTTTGAGTTCATTCCCATATTGAAATTTGAAAGTCCATAAATTGCGCCATTTTTAAGGATATTATATGAGTTATCATTAAAAATTTTCAAATCGAGATAAATTTTTGATTCATCTTCATATTCACAAAAATTGCTATCTATAAATATTTTTATATAACCTTTTTTAATTTCATTATCTAATGCTATATTTTTTATGCCTTGTAAATTTGAAATAATAATATTTTTAGCTACATCTATTTTATTTAATCTATTTTTATCATCGATATAATTTTTATGAAAAGATAGAATTTCTTTATCTTTTGATTTATTAAATTTACTAAAACTTTTAAATACATCAAAATTCTCTGCTGATTCGCTAATCGTATAATCAAAATTTTCAACCTTAAAAAATAGAGTTAAATAATTAATACTATGAAATTTCTTATCAAAAACAGCTTTATTTGTATCCCACAATACACTTAGATAATCTCTTTGCTTAAACCACGTAACATCGCTACTTGTAGCCTCTTCGCCATTTAGCTTTAAAAGTTTATTTTCTTCATCTTTCTTGTAGCTTTTTACAATAAAGTGTTCGCACTTTTTTTCATCTAATTTTACATAAAGACCCTCTTTTAAATCATAATTATCAAGAATTAAATTTGGATTATTTTGTAAATTTTCGTTAAAAACCTCTAAAATTTCATTTATCACGACTCTCTCCCAACTCTTGCAAAACCAAACGCAAGGCTACCTTTTTCTCCTACCCCAAGGGCTAAAGCGATTTTGGCTAGATTTTGAGCGTATCTGTTTTCAGCAAAGTAAATTTGATAACGATACGCAAAAATTTGCCCATCTTTATATGTGAAAATAAATGGTTTATGGTTTTTTATCTCGATTAAATCAATTATCTCATCGCTCTCTTTTAGATTAAATTCGCCTCCATAAAGAGCAAATTTGGATTTTAAATTCACTTCTAAGCTTCTTTTAAGTTCACTTATATCGCTATCTTCTTTTGTCCAGCAAAACGCCTTGTTATCGATACTTACAGTGACTACAGCTGGCGACATCGTATAAAGGCTTTTTATAAATTTTGGCTTAAGTGTTGAGATTTTGCTTCCTAAAACTTCAAAATCAAGGCGGTTTGAAATCTCAAGGCAAGTTCTCATACGGCTAATGATTTCAAAACTAACACAACGCACCAAAAAATACACCTCATCTTCTGCCTTAAAACTATCTTTTCTATATCCATCATGCCTCAAAAAATCGATTGAATAAGGCTTTATACCATCTTGTATATGCAACTCTCTTAACTCATCATCTTCTAAAAATGAGCGGTTGATATTTTTGCTTAGAAACTCTGGATTTTGAAAGAAATCGACTGGCAATTTTAACTTAATAAAAACTTTTAATTCATATATTGTCATATTTTATCTTTTTATATAAATTTTTAATATTATACCATACAAATATGTTTTTTATAATTATATTTTTCGGATTTAAAAATTAGACTTTATAAACACTCTGTTTTTACTCATGGTTGTAATATCTTATAAAAATATTAAAGATTTTATCATTTTAAGCTTTGTTTCTTGTCGTAGAAAAATGGAGAAATAAAATGCTAAAAATAGCCTAAAACACCTATAAATTTATTATAAAAGTTTGGAAATTTTTATATCTTGCATTTAGAATGTATCTTTCTTCGCATCGATAACTCGCACATATTCACGAGAGGCGTTGAATTTTTTAAAGTTTTAAAAGTGTGAGTATGTGAATTTAAACAAGAGATAAAACATAAAATCAATCTTTGAAGTTTTAAAAGTGCAAGCATTTAAATTTAAAGCAAAAATCGCACCTAGATACAAAACACAAGCCTTAACTTATATTTTGTATCTAAATTTTTAAAGCAGCCTATAAATTTAATTACTTGCGAATTTAAACTCTAAATTTTCATCTTTCATATCAACGCTTACATTTCCACCATTTTTAAGTTTGCCAAATAAAATTTCGCCACTTATAGCATCGCTGATTTGAGTATTTACGACTCGTTTTAGATTTCTAGCGCCGAATTCCGCGCTGTATCCTTTGGCTATAAAATACTCTTTTGCCTCTTTTGAAACTTTGATTTTGATATTTTTAAGGCGAGATTGCAACTCTTTTATGGTTGCTTCGACTATTTTAAGCAAAATTTCGTTATTTAGTGGGTTAAAATTTATGATATTATCTATGCGGTTTCTAAACTCAGGCGCAAAGAACTCTTTTATAGCGCTTTGGATTTTATACTCATCATTTTTTGTAAAGCCCATTTGCGGGGCTTCTTTCGTGCCTAAATTTGATGTCATTATGATGATTGTATTTTTAAAATCCGTCGTTGAACCTGTATTATCAGTCAAATTTGAGTTATCAAAAATTTGCAAAAAGATATTTACCAAATTTGGATGAGCTTTTTCTATCTCATCAAGCAAAATCACGCTATATGGGTATTTTTTAATATTATTCGTAAGTACGCCACCACTTTCAAAACCGACATATCCAGGAGGAGAGCCAATCAGCCTTGAAACACTATGAGCCTCCATAAACTCACTCATATCAAAACGCTCGAAATTCACTCCTAAATTTTGAGCTAAAACCTTTGCAAGCTCGCTCTTTCCTATACCGCTACTTCCGGTAAATAAAAACACACCAATGGGCGAAGTATCATTTTTAAGTCCCGCATATGAGCGCATCAAAGCTTTACAAAGCGCAACCACCGCCTCATCTTGCCCAAAAATTTGGCTTTTTAAGTTTTTTTCCAGATTTTTTAAAACAGTCGTGTTATCTTTGTTTTGCGAGATGTTGCTTATGTTTGCACTTTTTGAAAGGGTGTTTATAATGTCCTCTTTTTTAACATTTGCGCCTTTTTTCTGACTTAGAGAAAAATACGCGCCAGTCTCATCTATCAAATCAATCGCGCTATCTGGCAAGAATTTATCTGTTAGATACTTTTTAGCAAGTTCAACCGCAGTTTTTAGCACCTCATCACTAAATTTAACCTCATGATGAGCCTCATAACGCCCTTTTAAGCCTTTTAAAATTTCAAAACTATCCTCTAAACCAGGCTCGTTAATATCGATTTTTGAAAACCTGCGAGCAAGCGCTTTGTCTTTGTTAAAATTTCTAAACTCAGCATAAGTTGTAGCGCCGATACATGAAATCTCACCTTGCGTTAGCGATGGTTTTAAGATATTTGCCATATCCAAACCACCGCCACTAACCTCGCCAGCGCCTATGATAGTGTGAATTTCATCTATAAAAAGAATTGCATTTTTATCCTTTTTTAGCTCATCAATCACGCCTTTTAGCCTCTCTTCAAAATCGCCCCTGTATTTTGTCCCTGCTATTAGCGCGCCATTATCAAGTGCGTAAACGATTTTTTCTTTAAGTCTGTCTGGCACTTCGCCATTGACGATTTTAAGGGCGATTCCATCTACTATGGCTGTTTTTCCAACTCCAGCCTCACCAACTAAAATGGGATTGTTTTTCTTGCGTCTACAAAGAGTTTCTAAGGTTTTATCTATCTCTTTTTGTCTGCCTATAAGCGGGTCGATAAGCCCATCTTTGGCTCTTTGGTTTAAATTTATACTAAATTTAGATAAAAAAGACTCATCTTCTTTATGCTCATTTTCCTCAAACTCATTTTCATCATCTAAGCTTATACCAGCTATGTTAAAGCTGTTTATGCCATGATGTTGCAAAACTTTTGCAGAGTCTAATGTCGAATCTTTTAGCAAAGTCTGGATGTATGTAGCACTATCAAAAATTGTTGAAGACATGCTTGCGTTGTTTAAAATAATCTCAAGAGAGTAGCTAAGAGTGGGCATAACGCCTTTATCTACTTTTGGATTTTTAGAAATGATAAGGCTTAAATTATCTATCAAATCTCGCGTATTTGTCTTTTCAAAAAGATTAGTTATAATCGCATCTATATCATCATCCATAGTCAAAATAACATATAAAAGATGCTCTGTTGTTATATACTCGTGGTTGTTTTGGCGAGCAAAATTGCTAGCTTCTTGAAGATAGTAAGTTATATGCGAATCTAACATTTCACTCCTTTTCTATCGTGCATTTAAGTGGAAAATTTGCAGCTTTTGCAGCTTCTATAACCGCTCTTTGCTTGCTAAGCGCGATTTCTTTGGTATAAGTTGCGCATACTGCATTGCCGTGGTTGTGAACTTCAAGCATGATTTTAGCGGCATCATCAAAGCTTTTGTTAAAAATGCTCATGAGTATTTCGATTACAAAATCCATAGTTGTTTTATCATCGTTATGCAAAATAACATTGTAAAGCTCTGGCAAAAAAGTTTTAGTTTTTTCTAAGACTTCACTCTTAGTTGGCATTTTTTATCCTATTAAAATCTACTTCTAAAATGCGTGTACTAACCGAACCTAAGTAGTATTTTCTACCCTCTGGAACTCGCATTTCATTATCAGTAAGTATCTCTGGAGCGCCCTTGTTATAAAGCACTTTAAACGGTAAAGCAATCGCATGGTTATAGCTTATATCTTTTAAAATTTGATTTATCAAACGCTCATTTGGGTTATCTTTTGAGTTCGCTATAAAATAATAAGCGTTGTAGTTTTTAGAGAAATTATCGATAATGTATTGATTATCAACATCTTCAAAATGAATTAGCCCTATCATCATAAAATCATCACTATGTTTTAGCTGGAAATTCATCAAGTGTGGCGCTTCATCACGGCACGGCTGACAAAAAGTTCCAAATATATCAAACATAACCATTTTATCATTTCCATCGAGTTTAAAGCCATTTTCTGTTCTAACTACTGTGATTTCATTACCAGTTACGCTTTTAAGCAAAATTTTATCGCCAACTTTGTAAGAGGCGTTTTTACTTGGTTTAGTTGTTGTTGTATCGGTTTGCGATGAGTCGTTTTGACTACAACCAACTAAGACAAAAGCTACTAAAATAGCTGCTAAATACTTCTTCATACTTATCCTTTATTTAAATTTTACCTTTACTGAAATTTGACATCGCCGCTCTTGCCTCACGATCGGCATCTTTTTTCTTCAAAGTCTCTCTTTTATCGTGGATGTTTTTACCTTTTGCAAGGGCGATTTTGGCTTTTACTTTGTTTTTTTCATTTAGATAAAGAGCTAAAGCCACGATTGTAAGCCCATCTTTGCTAACACTTCCAAAAAGTTTATCAATCTGCTTTTTGTGCATCAAAAGTTTTCTAGGAGCTTTTTCATCTGGTCTAAAGTGCGCGTTTGTGCTTTCAAGATAGCTTATATGGGCGCCTAGCAAGAACATCTCGCCTTTTATAATACGCACAAAACTATCTTTTAAATTTGCCCTTCCCATACGCAACGACTTAACTTCGCTACCTTTTAGCACAATACCTGCTTCAAAAGTTTCTAAAATGCTAAAGTCGTGAAGGGCTTTTTTGTTTCTTGCTAAATCTTTCAAAATTTAATTTCCTTTTACTCTAAAATAGCTACTTCCACTCCCGCTTAAAAACTCAAAATCGCCTAAATTTAGCTCTGGATAGAGCTTTTGACAAGGAAGCAAAAGATCGTTTAACTCATAGTTTTTATAGCCTTGTAAAATCTCGCTTGAGCTTAAATTTACTAAATTTAAAGCTAAATTTTTATCCATTTTGTCCATAAAATTTGCTCTAAATTCCTTATAAACCAAAGCCGTAGATGAAAAAATTTCAGGTGTAAATATTTCTAAATCCAACTCATCATCTTCAAACTCGCTTATAACTTCTCCTATGCCGCTAACATTTGCACTTTTTAACCCAGATGCAAAAAACGCCACATCAGCGCCGATTTTAGCTGAGATTTCAACAAGTTTTTCTGTACTTAAACCTAACTTAAGCGTATCATTTACAAGGTGCAAAAAAGACGCTGCGTTGCTACTTCCGCCACCTAGTCCAGCTCCCATAGGGATATTTTTTTCTAACACCACATCATGAGTTTTAAAAAACTCCTCTAGCTCATTTTTAAACCCAAATTTACAAAGCTCTAAAAAAGCCTTTTTTATGATGTTTTCTCCATCTATTTTGACATTTGAAACTATAATAAGCTCATCATTATAATCTGCTTTTTTAAACGAAATCTCATCATATAAATTTGGCAGCAAAACAAAGCGAGAGATTATCTCGTGGTAGTTGGCTCTTGTGTCGACGATTTTTAAAAAAACATTTATCTTTGCGTAACTTTTCAAATTTTTATCCTATTTAAAAGATAGCTAACATTGCCATTTTCTATCTTGATTATAGAGTGCAAATCGTCTAAATTTAGTAAGTATTCGCCATCATTTTGATTTTTAAAATCAACCAAATTTAGCTTTTTGCCAAGTCTTACATCATCAAAATTTCCAAGATATAAATTTGGAGCTAAATTTAGATACTCAAGCGGATTTAACGCCTTTTCATCTTCAAATTTAAACTCACCCTCACTTACTCTTTTTAACGCGCTTAAAGTCGCATTAACGCCTAATTTTTTAGCAAAAAGTTCAGCATATGAACGTATATAAGCACCCTCACTAACGCTTAGTCTTAAGCTTAAAAACGGATGCATATATGAGATTATCTCACAGCTATAAACGCTCATAACGCTTTTTTTAAGCTCAAATTCATCGCCTTTTCTAGCTAGTTCATACGCTCTTTTACCATCAACTCTTTTAGCACTGAATTTAGGTGGGATATACTCAAGCTCGCCAACCAAACTCTTAGCTATCAGCTCAATCGCACTTGAATGAAATGCAAGAAGTTTTTCAACACTTTTTATATTTTCATTATCGCCACTTGGGCTACTTGCGCCTATCCAGATAGTGGCTTGATAGATTTTTGGAGTTTTTTTAAGAAAGCGAAAAAAGCGGGTAAACTCGCCAAAAGCTACTATCAAGCACCCACTTGCAAACGGATCAAGTGTGCCTGAAAAACCAGCTTTTTTAACACCATATTTTCTTTTAAGCTTGCTTAAAAAGTGATTTGAGCCAACTCCCATTGGCTTGTTTGCGACAAAAAGGCGGTTCATACGACTTTCTCAACAAAACTTGACATAATCTCACGGTTAATACCGCCAAAATTTATCTTAAGTTTTGATTCATTTTTGATTTTAGTTATTGAAATTATTCTTCCCATACCGAAGAGTTTATGCTTAACCAAATCCCCTTTTTTAAGATCATCACTCTTTTCAAAAACCAAAGAACCTTCACAAAGCCCAGCCTCACTTAAAAATCTACTTTTATTTAGCCTTTCTCTTTTGCCTTTATAAAATCTACTGTTTGAACGGCTTAAAGTTAGATGACTTTTAGCTCTAGTTATAGCCACATAAGCAAGTCTTCTCTCCTCTTCTATATCGCTTCCATCGCCTATAAGCGGGAAAAATCCCTCCTCAAGTCCGATAACAAAAAGATGTTCAAACTCGAGTCCTTTGCTTGCATGAACGCTCATTATAGAAATGGCTTCATCGCTTATCGCATCTTGTTCGCTTTGAAGACTAAGCTCGTTTAAAAACTCCTCAAGCTCGAAATTTGCGTTATTTACAATCTCATCTTTAAGCATGGCGCAAAACTCGTCGATGTTTGCAACTCTATCGCTTCCATCATTTAAACTTTTATAGTAAGCCTTTAGTCCAAAATTATCCTCAAGTTTATCTATCATCAAAGAGAAATTTTCTACTTTTGCTAGTGATTTTACGCTTTTAACCAGCTCTTTTAACTCTTTTAAAACCTTTTTACTAACATCTGCTTCGCTTAAATTTGAAATCGTATCAAAAAGTGAAGCTTTGCTATCAAAGGCTAGCTTTTCGATTTTTGCAAGTCCAACCTTACCAAGTCCTCTTTTTGGTCGGTTTATAATGCGGCGAAGCGAGAAATCATCGCTGTTGTTTGTAATCAATCTTAGATAACTTATGATATCTTTTATCTCTGCTCTTTCATAAAACTTCATTCCTCCAACCATCTTATAAGGAATTCTAGCCTTTGCTAAACCATCTTCAAGTGCGCGAGATAGTGCGTTTATACGGTAAAGCACGGCTATTTCTTTTGGATTAACGCCACTTGAGATTAGTTTTGTTATCTCGTTTGCGATTTTGTTTGCTTCGTAGTTTTCATCATCGCTTTCAAAAAGCTCGATTTCTTCGCCCTTTTCTTTTGTGCTTACTAATTTTTTGCCAAGTCGGTTTCGGTTATAGTCTATTAGGTTGTTTGCAGCATTTAAAATATGCTCACTTGAGCGGTAGTTGTTTTCTAGCTTTATAAGTTTTACGCTATTAAACTGATCTTTGAAATTTAGTATATTTTCTATCTTCGCACCACGCCAACCATAAATACTTTGATCATCATCGCCAACTACACATAAATTTTGGTGAGCGCAGCAGAGTTTTTCAAGCAGTTTAAACTGCAAATCGTTCGTATCTTGATACTCATCGACCATGATAAACTGATATCTGTTTGAAATTTCATCACATAAAGTCGGATTTGCATCTAAAATTTTATAAGGTAAAGCTAACAAATCATCAAAATCCACCAAATTATCATTTTTTAGTATATTTTCATATTTTTTATAAATTTCAGCCACTTTTGTGTAGTATCCGCTTGCTTGTTTGCTAACTTCCCCGCCAAACATCTGAGCAGTTTTAACCGCTTCTTCAACGCTTACTAGCGAGTTTTTAAATTTAGATATCTCGTTTGATAAAACAGATGTAGAAATATCGCTCTCAAAGCCTTTTATAATCTTTTTTTTATCATCTGTGTCAATGATGACAAAGTTGTTTTTTCTATTTAGCTCAGAAATGTAAAATTTCAAAAACAAAAGTCCAAATTTGTGAAATGTGCAAAGTAAAGGCGGGGTTGAAACCTTGCTCGATATCATAGAAAGCGCCCTAGTTCGCATTTCGTTTGCGGCTTTGTTGGTAAATGTAAGAGTGAGCGTGGAAGAAGGTGCTATGCCGTTTGCTATAAGATAAGCAAGGCGTGAAGTTATGGTTTTGGTTTTGCCACTTCCAGCACCAGCAAGTATCAACATCGGACCATCTATATGCTCTACTGCTTTGATTTGTTCGTCGTTTAAACCTTTTAGTATATTTTCCATCGTCTCTCTTTTGCAAATTTTAATCTAATATTTTATCAAAAAAATTCTAACAAAATCATTATGCTTGTGTTACTTAAAGAAATTAATTAGAAAATAATTTCAAAAATTTATAACCTAATTAAAAAACTTTATCAAAAATTTAAAAAATATCAATATAATAATAGACGCATAAAAAATCCAATATTTTAAGGAAATTGTAATGTTTACAGATTTTAACATCATTAACACATTTTTGGTTATAGTTGAGGAGAGAAGTTTCTCTAGAGCTTCAAAAGCTTTAGGTATATCTCAGCCAGCCGTAACTCTTCAGATGAAGAAGTTAGAAGAGATAGTAGGCGCAACTTTGATTCTTCGCAAGAAGAACGGCATTTTACTCACAAAAGAGGGTGAAAAATTCAAAGAGCTTTGTCAAAAGTTTGAGATAACTCTTCAAGTTTTCAGCGAAGAGGCATCAAATATAAAAAATGCAAAGTCAAAACTAGTGGTTGCTACAACTCCGATTATTCACGAGTGTATTATACCTCTGATATTAGACGATATTTCGAGTACATTTGATTTAGGCGTCGATGTTAGAGTCAAAAACGAAGAAGATATATTAAAATATATCGAGGATAGAAGGTGCGATTTAGCTATAGTAAATGATAAGTATTTTGGTAAAGACATCATATATAAACATTTTAACGACTACAACTTTGTCTTAGTTTCAAACCAACCAGTGGCTAAAAAGTTAGCTATTAAGGATTTGTATAAATTAAATTTCATAAAAGATGCTTCAAAAACTTATTTTGATGCGCTTTTTAGTGGGTATTCTATAAGATATTCGGATTTAAATGCAACATATACATTAGATAGCACACTTGCTGTAATCAATGCTTTGATTTACAATAGCAATCAACAATATTTTGCTTTCTTGCCTGAATTTATAGCAAAAAGATATATAAAAGATAGCACACTTTTTGAAGCAAAAATTGAAAATATAAAACTAAAAAGAACTCTTTTTGTCGTTTCGTTAAAAGAAAACGAAGACAAATTGAATAAATTTATAACTATAAAAGAACCTGAATTTATGTAGTATAAATTTTCTCGCTTACTCTTCAAGCGAGAAAATTTTTCTTGATTTTGCTCTTTTGTAATCCTCTTTTTTACTCTTTGTTATAGCAAAATTTACCAAAATAGGGCTGTTGTCTACTACTATTTGTATCACGGAAGCTAATGGAACGCTTACAACAGAGGCAAAATCATTCTCTCCAAAACCAGCTTCAAATTTAAGCTCATCATCTTTTATAAAAGCACTTTGTAAAGTATATCCACCAAGTTCAAAAACAATAGCTGGAAATTTAAATGTATCTTTTATCTCTTTTGGCAAATCTGGATTAAACAAAACCAGCTCTAAATTCGCCATTACAGAAAAGCTAAATTCTTTTTTTAGCAAAAATTCCACACACTCTTTGACATTTCTTTGCATCATCAAAGCAAACTCACTATCGTTTAAAACCTTTTCTAACATACATTTTCTCCTTTTTAAGATATAAATTTATCCACTAGTTTTTCAACCTCTTTAAGACCTATTTGCCAAAACTCACGACTGTTTATATCAAGGTTAAATTTAGCTACCATATCGCGCGGGCAAACACTTCCACCCAGTGCTAAAAACTCAGTGTAAATTTGGACAAAATTCTCACATTTTCCACTCTTATAAAGTCCAAAAAGCGCAAGAACTAAAAGTTGTGCATACGCATAAGCATAGCAGTAAAATGGCGTATGGATGAAGTGTGGGATATAGCTCCACCAAATTTTATAATAATCATTTAAAACAAGGCTATCGCCAAACATTTTCTTTGACTCTTCACTCCAAATTTGGCTTATCTCATCGCTACTTAGCTCGCCATCATGAGCGTGAATACGGCGTTCAAATGTAGTAAAATTTATCTGGCGATATAAAGTTGCAAAAATATCTTCTAACTTTCCGGCTAAAAGTGCGGTTTTGTCCTTCTTATCAGCTCTTTGTAAAATATAGTCAAAAACTAGCATTTCACAAAAAACAGAAGCAGTTTCAGCCGTAGGAAGTGGAGTTGATGAGTTTAGATATCCAACATCATAAGCCAAATACTGATGCAAAGCATGCCCTAACTCGTGCGCTAGAGTAAATACATCTCGCCTTTTATCTGTAAAATTTAGCAAAACAAAAGGGTGAACTTCTTTTACGCTTGAGTGAGAAAATGCGCCACTTGTTTTATTTGCTGATGGATAAACATCTATCCAGCCCTCATCAAACGCCTTTTTTGCAAGCTCGCCAAATTTAGGGCTAAACTCGCCAAAAGCGTCTAAAACTATCTGTTTTGCTTGGCTAAAACTATAGCTCTTATCCTCGCCAATAGGCGCATATCTATCATAGTCATATAGCGTTTCAAGTCCTAAAATCTCACGCTTTTTCTCGTAAAATTTACTAACCAAACCAAAACTTGCCTCGCTTGCTTCTATAAGAGCGTCCACGCTTGCTTTTTCTATCTGATTGCTCTCATGCATAATCTCTTCGCCAAGCTCGTAATTTCTAAGCTCGCAAGTGATTTTAAGATCTGTTTTTATCATATTATAAATATAAGTTAAAAGATGTGAGTTTTCTTCCAAAGTCGCACTTAAACAAATGGCTGCTTTTTGCCTTGTTTGGCGGTTTGTATCGTGAAGCAAGCTAAGAATTTCTTCCTCACTTAGCTCTTTATCATCAAATTTAAACCTAAGTTTTGCCATACTCTCATCAAAAAGCCTAGAAAAAGCACTTGCGCCAACTGGCGAAGTTCTAAGCAAAACTCGCTCTTCTAAAAAGCTTAACTGATGTTTTTTCTCTTTTGCAACAAGGCTTAGATAGTAGCTAAAATGCTCACTGTATTTTATAAATTCATCTTGCAAATTTGACTCAAGTTCGTTAAATTCAAGGTTAAAAAAAAGTAAATTTTCAGAGATTTTGTTACTCAACTCTTCAGCTTTGGCTAAATTTGCTCCAGTTGTCGTATCTTTAGCAAAACCAAGATATGCGTAAGTCATGATCTTAGCGATACTCTCGCAAATTTCTTCATACTCTTGCACAGCTTTTAAAAACTGCTCTGGTGTTAAATCTTTTAAATTTGATTTGTAAATTTGGTTAAATTTAAGTGATTTTTGCTCTGTTTTTTCTATAAATTTACTAAATTCGGACTCGTTTTCAAAGAATTCTTTTAAATTCCATTCCATAAATTTCCTTTAAATTTTCTTTGTATTTTAGTCAAAAAAAGTTTAATTATAGTAAATTCCGCGCTTGAACGCGGAATTTTATAAAATCATTTTGTAAGAGCGTCTTCGTGTGGACTAGTCGTATATGAAGCAACGGCTGTAAAAAGCACGTCTGTCGAGCTATTTATCGCTGTTTCAACAGAGTCTTGTATAACGCCAATTATAAAGCCAATCGCAACAACTTGCATCGCTATGTCGTTTGAAATGTTAAATAACGAAGCAGCAAGCGGGATAAGCATTAAAGAGCCACCAGCAACGCCACTTGCACCACAAGCACCAACAGCAGCAAGCAAACAAAGCAAAAGTGCAGTTCCAAAGTCTGTTTGGATGCCTAAGGTATTAACTGCTGAAAGAGTTAAAATGGCGATAACAACAGCAGCGCCTGCCATATTTATCGTTGCGCCTAGCGGGATTGATATAGGATAAAGCTCTTCATCAAGCCCAAGTTTACGACAAAGGTTTAAATTCACAGGGATATTTGCAGCCGAACTCCTTGTAAAAAACGCCGTTACACCACTCTCTTTAAGGCATGTGAAAACTAGCGGATATGGGTTTTTTCTTAAATATACCCAAACAATAAGCGGATTTAAAACAACTGCAACAAAAGCCATAGAACAAACTAGCACTATGATAATTCTTAAATAGCTAAAAAGTGCTTCGCCACCAGCAGAATAAACGCTAGTCGCAACTAAACCCATGATACCAAAAGGAGCAAGTTGAATGATAAATTTAACTATCGAAGTTATCGCATCTGAAAGATCTGAAAAGACTTTTTTAGTCTCATTCGTGCAGTATCTTAGCGCGATACCAAAGCCGATTGCCCATGCTAAAATTCCCATATAATTTCCAGTCGAAATAGCGTGAACTGGGTTATCAACTATCTTAAAAAGCAAATCTTTTAAAACAACTACAATGCTTGCAGGAACGGCTCTTTGCATATCGACAGGAACGTTTAAAACCAAAGTTGTAGGGAACAAAAAACTTGTTATAACACCAACGCAAGAGGCTAAAAATGTGCCTAAAATATATAAAAAAACTACTCGTTTTAACCCTTTTGCGTTGCTAAAAGTTTTAGTTAGGATTGACGCCGCAATCAAAATAAATACAAGCACCGGAGCGACCGCTTTTAGCGCACCTACAAAAAGGTCGCCAAACATACCTATAAAACCTATAATGTTAGATCCACTTTGTTTTTGCGCCCAAAAGCCTATCACAGCGCCAACAGCGACACCGACTAGAATTCTCAATATGAGATTTTTATCTTTATAACTCTGAATGAGTTTGCCAAAAGAGCTCATTTGTTTCCTTAATTTAAAATTTATATAATTTGTTAATGTATCTAAAATTTAATAAAATTTAGTTAAATCTTATATTTTGATGTTGATTTTTTAAGCCTATATTTTGGCTTTAAAGCGATATTTAGCTTATAAATATTTTAATTTTTTATATTTAATTATATTGTTATTTTGGTTATTTATATCTAGTTTGTTTATTTGCTTTTGGTTTATAAATTTAGCCATTGTAAATTTTAAAATTTTATTGATAAAATTTCTCTTGGTAAAACTATATTAATTTTTAAAAATTTTATCATACATTTAAAAGATATTTTAAATATTCTTTATCTTGTTTGTTGGCGCGACTGCATATTTAACAAAATTTATCCAAATTTATACTTTTGCGTTTGCAGATAAAACTTTAAAATCAACCTTTATGCTTAATTATAAAACTAAATCATTTAAGCAAATTTAAAACACAAATAATGCCATTTAAGATAAATTTCATCGATTTTCAAGCTTTTTTGTACTTTTCCAAAAATAGTTCTAGTTATAAATTTTATGTTTAAATAGTTTTATACACTTACCTCACAATAATGCTGATATCTTTCTTATATATTTTACTTTAAATTCAGATTTTTATATTATAATAATCATTATCATATAACTGGAACGAGATTTCAACTATTCAAATTTAATGGTTAAAAATAGCTTTTAAATTTAAAAATATTGATAAATTTATAAAATTATTTATGGCGAATAAAGGATGATTATGTTTTTTGGATTTGACAAAAGAGGCGATATAGTTCCAAATTTTCTTTATGGTAGCGAGCAAAAAACGATAAATTTACTTTTTTTAACTCAGTTTAACTCATGCGTAGAAAATGAGTTAAAAATTCCGCTAAAATATGCTAAAAATGGCGATTTAAAAGATATTTTTACAAAAATGGTTAAAGCACTTTTAATGCCAAAAGAACTTAAATTTAGCAAAGCAAACAAGTTTTGTATCACATCAAATTTGATACTTTTTTCTTTATTTAACAGCACAAAACCACCTATTTTAGCAAGCAAACCAAGCCTAAAAGCGGCAAAACTAGCAAGCATGTTTTTAAACGATGGCTTAGTTTTTAACGCAAATGAGCTTTTTAGAAATTTTATTTTTAACAAAATATCTAGAATCCACCAAGATAAAAAAGTCTATATAGAAAATGGGATTATCTATATAAGCGTTCAAGATAAGCCTGTTGTTGGGATACTACCGGCTTTTAAAACATTTGATATAGATGATAAAAAAAGTTATGAAAAAGAGATAAAGTTAGCTTTAAATTTAAGTAAAAAAACGCCTAGAATTTACATCGCCTTGCCTAGACAAAAGGGCTTGAAAAAACATATAACCGTGCAAGCTTGCGAGTTAGACTCAGCAAATTCTTGTGTTAAAATCGTGCCTTACTCTATAACAAATAAAGTTTTTATAAAAAAATTTATGGATAATAATATATAAAGCCGCCAAAAAAGGCGGCTTATTTTAGAAGAATACAGCTTCAACAAACGCATATATCATCAAGAATAAGAATACCATTCCTGTGATTAGCATAGCAAAGCCAACGAGTTTAGCAAACCAGCTCCAGCTTTCAAAGTTAGAGTTTTTAACTTTAAGTTTTTCAAGTTTACCACTAGCTACTAGTCTATCATACCATGGTTTTCGCTCTTGTTTAATCTCTTCTTCGCTTAAAGTTCCAGAGAATATTACCATATCCATCGGGAATCTATCGGCTCTAAAGTGAGTATTAAAGAAGTGAACCGCAAAGATAAATCCAGTCGCAAGCAGCGCCTCATCAGAGTGAACTATAGTTGAAAGATTTAACATCCATCCTGGTAAAAGTTTTGTAAAGAACACTGGGAACCATAAAATAAGACCAGAAAGTCCTATTATAAACATACCCCAAAATACCGCCAAATAGTCAAATTTTTCCCAATACGTCCATCTGTCAAACTGTGGTCTTTCGCCCTTACCAAAGAACCATAAGAAGTGGTTTTTCATATCGGTAAAATCTTGCCATCTTGGCATTAGCGAGTCTGGTCCAAATAGTTTTTTCCAGAACAACGATAGCTCAAGCTTACCTGTTTGAGGGTTTCTTATCGCATCTTTATTTTTAAGAGCATGAACGATAATCTCTATTATATGGCTTATAAACACAAGTCCCATAATGATAGCTGATACGTGGTGAACAACGGTAGCTCCGATTGGTCCGCCCATCATATCTATCATACTTTGTGCCCACGAAGCTGTGTAAAACTTCTGTGGAAGTCCAGAGAATGCTAGTCCTAAGAAGCTTGCAGCCATAAAGAAGTGTTGCCACTTATGAAGCGTGCTAAATCTTTTTATGATAACTTTATCTGCATGAGCTTTTTGTTTTGCCGCTTTCCATTGTTCTGGATATTTTAGCCTTGTCATTATAAGTCTAACTGACCAGAAGAATGTATGAAGCCCAAAGAACCCAAACACCGCTACAACCAAACCAGTCATGAAAACAAACGCATAGTAAAGTAGCGGATAGTTCTCTTTATCTGTGTGATCTGCGTGAGCGATGAAATTTGAGAAGTTTTCATTGCCGCCTGGATGACACTCAGCACAAGTATTTATCCTGTTTTCTCCAGCATAAAGCGTAGATCTGTTATCATCTATTTTAAAGATATTATGTGTGCCGTGACAGTCATAACAAGCAGCAACGCTTATAGCTTGACCTGCATTTTCAAGCACCATAGCTTTACCATGGAATGTATGATGATACATACTTTGCTCTTTTTCGTGACACTCACCACACTTTTGATCGCTCATCTTTTTCATATTTATCATAGTAGTTTCTTTACCTAGATGTATACTATGACAGTCTGAACACATAGGAGCATTTTCTTTTGTGTTTACTAGTTTACTGTGAGCGCTTTGCATAAATATCGTTCCGATATCATCATGACAACTTGTACAGTTTTTGTTTACATTGTCTCTGTTGCTAGCAAAATGCTCTTGTATCATTTTTTTATCTTGCCCAACATCTATACCATGGCAATCTCTACAAGAAGGGATATCGCCATACATCATCTGTCTGTGAATAACATCGGTATAGTCAGTTACTTTATCTGAATTTCTCCAATTGTTACTTCCTAGATATTTATACTTATCAGCAGTTGGTGACTTTGAAGCTTTTACGACAGGATTTCCATATATTATCCATTGCTCGATACCCTCAAGCATAACATACACATTTTTATATCCCATTTTCATAACAGCCAAAGCCATTTCGCTACTTGTATAGCAAATTCTATTTAAGCAGTAAAATACCATAACAGTATTTTTATCTGCTGGTAGTAACTTTTGCCAGTTTTCTACATTTATATGTATGGAATTTTGGATATATCCATACTCGTTTCTAACTTCATCTACATTAGCGTCAAAAACTAACGCTCCCTCTTCCATCAATTTTTTAGCTTGCGATATGCTAATAGGTATAACGCCCTCAACAACAGCCATGCTACCTTCACCAGAAGCGTGTGCTTGTGGAGTATAGGTTAAAATAGAGATAGAAAAGACAAAAATGATAGTTAAAATTTGTTTAATTATTTTTTTCATACATTTGTCCTTGTAACCTTCTTTTTATAGTTTGTGCCGACGCGGAATTTTGCGCCGGCTTGCAAGGCTATTATTTTTTAATTCCTAGTATATTATGAGCTTGCTCAATATATACTAATGCCTCATTAACTATCTTACTAGAGTATTGTGGTCCATGAACTCCCCATGAGCCATCTTTTTCAAGCCTATCTTTGATATCATTTGCTTGTTTTGCAAGTAACATAGCTTCGCTTTTCTTAGCTGCACTTAAGCCAGGATTGTTAGCTATAGTTTTATCTATATCTCTTAAACCTTTTTTAATGCTTTCATATCCTGTTTTAACAGGTGTTTGCCATTTCATAACCGCATCATAAATTTCTTCTTGATTTGTATATTTCAAATCATCTGGCAATGTTGATTGTATCGGGCTATGACATCCTGATGCTCCAGGTCCTACTAAGTTAACATCACTAAAGCTTGTTCTACCACAACTCCACATCAAATCGACAAAGAACTTGCCATTAGTATCTCTAGCAAATCTCCAGCCTTTTACAGTTAGAGGATCTCTATCTTTGCCTTCTGGTGGGTTTATAGTTTTAGCTGTTTTATCAACTTTAATTTTCCAGATATGGCTTGCTCTAACATTATCAAATCCAGCTTTATCTGGGTTTTGAATAGCTGCGAAATTCTCACAACTCATCATGTTAGGCATATGACATCCTGTACAGTTATCTTTAGCGTGAATTCCACCTGTTTGTTTAGCAAATTCAGTTTGTGTTTCGTGGCAATCTTGACAAGTCTTTTTAATACCGGTTAAAGTATATTCTGTTCTCCAGTCATTTGCTGTAACTTCGTGCGGATCATGGCAAGTGTTACATCTCATACCTTTATCATAGTGAACTGAGTTATAAAGCTGAGCACCCTCTGTTCCACAAGATGGGCAACTTGATTTGAAGTATGCATTAAATGGTTTTCTTGGATCGATTTTTGCATCATCTTCATGGTAAGAAAATCTTTGGTGACATCTTTCACAGTTACTTGGCATACCAGCGCCTCTTGCGCCATAAAGGTGAGCACCAGCGCCATGACACTCTTCACAGTGAATACCTTTTGCTATAGTGTGTTTTCTAAGTTCATCTTTGTTTCCGATAGCTGCGAAAAACTCATCTTTTGTTTTAAAATCAAATTTAAAGCTGTGGCAAACTTCACAGTATGAACTAGCTGGTTGAAATACCATAGTTTCTCTGTTTTTAGAACCATATGAGTTTACACCCCAAACTTTTGAACCACTGTGCGCCATACCTTCCATTGTAGTTGGAAAACCTGGTGAAAACTCAGCTATCTTTTTAGCAACTTCTGGAGTTATATGTTCTGCCCAGTTTCTTGAGAATTGGTTACCACCTGCAACCATATAACCGCTCATATCGCTTAAATTTCCATCTTCGATATGATAAGTTCCACGAACTAACCATCTATCCAAAAAGCCATATTTTGTTCTTGGAGTTCCTATAACCGCATAAACATCATCTGGATAAATTCCCCATGGAAGAATGGTAGCTTCCGTGCCATACATCTTTCTTTTTGGATCGCCATCAACCTCTGCTAGCTCATCAGGAAAACGAACAGAAAGAGAGTGGCGCGATCTTGACCATTGGGCGTATTGTGCTGGGTGGCACTCGCCACATTTTTTTGGACCAACAAATTTGTTAGGATAATCAAGAATTGATTCCATACCTAAACGATAAGTAACTGCAACATGATCTTGCCCCATTTTTTTAGCATATTCTGGGCCATGGTTCATCTCAACAAACTCTTCCATACGATCACTCATAGTATATTTACCTATCAAACGACCCTCTTTTTCGTATTTAAACATCGGGTGAACCTTGATAAGTAAATCAAAAAAATCATTTGCTCCATAAACATAGTCTTCAAGTGTTCTAGGAACAGAACTATCTTCTTGTACAAAACCCGCGTCGTTGAGTTTCACCTGATATTTATCAGCTGCACTCTGACCTGCAGGAACCTGAAATTTCTTTGCTTCAGTTGCAAGCTCTTCGCTTTGCGTTGTAGCATATAGCTGCGAAGATGCCACTGTAGCGGCAAAAGCCATGATACAGGCGCGCCTTGCTAGTTTCAACAATCCTTCTTTCATTAAAGCCTCCTTAAAGCCTAATTGATAATAAATTTCAAAAACAGTTATTTTGCAACCATAGAATTTATGTTAAAAATCTGTTAATAAAACCTCAAAAAGATTTTAAGGTAAATTTCTTTATACTTTGCTTAAATTTTATTTGAAAACTTTAAAAAAATAATTAATTTTTTTAACCTAAATTATTTTATATGAATTAGATATATTAAATAGATATAGCCTAAATATCGCACTTTTAAAAATATATATAAAAATGATTGATTAAATTTAGTCAAAAAAATTATTACTAAATTTTTTATATGAAAAAAGGTTAAATTTATATTACTTTTTTGATAAAAATGCCTTTTTATAAGCAGCTTTTAAGTAGCAAAAAGAGATAATTAAAATTTAGACTTTTTTTATATTGCAATTTTAAGGTTTTCATATAATAGTATTAAAACAATATTAAATTAGTGCCTATATACTTCACATTTTTAAGGAGCTTCCTCATGAAAAAATTTATTTTTTCTTTAGTTTTCATCGCATCTGTTTTTTATGGCTGTGCAAACAAAAATTTAGATAATCCAGCTGATGTTGTTAAAGAGTTTATCTTATTATGCGAAAAAGGCGATATTAATAAAGCCCAACAGCTTTTAGAGAAAAATAATAATGTTGATTATTTTAGAAAATTTAAAGATTTAAATGGCGGGAAAGACCTTTTTTACATAGATTATGATTACAAAGGAAACGACGATACAGTTGAGCTTAAATTTGAGAATTTAAAAGATTTAAGTAGCGCTTCTGTAGCAGTTGTTAAACTTACATCAAACTATAAAAAACAGCAGCATTCTTTCGAAAAAAACATAGTTTTACACAAGATAAATGGCGAGTGGAAAATATATGATTTTTTATTTATGCCTGTTAAGGTTAAGTAGATATCGGGCTGAATTTATACAAATTTAGCAAATTTAACAAAAGCATTTTTTAAGGAAAATTAATGGATAAACCATTTTCATCTTTTTTTAGCATGGCCTGTATGGTCATCTTACTTCTTATTTTTGCTGCATTTAGCGCTATTGCTACCATAGTCGAGAGCGTTAGTGGAACAGATGCAGCGTGGGCGTTTATATATGGGGCGGATTGGTTTGGCATTATCCAGCTTCTTCTTGTTATAAACTTATCTTATAATATCTATAGGTATAGACTTTATAATATCAAAAAACTTCCTGTTTTTTTGCTTCACATAAGCTTTATTTTTATATTTTTAGGAGCTGCTATAACAAGATATGTGGGCTTTGAAGGCTCTATGCATATTAGAGAAAACAGTCAAACAAATTTAATCTCAACTAGAGAAGTATACTTCCAACTTATGGCAAGAGATAAAGATGGTAAAAAAGTTTCAAAAGACTCAGCTCAATACATCTCAACAAACTCAGAAAAGAACGATTTTTCTATGTCAATAGATACCGATGGTAAAGACGCTGTTTTAAAATATAAAAAATTTGTATTAAATGGTGCTTTAAAATGGGTTGCTTCGCCAAATGGTGAACCGATAGTTGAGCTTTTATTTTCAGATCAAACAAACAAAAAAACACTTCTTTTAAAAAGTGGCGATATAGTCGAGATAGGCGATTTAGACGTTGCATTTAACGTAGAGCCTAAGCAAAAAGAGTATATGCAAATTTCGCTAAAAGATGGAAAATTTTATATCAAAACAAACCAAAACATTGAGTATATGAAAATGGCAGATATGAGTAAAGGTGTACTTTCAAAAGATGTAGAAATTCCGTTTGACTCGCTTAATCTCTACACTATAGATGGAGTAAATTTTGCTCCAAAAACGCTTCTTGCTTCAGCCAAAAGAGAGGTTGTCTCGCTTCCACAAACCGAAATGGGAAATAACGCCGTAATCGCTGATTTATCATACAATGGCGATACTAAAGAGGTTTTCACGTTTTTTGGAGATTATCCGCGCGCGTTTAATGTAGGAGGCAAAGAGTTTCAAGTAGCTTGGTCACCAAAGATGATAGAACTACCATTTAGCTTGTATCTAAAAGATTTTGAGATGGATAGATATCCTGGTTCAAACTCGCCATCTGGATATAGCAGTCAAGTTGTAGTAAAAGATGGGAATTTAAGTATGGATTTTAAAATTTACATGAATCACGTTTTAGATTATGATGGTTATAGATTTTTCCAAAGCTCTTATGATAGAGATGAGCAAGGAACTATCCTTTCGGTTAATAAAGACCCAGGCAAACTTCCTACATATTTTGGATATTTTCTCTTAACAGTTGGAATGCTCTTTAATTTCTTTAACCCAAATTCAAGATTTTTAAAACTATCTCGCTTGATAGATGAAAGCAGCAAAAGAGAAAGTAGTCCGAAAAAACCTGAAAAGCATACTAAAGGCAAAAACAGTGCAAAAACTATAGCAGGGCTACTGGTTGCTTTAATAGTTGGATTTAGCACTACAAATTTGCAAGCTTATGAAAATCCTCCTGCAATCGATCCAGCACATGCAAAAAGCCTTGAAACGCTTGTTGTGCAAGGTTTTGATGGAAGAATGGAGCCATTTGATACATTATCTAGAGATGTGCTTAATAAAGTCTATAGAGGCGAGGACTACAAAGGCATGAGCCCGAGCGCTGTTATGCTATCTCTTATTATAAATCCAGATTATTGGAGAACTGTTCCATTTATCAAAGTTAGCGATAAAGAACTAAAAAAACTGCTTGGTATGCCTGAAAATGCAACCCATGCTAGATTTGGTAACTTTTATGGAAAAGACGATCAAAACAACACCTACTACAAACTTGGTAAAATCGCAGAAGAGATAAACAGAAAACCACCAGGGAATAGGACTAAATTTGATAAAGATGTCGTAAAGGTAGATGAGAGATTAAACATATTTTATATGGCATTTATGAGTGAACTTTTCAAAATAGTACCAAAAGAAAACGATCCAACCAACACTTGGTATTCAGCGTATGGCGCTTTTAGAGGCATTCAAGGAGATGAAGCAAAAAGAGTAAGCACGCTTTTGCAAAACTACTTTGAAAGCGTTATAGATGCGCAAACTTCAGGAGATTGGAGCAAGGCTAATAGTGGGCTTGAACTGCTAAAAGAGTATCAAAGAAAAGTTGGCGCTGCCGTTACTCCATCAATGAATAAGCTAAATTTTGAAGTCTTGTTTAACAAAGCGCAAATTTTTCAAAGACTAACTCCAGTCTATCTAATCGCTGGTTTTATGCTTTTGATTTTTGTATTTATGAGAATGATGAACCCAAAACTAAATATGAGTTTTGCCTTTAAAAGCGTGTATGCTGTAAATTTACTAGCATTTTTAATCCATACAACCGGACTTGCTCTTAGATGGTATGTCTCAGGTCACGCTCCTTGGGCAAATGCTTATGAGTCACTAGTCTATATAGCTTGGTCGCTCTCACTTAGTGGTATAATTTTCTCAAGGACATCGGCCATTTCTCTATCTTTGACATCAATTTTAGCAGGAATCACGCTCTTTGTCGCGCACCTTAGCCATATAGATCCTCAAATAACTCCACTTCAACCAGTTCTTAACTCATACTGGCTTACAATCCACGTATCTGTTATCACTGCAAGTTATGGATTTTTAGGACTTGGCTCGTTGCTTGGACTATTTACACTTGTACTTTTTATCATCAAAAAATCAGATAAAAATGATGAAATTTCAAGAAATATCCTTGAAGCAACAAGAATCAATGAAATGAGCCTAATCTTAGGACTTTGTCTTTTAACTGTAGGAAACTTCTTGGGTGGAGTTTGGGCAAATGAGAGTTGGGGAAGATACTGGGGTTGGGACTCAAAAGAGACTTGGTCGCTAGTTACAATCCTTATATATGCAGCCGTTATCCACATGAGATTTATCCCTAAAGTAAACTCTCAGTATTGGTTTGCAGTCGCTTCGATGTTTTCATACGCAAGCGTTATAATGACATACTTTGGTGTTAACTTCTATCTATCTGGTATGCATAGCTACGCTGCTGGAGAAAGCATTCCAGTGCCAAATGTAGTTTGGATAAGCGCACTTGTTATGGTTATCTTATCTGTGTTAGCATACTTTAAAAGAAGATACGCTACTAGGTTATAAAACTTACAAATTTGAGCTTTTTTAAGCTCAAATTTGATTATTTTAATCAAATGACAATTTATTACTCTTTTCCTAATCCAAAATTAGCTCCAGATAACGCCCCACTTTGTAAAGGTGGAAGCTTAGATATAAATTTACTCTTGTGTGCTTATAAAAAGGGAATTTTTCCATGGTTTTTAGATGGCGAAACTCCGCTTTGGTGGTCGCCAAATCCACGTGCAGTTTTGTTTCCAAAGGATATAAAAATTCATAAAAGCATTAAACCATCGCTTAAAAAATATAGTGTTAAATTTGACTCAAATTTTAACGCCCTTATCGATATGTGCGTGGAAAAAAGAGCGTTAGAGGGTGCTACTTGGCTAGGAAAAGATGTAGCAATCGCTTATAAAAAACTAGCGAATTTAGGCATAGCTCATAGCGTGGAAGTCTATGATGAAAATGAGCTTATAGGTGGGCTTTATGGATTAATTTTTGGTAGAGTTTTTTGTGGCGAGAGTATGATAAGTGCTAAAAAAGATGCTTCAAAAGTAGCGTTAATCTATCTTTGCAAAACGCTTCAAAAATACGATTTTTTAATAGATGCTCAGATTATGAACTCTCATCTTGCATTTATGGGAGCAAAAAATTTACCACGAGATGAGTTTTTAGATATTTTCACAAAACTTTCAAACGATAAGTTGAATTTAGATTTTAAAAGCCTAACTCCTATGTATGATATAAAAAACTAAGCCATAAATTTATATAATACGGTTTTGATTTTAAAGAGGGCTATATGGGCAGGAAAAAAGATACTAAAGTAAGCACCGGTGTTATATTGTTTATTATGGTGCCTTTGATTTTAGGTCTTTTTATAGTAGTCGCCTACTGCTTGTCAAATTCTACAAAAGATATCTCTATTAAGCTAGAAAGTAGCGATAAAGATATGGGAGTTAGAGGAAGTATCATCACAAAAGATGGCTTTGCAGTAGCAAATTCACAAAAATTATATAAAGTTACGATAGATACTAGAAGTATAGATAAAGATAAACTTGATTTATTTGTAAAGCTTTATTCGATCTACACAAACGATAGCGAAACAAGAGTTAAAAATCTAATCAAAGAAGTCGATGGCGACGTCGTTTTATCTTATGAAATAGACGCAAAAAATGCTATGCACTTAAGAGAGCTTGCTAGAAAATTAAACCGAAAAAAAGTCTTTGTATCTTTTCTTACCAAAAGCAACAAAACTCATCCGCCAATCGGTATGAGCATCATAGAAAGTGGCGAAAACAGAGAGTATCTTGCAAAAGATAGCCTATCTCCTATCTTGGGACATACTGTTAAACAAGAGATAAATGGTAAAACCAGAGTTAGAGGCAAAAAAGGGGTGGAACAGTTTTATAACTACTACCTATCATCACTAAAAGATGGGCTTTTAAAAGGACCTCGCGATATAGGAAACAACATCATCTTAGATAAAGACTCTCAAAAATCAAAGCGAATCGATGGGTATAATGTGGTTTTAAACATACCTTTAAAATTTCAAAAAGAGTTAGAGGGGCTACTAAGCCAAAAAGCAGAACTTTATGATGCAAAAGAGATAATAGCTGGCGTGATAAACTCAAAAACTGGCGAGATTTTAACTCTTGCTACAAGCCTAAGATACAACCCATCAAACATAAGAAAAAAAGACTATCCAGCACTAAATTTAACCGCAACAGAGTATTCTTATGAAGCAGGCTCAGTTGTAAAACCGATAGTTTTTTCGATTATATATGAAAACAAAAAGGTTAAATTAACAGATATCGTAAACACACATAATGGAATTTATCAGCTTGGCAAAAGCACGATTAGAGATACTCATCAACAAGCTCAAATGAGCGCTGCAGATGTTATAGTATACTCTTCAAATATCGGTATGGTAGAGCTTTCTTCAAGAATTGATGGGCAAACTCTTTATGATGGCTTAATAAACTACAACTTTTCTAGAAAAACAGATATAGATGTAGATGAAAAAGAGGGAAATATCAAAACAGCAGGCGAGTTAGACAGCCAGACATATAAAGGCACAACTAGTTATGGATATGGGCTTCAAGTTACATTTATACAACTTTTAAACGCATACACAGTTTTTAACAACGATGGTGTTATGATATCGCCTCGTATTGTAAATTCGCTAGAAAAAGATGGCAAAAAATACATCATAAATAACCCGCAAAAAAGACAAATCATAACAAAAGAGAGTGCAAAAGCCGTAAAAGATGTGCTTATACAAACAGTTAAAAGAGGAACTGGCAAAAAGGCACTAACTGCTGGAGTTGAAGTTGGTGGCAAGACTGGAACTGCTAGAATAGCAGCCCAAACAGGTGGCTACTCAAGGGTTTACAACAGTTCGTTTTTTGGCTTTGCAAATGATGAAAACGCAAGTTACACCATAGGAGTTTTAGTAATAGAGCCTAAAAAAGGTAGCTACTACGCTGCTCAAAACGCACTTCCAATCTTCAAAGATATTGTTGACTTGATGATAGAAAATGGATATTTAAAACCAAAAGCGACTGAGGAAAAGATAAATTTAAACCCAGCCGAGTTAGACAATATAAAAGATTAAAGCTTTAGTAGATATGCTTTTATTGAAATTATTTAATTTTATAGGTAATTTTTTTAAAAATACTTATAAATAAAGCTTGTAATGGCTAAATTTAAAACTTTTAAATTTGCGATTTAGCTAAATCAAATAAAATCTTATAAATTTATAGCTAAATTTATCCGGCATTAAAACTCATAAAATTTAAAAACAAAAATTTATTTATCATTCAATACTTTGGCTAAAGCTAGTTATAGGTTTATGATAGTTTGATTTCGAGTTTGATTTCGAGTTTGATTTCGAGTTTGATTTCGAGTTTGATTTCGAGTTTGATTTCGAGTTTGATTTCGAGTTTGATTTCGAGTTTGATTTCGAGTTTGATTTCGAGTTTGATTTCGAGTTTGATTTCGAGTTTGATTTCGAGTTTGATTTCGAGTTTGATTTCGAGTTTGATTTCGAGTTTGATTTCGAGTTTGATTTCGAGTTTGATTTCGAGTTTGATTTCGAGTTTGATTTCGAGTTTATAAATTTTAAAAACGCATAAGGTATGTCGCTAGATAGTTTTATCTAGGTTTTATATAGAATTTATTGTGTGTTTTATAGGAAAACCGAAGCTAATCAAAACCGCCATACTTTACCATTCTAATCATCTCGCAAAAACAGTTTCATACTTTTATATTGTGTAATTTTTTATGCAAAACAAAACCTAAAACATATTTTATATTAAATTTTCACCTATTTAAGAGTAATTTTAAATAAAATTTGCTACTTTTGCATAATTTTAATTTATTTAAAAACATACGACTGCTTTTGCATGCAATCACTTTTTATATAGGCATTTTCCTGCAATCATAAATTTTTCAAACTTGTATAATTTATAAGTATTTTAACGCTAAACAGCCGATTGAGTCTATTTAAAAATCCTATATTTTACAAGTTTGCTATCTGGGATTTTATATAAAGTATCTTACAAGCATTTTGTCGCAACATAAAGTAGTATAAAATTTATCTAAATTATTAAATTTAAATCCATAGGTAAAATCAGAGCTAGATGATAAGTTTAATATATTTTATTAAGTATTTAATTAAATTAATATTATTATAAATACTCGTGGTACAAATATAAAAATCATTTTTAAAAGTAGCTTGAAATGTTCATTCATAAAAAGAAATTGCGATAACATTCTAGCTAAAAAACAAGCCCAATGCTTAAAATTTATAAAACTCACATACTCGCATATAAAATTATCATTATCTTTTATACACTCGCCACTAAATAAAGTAGAAAATCGCCATTTTAAAGCAAAATATTATTTAGGCTAAAATCGCATCGTATCTTAAATTTAACCAAATCACTACCAAATTTGTATAATAAAACTTTGTAGTTTTCTAGGCTAACAAAAGCTTTTTATCAAAATAAATTCTTATTGAATTTTATGATTTAAATAGCATTTTTGTCAAAATATTTAAGGCTCAAGACAAATTAAAAACTTTTAAAGGGGTTTTTAACTACTATGCTGTCGATGAAAAACAAATACATATACCGTTCCCGAATTTCTGAAAAGAAATTTCGTGAAATTCTCAAGTATTTTTGCCTTGATTTAGAAGCTGTAAAGATAGCTAAAATTTGTAATATTTCTAGAAATTCTATCAATAAAATTCTAAAAGATATAAGAATTTTAATGGCACAAGAATGCGAGAAAATTTCTAAATTTGATGGCGAGATAGAAATAGATGAAAGCTACTTTTTACTTCGCTTTGCTAGTAACTGTAAACAGAAGGAGCTAAAAGAGTAAGAGGCAAAAGAGGCATAGGTGCAGCTAATAAACAACTAGTATTTGGTATGTTAAAACAAGAATGGTAAGGTCTATACACAAGTAGTTAAAAACTGCAGTGCAAGTGAGCTAGTGTCAATATTAAGAGAGTTTAGTGAGTTAAATGAGAGTATTATTTACTCTGATAGTTGGAGAGCTTATGATGGTTTAGTGGATTATGGAGCAAAAGCTCATTACCGTATAAAACACTGCAAAAATGAATTCGCTAATGGTAAAAATCACATAAATGGTATAGAGAATTTCTGGGGTTATGCAAAGCATAGGTTAAGTAAATTTAAAGGCATAGAAAAGATAATTTTATATTGCACTTAAAAGAGTGTGAATTTAGGTTTAATAACAGAGAAAACTTATATCAAATTTTACTTAAATTGATAAGAGAAAAACCGCTTAACTTGTTTTGAGCCTTATTTAAAAATTTACTAAATTTAGCTTTAATTCTCTATTCTTTTTAACCATTTAAGCAAATTTTACAAAGCTTTTTTTGCTAAATTTTAGAAATTTCTTTGATAAATTCAACAAACTCATCGCTATCATTTGGGCATTTTACAACACCATAAAACTCAAAATTATTCTTTTTTGCGATGTGATTATACTCAATGCTTAGCTCAAAATCAGTCTCTGAGTTATCCACACAAAAAGATATAGGGTAAATCAAAGCTCGTTTGTTTTCCAAAGTTGGCAAAACTTCACTTAAATTTGGTCCTAACCACTGGACTGGTCCAAGGCGAGATTGATAAGCAAGTTTTATCTCTTTAAAATTTAAATTTTCTTTTTCTAATAAATCACTCAAAATATCAACATGATTTTCTATATCATTTTCATACATATCGCCACGATTTATAATCTTTTGTGGTAAAGAGTGAGCCGAGAAAATCAAAGTTGTATTAGAAATCTCATCGTTATTTAAACCAGAAATGCTATTTTTGATTGAATTTATGATTATGTTATTATAAATTTTATTTTCAAAAAAGGTTGGAATTTCATAAATTTTAGCACTTATTCCTAACTCTTTTATAGCTTTTTTTGCATCATCTAAACTTGAAATTACCGTAGTTGTAGAGTGGTGTGGATAAAGTGGAAAAAGCACTATCTCATCGTAACTTTCGTATTTTTTAAAAACATCTTTTGAAAAAGGTGGCGTGTAGTTCATAGCATAATCCACATCAAACCCAACCTCTTTTCTAAGTTTTTTTACCAAAGAGTCTGTTATATCCACTATGGGAGATTTTCCACCTATAGCTTTGTAGTTTTGCGTGGCGGCTTTTACCCTAAATTTGGTTATCAAATTTGCCAAAATAGATCTAAAAAAACTATTTTTTATAGTTAAAATATATGGATCATTAAACATATTTTTAAGAAAAACACTAACCTCATCTAAGTTATTTGGCCCGCCCATATTTAAAAGTATTAAAGCTTTTTTCATTTTAAAATCTCTCTTAGTTTTACTGCATCTTCAACACTCGCCAACTCGCCAAAATCCTCATCGTTGCAGACATTTGCAAAATTTTTATGTTCATATCTAATCGAAAAATCCTCGCTATCTACTTTTAAATTTATTCGCCCACTTTCAGTTACTTTATGTAGCGTAAAAGCGACTAAATCAGCTAGATATATCCCGCTTGTCGCGCAAATTTCAATAAAATTTCTATTTTGTGGATAAAAAGCGTTTGAGCTGATATTGACTAAAATGTCATTTTTAGTTTTTAAATTTGAATGAGCAATTGATAAATTTTTCTTATTTCCAAAACAGATTTTTTTCATATCAAAAGAGCTAACTTCAGATTTTGTTAAAAACCGCACCAAATCAAGGTCTTTGATTAAAATATCATCAACCAAATCAAGCTCATCATAACTTTTACAAGCCCTTATGATATTCATCGAGTAAATTTTCTCCTCTTTAGCAAACTCTCTAACTAGCGATATTACAGTAGGATTAAACCTATCTCTGTAGCCAACTGCGATTTTAAGAGCGTTTGTGCTAGCTGCGTATCGTATCTCTCTGGCTTGATCTAGGTTATCTGCTAAAGGGGATTCTACGAAGATATTTTTTATGTATTTCATGCATTTTAAGATGATTTCTTTATGCGTTTTTGGGGGTGTTGCTATCACTACAGCTTCTGGTTTTAAAGTATTAAACATCACATCGATATCAGTGAAAAATTCAAACCTTCCAAACTCCTCTGCCTCATTTTTATCACATATGGCAACAAGTTCGAAATAATCAGACCTTCTAAGCTCGCTAAGATGTTTTTTGCCTATCTCTCCTAGTCCGATTATCGCAATTTTTCTCTTCATATCTTCCTCAAATTTTGTAGTGAATTTTGCAATTATAGCTTAAGTTGATTAATACTCAAAAAACATCGCCCAAAATAGCGCCACTAGCACAAAAAGCTTAAATTTAAAAAAATAGGATAAAATATAACCAAAATTTTAAAATTTAGGACTAATTTTATGGATGTTAGACAAGAATATTTGAATTTCTTTCAAAACAAGGGTCACGAGATTGTACAAAGCGCACCTTTAGTGCCAGATGATGATACATTACTTTTTACAAATGCCGGCATGGTGCCGTTTAAAAGCATTTTTACTGGAGCTGTTCCGCGCCCAACTCCTCCTATTAGAACAAGTTGTCAAACCTGCATAAGAGCCGGTGGTAAGCACAACGATCTTGATAATGTCGGCTACACAGCACGACACCATACATTTTTTGAGATGCTTGGAAATTTTAGCTTTGGCGAGTATTTTAAAACTGATGCGATAGCCTATGCGTGGGAGTTTGTAACTGAAATTTTAAAACTTCCAAAAGATAAACTTTATGTAACAGTTCATGAAAAAGATGATGAAGCCTTTGAAATTTGGGCAAAACATATAGATAAAGAGCGAATTTACCGTTTTGGCGATAAAGATAACTTTTGGGCGATGGGCGATACTGGACCTTGTGGGCCATGTAGTGAGATATTTTACGATCAAGGTGAAGAGCATTTTAACACAGAAGAAGACTATATGGGAGGCGATGGAGATCGCTTTTTAGAGATTTGGAATTTAGTTTTCATGCAGTTTGAAAGAGATAAAAGCGGCAACCTAACCCCACTTCCAAAGCCAAGCATCGATACTGGAATGGGCTTAGAGCGTGTAACAGCGATAAAAGAGGGAGTCTTTAGTAACTACGATAGCTCGCTTTTTATGCCTTTGATTAAAGAAGTAGAAAAGCTTTGTGGCAAACCATACGAATATATAAGTGGTGCTAGCTACCGCGTTATAAGCGATCATATCAGAGCTACTACATTTTTACTAGCTCAAGGTGTAAATTTTGATAAAGAAGGCAGAGGCTATGTGCTTAGGCGAATTCTTCGTCGCGCTGTTAGACACGGATACTTGCTTGGCATAAAAGAGCCATTTATGTATAAGCTAGTGGATAAAGTTTGCGAACTTATGGGTGGGCACTACACTTATCTAAATGAGAAAAAACAAGCCGTTAAAGAGCTTATTAAAATGGAAGAAGAGAGATTTTTTGTTACGATTGTGGCTGGACTTGAGCTATTTAATGCTGAACTTAAAAACACCAAAAATATCTTTAGTGGCGAGGTTGCATTTAAGCTTTATGATACTTACGGTTTTCCGCTTGATTTAACTTCAGATATGCTTAGAGAAAAAAACATCAAGGTTGATGAAGCTACATTTGATAAGTTGATGAATGAGCAAAAAACAAGAGCAAAAGCTTCATGGAAGGGAAGTGGCGATAAAGCCAAAGAAAGTGGCGACTTTAAAGCGTTGCTTGAAAAATTTGGTAAAAATGAGTTTATCGGTTATGAAAACAAAACTTCAAATAGCAAAATTCTAGCTATTTTAGATGAAAATTTTAAAGAGATAAACGAGCTAAAAGCTGGCGAAAGCGGCTGGATTATGCTTGATAAAACTCCATTTTACGCACAAAGTGGCGGTCAGTGTAGCGACACTGGACTTATAAATTTAGTAAGTCTTGTTCTTGATACACAAAAGTTTTTTGAGCTAAATTTATCACTAATTACCGCTAAAGAAAGTTATAAAATCGGCAATATTGTAAGATGTGATGTGGATGATAAAAGAGCGATGATAGCGCGTCATCATAGTGCTACTCACTTGTTACACTCTGCTTTAAGAGCGGTTTTAGGCGAACATATATCTCAAGCTGGAAGTAGCGTAGAAGCTGATAAACTTCGCTTTGACTTTTCTCATCCAAAAGCTATGACTAGCGAAGAGCTTGCAAAGGTTGAAAATTTCGTAAATGAAGCCATTTCAAGAGGTGCTGAGGCTAAAGTCGAAATCATGGATATAGAAAGTGCGAAAAAAAGCGGTGCGATTGCACTGTTTGGCGAAAAATACGGCTTGGAAGTTAGAGTTTTAAGCTTTGGCGATGTTAGCAAAGAGCTTTGTGGTGGCACACATGTAAAAAACATCGATGAAATCGGAGCATTTTTGATAACAAAAGAGAGTGGCGTTAGCTCTGGAGTTAGAAGAATCGAGGCGATTTGTTCGCAAGAAGTTGTTAAATTTAGCAAAAACTTAAGACAAGAACTTAACCAAATAAATGAAGCGCTCAAAAGCAAAGACTCTCTTGTAGCGATTAAAAAGTTAAAAGATGAGATAAAAACTTTGCAAAATGAGCTTAAAAATGCAAGCTCGGCAAAAGCGATAGAGCTAGTAAATATGGGCGATGTTAAAGTTGTTGTTAGTGAATTTAGCGGAGATATCAAAGCAAAAATCGATGAACTTAAAAACCAAAACGAAAAGCTTGTAGCTCTGTTTTTTATGACAACTGATGATAAAATCCAAATAGCAGCTGGAGTTAAAGGCGCAAATGTAAAAGCTGGAGAACTTGTAAAAAATGTAGCTTCTATCCTTGGCGGAGGTGGAGGCGGTCGAGATGACTTCGCTACTGCTGGCGGGAAAGATATAAGCAAAATTGATCAAGCGATAGAATTTGGAAAAAATTTCATTAAGGAAAAACTCTCTTGAATCAAGAAATAAATGCAGCCTTTGCTAAGGCTGAGCAAATTTTACCATTTTTGCATATCATTTTTGCTATGTCTATAGTTTCTATTCAGGTTGTTTTGTTGATTGGTTCTAGGTATTTTTTAAAGAATTTTAGCGATGATTATAAAATGGTTTTATCATTTTGTAAAAAATTTGAGATAAGTTTTATAATACTTTTCATGCTTTTAGTTTTAAGCGGATTTATAATGTCAAAAAATGGAGATTTTAAATTCTCAGACCCTATGGTTGAAGGCATTTTAAATACCAAATTTATACTATCTGGATTTATCTTGCTAAATTTTGGCTACATTTACTATAAACTTATGATGATTAGAAAAAATATAGAGAAAAACGAAGTCGAAGAGGTCTATGATAACTTAGTCATAGCCACTAAGTATTTTACATCTTTAAACATCGGACTTTGCGTTATAGGCATATATCTTGGCGTTGTTATAGTGGAGTTTAGATGATATATCTAGCTTCTAGTTCACCTACAAGAGCGAAAATTTTAAAAGATTATGGGGTGGAATTTACTCAAATTCCATTCTCTTATGATGAGAGCATTATAGCCAAAGCAGATCCGCTAACCTACGCTTACGAGATAGTAAATTTAAAGCACAAACAGTTTTGCGCTGCCCACAAAGAGCTTAAAAACACCCTTTTTGCCGATAGTTGCGTTGTGGTAAATAACGAAATTTATGGCAAAGCACAAAACGAAGAAGAAGCTTATAAAATGCTTAAAGCTCAAAGCCAAAATGAAGCTAGTGTGATAAGCGCTATGATGTTTGATGGGGATAATTTTAATTTGCTAAATTTAAGCATAACTACATATAAATTTAGTAAATTTAATGAAGATGATTTAAGCAACTACTTAAAAAGTGGCGATTATAAAGGCAAGGCGGGCGCTATGATGATAGAGGGTTTTAACAAGAAGTATATCCTTTCTCAAAAAGGCAACACAAGCACCGCGATGGGACTTAATGTAGAAATTTTAAAGGCATATTTATGATAAGGTTTTTGTTTAGTTTTTTTGTTATGTGTGTATTTGCCGTTGGTGGCGTGTTTATGTACTTTTATTCAGAAGTAAAATACGATATGGACAGCATTGTAAACTATCACCCTACTTTAACCACGCAAATTTATGATAGAAACGACAAGCTAATAGCAAATGTTTTTGAGGGAGAAAATCGCGTTTATGTGACGTATAAAGAGATACCAGGTCGCGTTATAGAAGCATTAGTTGCTATAGAAGATACAAATTTTTTCGAGCATAAAGGTATAAATTTAGAAGCAATTTTTAGAGCCATTATCAAAGATATAGAAACTATGAGTTTTGCACAAGGCGCTTCAACCATCACTCAACAACTTATCAAAAATGTAGCCTTAAGTAACGAGAAAAAAATCGATAGAAAAATAAAAGAATTTATCCTTGCGATGAAGCTTGAAAACGAGCTAAGCAAAGAGCAAATTTTAGAGCGATATTTTAACGAGGTATATTTTGGGCATGGATATTATGGTATCAAAACCGCTTCGCTGGGGTATTTTCACAAAGAGCTAAATGAGCTAAGCCTTAAAGAAATTTCTATGTTAGTTGGTCTGCCAAAAGCTCCAAGTAGCTATGATCCAACTAAGCATTTAGATCTTTCACTATCGCGCGCAAACCGTGTTATAACAAGAATGTATGAGATAGGCTGGATAGGAAGAGACGAGTATGAAGTCGGACTAAAAGAAGAGCCAGTTGTCTATGATGATAGCCTAACGCAAAACAAAGCTCCATATGTTGTAGATGAAGTCATAAAAGAGGCAAACCGTTTCTTGCCAAACCTACGAACTGGCGGTTATAAAATTTATACCAGTGTGGATTTAGAGGTTCAAGATATGGCAAGAAAATCTTTAGTTGATGGATATAACGAAATTTTAAAAAGAAACAAAGATGCAAATGCAAGCATACTAAATGGCGCTATAACAGTAACAGATCCTTTAACTGGCGATATTTTAGCCCTTGTTGGCGGGGTTGATTACGCAAAAAGCAACTTTAACCGCGCAACTCAAAGCAAAAGGCAAACTGGCTCAAGCTTCAAGCCTTTTATCTACCAAATCGCACTAAATGAAGGATACTCGCCAGTAAGCGAAGTAGCTGACATACCGCGAAGTTTTGATGATGGAAGTAACAAAGAGTGGAATCCAAAAAACTTTGGTAAAAAATACGACGGTTATATCACCATGCGAGAAGCGCTTAAAAAATCGCGAAATCTCGCCACTGTAAATTTGATGTATTCACTAGGTGTGGAAAATGTTATCAACAAACTTCGCGATGCTGGGTTTAGAAATATGCCTTATGCGCTTTCAGTTGCGCTTGGAAGCTATGGAATCTCACCTCTTGAATACTCGCGCTTTTACTCAATGTTTGCAGGTGGTGGCGTGGCTACAACTCCTAAATTTATAAAAAAAGCTGTTAGTTTTACTGGAAATGAAACCTTGTTTGAAGCAGAAAAAACAAGGATAACTCAGCCCGAACAAGCTTATTTAGTAGTTAATATGATGCAAGAAGTGGTAAATAGCGGAACTGCTAGAAGAGCAAAGGTAAAAGGCATACAAGTTGCTGGAAAAACTGGAACGTCAAACGATAGCATAGATACGTGGTTTTGCGGCTATACGCCTGAAGTTTTGGTCATCATCTGGTATGGAAACGACAACTACACGCCTATGCGAAACGTAGAAACCGGCGGAAGAACTGCTGCTCCTGTGTTTGCCGAGTTTATGAATAAATACCTAGAAGCTTTTCCAGAGACAAAAAGAAATTTCAAAGTTCCTAGTGGCGTTTTTCATAAAATTTATAAAGGCAAAGATGAGTTATACACCAAAACTTCGCCACTTCCAACGCAAGATACCTTGCCGCAAGATATCGGATATAGCGATGGAACTGGTGGTGGAAGCTCGCTTTTGTTTTAATCTTTCTAAATAAATTTAAGCTCGCTTTCATTAAACGAGCTTAAAAATAGAGTAAAATGAGTAGAGTTTAAGAGGTTGAAATTTGTCGATTTCAAACCGCCTCTAATCCATAAAATCAAAGCTCAAAGTGAATTTGGCGAGTTTGGTTCCTTGTATTTTAAAAATACCTATACAGTCTATGAAATTTTATTTTACTAGCTAGATTAAGCTAAAGTTAAATTTCGCTATAATTAATTTGATATATCTTTTATATAAATAAATTTAACTAATATTTTTAACTTTTTACACGTGCTTTGCTTATAAAATTTGAAATTTCACTTTATAAAGCTTTGCTAGTGCTAATTAAATTTTTGATATCACACCAACAAATCTCTTTTGTAAGATAAAAGTTTTAAAAACAGATTATAAAATTTACTAAATTCTTTTAAATATTGCGAGTAAAATAATCTCGCGCAACTAAATCAAACTCACAAGGAAGATTTTAAGTAGCTTTAAAAACCCTTATCATAAAATTAAAAAGTGGCTTAGCATTCTAAATCAAGCAAAACAGTGGTATTTTTCTTGTAATTTTATCAAATTTAATGTTTGGTTTTAAAGAGATAAAACATTAAAATGGTTTTATTTATCTAAATTTTTAGTGCGATAAATTTAAATTTTTGCCATTTATACAAGTTGATTTGCCGTATAATTTTTACAAATTTACCTAATTTTTGTTTTACCTAAAATCAACCTGAAGCACAAAATGCTATTTTTAAAACTTCACAAATATCAAAACTACGATAAAACTCAGCGCATCGTCTTAATTTCACAATAAAAATCTCCAACCAAAGTAGCTAAAGCCAAATTTATCCCTTGCTCTCTTCATCATCAAAATACTCTAAAAGCGATTTTTTATCAATGATATTTTTTGCATTTTTATATAAATTTTCTTCAAGCATACAAAGCGTATTTTTTATAACTTTACTATCGTTTGCATACGGCAAAAGCAAAGTAAACAGCTCTTTATCGCTTTTTGCGGCTTTGATTTTTAACAAAACCGAGCTTGATTTCTCTTGTTTCTTTCTAAATTTAAACTTAGTAAAAAGATAAAAGGTCAAAGCTCCAAGCACAAAACCGACTGCTAAATTTAGCCATTTCACATAAGGATTTTCTTGTGCGTTGATGATGTTTTGCTCAGTTTTTTTAGTAGGAGTTTGCAAATTTGCCTCTTTAAAACTAGAAGCACTTTTTGCCGGAGCATTTTTAACATAAATTTTTATCTTATTGCTTTTAACTGTCTTTACCGCGCCCAAATCCTCATCAAAGTAGCTAAAACTAACACTTGGTATGGTAAAGTTTTGATCTGAAACTATGGCAAATTTTTGAGTAAATTTACCGCCATATTTGCCATCTTTAAACCCACTTTTTATGCTAGGTTCGTTGTTATAAACCATCGCATCGCCAAAATTTAGGTTAAATTTTTTAACATCATCGATATTTCCATCACCATCTATCTCGATAGTCAAATTCACAGGCTCGTTCGCATTGGTTTCGTTTTTATCAACATATGCACTTATACTAAATTTTCCAAAATTCTCAACTCCGCCTGGAAGCGGTTTAACGCTGATTTTAAGAGGATTTGAGTAAATTTTTTGCCACTGTAAATCACTCATAAACATATCAAAAAACGGATCGCCACCCCTACTTTGAGCCTTTGCGATATCCATAGCAAGCGGGCTTACCTCATACTCGCCACTTTTTTGAGCAAAGACAAGATATACCATCTTCTCTACGATATAATCCCCCTCCCTACTTTGGGTGTTATCTCCTAGTTTTCTTATCCAAAAGTTGTTTAAATTTATGTTTTCAAGCTGCGCTTTACTAATGTTTGCGTTAATTTTTCTTTTAAAAATCACGCTTAATTTGGTGCTTTCTCCAACATAAAGCTCGTTTTTATCAAATTTTAACTCAAGCACAAACTCATCGCCCTCTTTGCTTTTTTCTGGCTCTAAAACCTCGATTTTAGCCTCATTTGTCGTGTATGTTTTGCCATCAATTTTTACGCTATAAGCTGGTAAATTTAGCGCTTTTTCTGGTTTTAAACGATATGTTTTAGCGGTTTGTTTTGATACTTTGCCATTTATCATCGATATACTTTGCGAATTTTTTACGCCCAAAACTGCCACTCCATTAACTTGTGAGATTTGCGGAAATTCCACATCTTCGCCATCTGCAACGATGCTAAACTCCGCCACTTCTCCTTTATAAATCGCTGGAGTATCTACTCGCAAACTCGCATTTCCATACACGCTCACGCACAAAAATAGTGCTAAAAGCGCACTACCAAGGCTTAATTTCATCATGATTTTCCTCTTTTTTATCAAGTGGCAACAAAAAGGTGTTTATCCCTCTTTGTTCTAACTGCCTTTGCCATCTTCGTTGCTCAATATCACTTATTGGCTCATCTACGACGCCAAAATCTTCGTTTTGGTTATCTTTTTGCTCTTTTTTACTACTTTTATCTTTTGGCTCTTGTTTGACTTTTGACTTTTCGTCGTTTTTGCTTCTGTTTTGTTGGAAGCCTTGCTCTTTTGGCTCGCCAAATTTTTTATCTTTGTTTTGAGTTTTATCTTGAGAATTTTTATTTTCGCTATCAGTTTGCTCTTTTTGAGAGTTTTGATTTTTATTATCATTTGCGTTTTGCTGATTTTGCTGATTTTGCTGATTTTGCTGATTTTGCTGATTTTGCTGATTTTGCTGATTTTGCTGATTTTGCTGATTTTGCTGATTTTGCTGATTTTGCTGATTTTGCTGATTTTGCTGATTTTGCTGATTTTTATTTTCTTTAGATTCTTTATCTTTTTGTTCTTGTTTTTGTTTATTATCTTGGTTTTGCTGGCTATTTTTATTTTGCTCTTTTTTCTTTTTTTGCTGTTCTAAAAACTCTAAATTATACCTTGCATCTTTATCATCTTTAAGCTCTAAAGCCTTTTTATATGAGTCTATTGCTTGATCGATTTTACCTAAATTCGCGTACGTATTTCCTAAATTATAAAGCTTATTAAATTCTAAATTTGGCTCTTTTATACCTTTAAATTCCTCTAGCGCTTGGTCGTATTTTTTATCTTTATACAACGCCACGCCACGGTTAAATTTAGCCTCATCTTTATCTATCTTTGCATAATACTTCGCAGCAAGCGAGAAATTTCCATCTTTAAAAGCAGTATTTGCTCTATTTAGATTATAAAAATCAAACACTCCACCAAAAGCCAAATTTATAAAAACAGCCAAAACAACCACTTTTTTCATCAAATTTTCCTTGTCGGTAGCGAAAAAATAGCCATAAAGAAAAAAACCAAAGCTAAAACCAAAGGGTAGTAAAAAAGCTCTTGTTGCTCATTTATCATCGTGCTTTGCTCGTTTTTATCTCTAAATTTAGCACTCATATCATCGCTTATGCTCTTTATATCATCATTTGAAAGCGAATAATTCAAAAATGCTCCGCCAGTTTGCAAGGCTAAATTTTTTATAGCTTCGTTTGCTTTTAAAACAGCCATATCGCCATTATCAGCCTTAAAAAGCGCTCCTTTTTGCGTTGCGACTAGATAGACATAAACGGCGATATTATGCTCTTTTGCATACGCGATTTCCTTTGAAAAGTCCACATTATCCCCACCATCACTAAAAATTAACACAACTTTATGCTCGTTTTTATCAAATAAAGAATTTGCTGATTTTAAAAACGAGATTATGCTAGTTCCTTTTAAATTTAAATAGCTAAAATTCATATTCTTAACAAGAAATTTCAACGACTCAAAGTCCTTTGTAAGAGGCGAAACCAAAAACGCTCTATCGCTAAATCCTACTATAGAAACCCTTTTATCGCTAGCGTCTTTTAAAAATGTAAAAAGCTTGTTTTTAGAAAACTCAAAACGGTTTGGAAACACATCATCAACGCTCATTGATTTTGATATATCAAGCCCAACGACAACATCTATAAAACTTGATTTAACTTCGATTTCGCCACCTTTAAAAACTGGTCTTGCGATAGCAAAGATAAGCATTGCCAAAGATAGTATTAGTAAATTTGCTCTAAATTTAGAAGAAAATCCACGGTTTTTTATATAAATTTGTTTCAATACATCTTTTGAAAAATAGCTCTCAAATTGGCTCTTTTTTCCAGCAAAAAGTAGCAAAGCAGGAAGTAAAACCAAAAGCCATAAAAACTCTAAATTTTGAAAACTAAACATATCTTTTCCTATTTATCATAAAAAAATAAACTACCATAAACACTCCAGCAAATAGCGCAAAATAGTGGAAATAATATGTTTTTTTGATATATTTATCAGCTCTTATATCGCTTTTTTCTAGCTTGTCGATTTTAGAGTAAATCTCTTCTAGTCCTTTAAAAGAATTTGAACTAAAATACTCGCCACCTGTGTCTTTTGCGATTTTTGCTAAGACTGCTGGGTTAAAATCTCCTGGCACGCCAACGCCTATGGTATAGACTTTGATGCCGTATTTTTGAGCAGTTTTTATCGCCACGTCTAAAGGAATCGAGCCTGCATTATCCATACCATCGGTTGGTAAAATGATGATTTTATCTTTTGCGGTGCTGTCTTTAAAAAGATTTGCGGTTAAAAACAGCGCTTCATAAAGTGCTGTTTTTTGCGTTCCAGCAATGCCAACATCTACTCTATCAAGCAGGCGTTTTATGCTGTTTTTATCATAAGTTAGCGGAATTGCTACATATGCAAAGTCTGCAAAAACGCTAAGTCCGATTTTATCGTGAGTTCGCTTAGCGATAAAGTCTTTGACTATGTTTTTAACAGCACTAAATTTATCCCCTCGCTCCATCGAGCCGCTAACATCGAGCATCAAAGCTATCTCATAGCCCTTATCATCGACAAAACTTATCTCATCTTTTTTAACCGGACTTGCAAGCGCGGTAATTAGCAAAAAAGCGATGATAAATTTGACTAAATTTAAAGCTACATTTGCTTTTTTAGCAGCTTTTTCAAGCATATCAATGTTAGAAAAGTAAAAGCTTGGATTTTTGGCTTTGCAGAATTTAGCACAAACTAAGTAAACTAGCAGTAGCAAAAAGGCAAATGGATATTCAAAACTTAGCATTTTATCGCACCTACAAAGCTTTTGATTTTATCTTTATCATCTTGGCTTAAATTTGGAATATCTTTTTTGTATTTATAAATTTCAAGCTCTTTTTCAAAGCTTTCAAACTCAACTTTATTGCTCTGGTTTACAAAAAAAGCGTAATTTTGACTAAAGTCATAAACTGCTTGTTTTGTATCGCTAAAATCGATGTTTTTTAACTTTTCATATGCTATTTGCTTTTGTGTTTTTTTAACCTTTTTTCTCTTTTTTGGTTTTAAAAAAACAGCTAGTAAAACGACTACCAAAAGTACAACAACCACTAAAATAATCAAATAAAGCGGGCTTGCTTGTAGCCCAACAATGCCTTTTATATCTTTAAGTCCTTGCATCAAGACCTCACGATATTCATAAGTTTAAGCAAAATATCATCATCTGTATAAATTTTGCCAAAAGAAATTTTGTGTTTAAAAAAATGCTCTTCTAGTTTAAAATCATGATCTTTTAGCAACTTGTTATATTTATGCGCGGTTTGTTTGGTGATATTTGCTTCAAATTTAGCTAAATTTAGCGGATTTATAAAATCAACACTATCAAAAACCTCTAAATTCTCCTCAAGTCTATCCCTGATAATCACAGCATAAACATCGTTGTATAAAGCGATTTTTGATAGATTAACATCACCTAAAAAATCTCCGATAACAAACACCATAGCTCGTTTTTTAATAAACGAGTTTATGCTATCACATAGCTTTTCATAATCTGCTTTTTTACCCAAAAGCTCAGTATCAAGGGCATTTTCTACGATATCATAAACCCTATCTTCACTTTTTGTCGGTTCATAAATTCTCTCAAGTTTGTCACTAAAAAGATATGGATATAAAAGATTTTTATCCGTCACAGTAGCTAGTGATAACAGTGCAAACACCTCGCTTGCAACATCTTGTTTAAGTCTAAATGAGCCAAATTTCATACTTGCACTTAGCATAAAAGCAACAACGACACTTAGCTGTCTTGTCTCGTTAAACAAATTTACCTTTAGCTCTAAATTTTTTGCTGTAGCTTTCCAGTTGATTTTCTTAAGCTCATCATTTTGATAATCCCTTATCTCGCTAAAGTCCAGACCATCGCTTTTTGCGCTACTTTGAGCGTTACCAAAATTTAGATTATAAACATCTTTTTTAGCTTTTAAAAAAAGCTCTCTTGCTCTTTGCATAGATTTTATGGCGCCTTTACAACTTCTACGATTTTTTGGATAACTTCATCTGTGGTGATGTTTTGCGCTCTTGCTTTGTAATTTAGTATAATTCTATGCCTTAAAACGCCCTTTACAACGCGTGCTATATCAAGTGGGCTAACATAGTCTTTACCGCCAACTAGCGCATAAGCAAGGCTTGCTTTAAAAAGATCAATACTAGCTCTTGGACTTGCTCCAAACTCGATATACTCGCCTATTTCGCCGATATTATAAAGCGCTGGCTCTCTTGTGGCGTGGATTAGCTTTATGATATATTTTTTGACCTCTTCATCGATATAAACATCTTTAAGCTCGTTTTTTAAATTTCTTATATCCTCTTTATCAGCAACTTTGCAAACCTCTTCAAAGCCCTTAACAGCAACTCTTTCAACTATCTCAAGCTCTTCTTCATAAGTGTTATAACCAACCAAAACTTTCATCATAAACCTATCAAGTTGCGCCTCTGGAAGTCTGTAAGCGCCCTCTTGCTCGATTGGATTTTGTGTAGCCATAACCAAAAACGGCTCATCTAGTTTAAAACTTTGCTCGCCTATTGTGATTTGTCGCTCTTGCATGACCTCTAAAAGCGCTGATTGCACCTTTGATGGCGCTCTGTTTATCTCATCTGCTAAAAGTAAATTTGTAAACGCTGGACCTTTTTTTATGCTAAATTCATTTGTTTTAATGTTATAAATTTCTGTTCCAACTATATCGCATGGAAGCAAGTCTGGAGTAAACTGCACGCGTTTAAAATCAAGTCCTAGACTACGCGATAGCGCGTTTATAGCAGTGGTTTTGGCAAGTCCAGGAACACCTTCGACTAAGATATGCCCATTTGCAATCAACCCAATCAACAAAGAGTCAAGCAACTCTTCTTGACCAACTATGACCTTTTTAACTTCATTTTTTATTTTTTGGATTACTTCGCTCATACTTTCACCTTTAAATTAGAGCGAAATTATATAACACTAACTTTAACAAATGGTGGATAAATATTATATGAGATATGAAGAATATCCCCAAAACAGGGGATATATAAATGCGTTTATTTTACTACACTAAAAACACGACTTAAACTATCTGTATTTGATAGAGTTAAGCGAACGATAGAATTTCCTTTTGCTTTTAGCGAGTGAGTTACATTTGCATCAAGTGCGATTAAATCAAACTCTTTTAAGATTATAAACTCGCCACCAACTCCAAACTCAATCTCGCCTTGCAAAACTTGCACAACTATTGGCGCTGGAGCTTTGTGATCTCTCATCACGCTTTTATCTTCTAAAGTGATACAAATTTCTTTTGAAACTGCTGTTTCAAGAACTAAATTTGCTTTGACACCATTAAAATTTTCTGGTTTAAAACTGTATTTTTGCATATTATCTCCTTGTTAATTTAAGAAGATTATAAGATAAATTTGGAGAAGTAAAATTGATATGAGTCAATAAAAGAGAGAAAAACTCTCTTTTATTATAAAATTATTTTCTAAGCTCTTTGATTTTCGCAGCTTTACCGCGTCTTTCTCTTAGATAGAATAACTTAGCTCTTCTTACGCGACCACGTCTAAGAAGCTTAATCTCCTCTATGCTTTCGCTAAATATAGGGAAAATTCTCTCTACGCCTACATTGTTAGCACCGATTTTACGGATGATAAAAGTCTCGCTTGTGCCGCTTCCGCGTCTTGCTATACAAACACCTTCAAAATTTTGAACTCTGGTTTTGTTTCCCTCTTGAATTCTGATAGCGACTCTTAAAGTATCACCTGCACGAAAATCAGGTACACTTTTCTCGTTGATTTGAGCATTCTCAAATGCTTCTATATACTTATTTCTCATGTTTTTCCTTTTTTATTTGGCGATCTAGCTTGAGATACAAATCAGGGCGAAAAAACCTGGTTTTTGAGTTCGCCATATTAATTTTCAAAGCTTGTATTTTAGCATGATTTCCCTTTAAAAACTCTGAAGGCACTGCTAAATCTTTAAAAATATTTGGTTTTGCAAACGATGGCGCCTCCAAAGCTCCATTTTCAAAACTCTCTTCAACTAGAGAATTTTCATTTCCTAAAACACCTTTTATGTTCCTACTTATCGCATCGCACATGCAAAGAGCTCCAAGCTCTCCACCTGTTAAGATAAAATCTCCTATGCAAAAAACTTCATTTACATAAGTTTCTATTATCCTCTCATCAATGCCCTCATATCTGCCACAAATAAATGCGATATGTTCAAATTTAGCCAACCTTTTTGCGTCAAATTGAGTAAATTTTTTACCAACTGGAGTTAGATAGATAATATGAGGATTTTGCTCTTTTATATTTAAAATCGCACCCTCTAAAGGCTCGGTTTGCATCAAAAGTCCAGCCCCGCCGCCTATCATATAGTCATCAACTTTTTTATGTTTATCTTTACTAAAATCCCTTGGATTTACAAATTTTACTTTTATCAACTCTGCATCAACGGCTCTTTTTAAAATCGAGTCTTTAAAATACGGCTTAACTAAATTCTCAAAAAGAGTTATAAAGCTAAATTTCATGAATTTTCTAAAAGCAAAAATGCGTTTTTACTATAAATTTTCTTTTCGCTAAGTGAAATTTTATCTATATAACTATCTATATATGGTATAAAAAAAGTCTCACTAAACCCATCTTTTACTAAACTTAAGTTAGTTTTTACTTCAAAAAGATTGCTTAATCCAACTTCTAAAATATCTTCAACAACGCCTAAAAGTCGTTCATCTTCCCAAATTTCAAGTCCGATGATATCAAAGTAAAAAAATTCATCTTTGCTAAGTTTGCAACGCTTTCTAGTCTCATTTATACTTTGATAAAGGACTTTGTTTACCAAAGTTGAGGCTAAATTTATATCTTCAAAGCCTTCAAAAATGGCTGTAGAATTTGATTTGTTAAAAGATAAAATTTTAAGAGTCTTGCCATCTTTTAAAAAAAAGCTAACACCTTTTTTAAACTGTGATGGAAAATCACTCTTATCATGAAGTTTTAAAGCTCCTTTTAAACCTACTGTTTTACCAAGTATTGCTACTTCTAGGAGCTCGTCACTCATAATTATCTCTCTTCTATACTTTTAACAGTTACCCTATAAGATGTCGGATCTTTGGCTTTACAACCGATGATAACTGTTTTTATGGCATTTATCATCTTACCATCTTTGCCTATAAGTTTGCCTGTGTCAGCCTTGTCTGCATATACGATAAGCTCGACAAAGTCTTGATCTAAATTTACCTTCTCTACGACTACTTTTTCTGGGTATTGAGCTATAAGCATAGCATACTGTTTTAAAAAATCTTCAACCATAATTATTTGCTAGTGATTTTTGCAACTCTATCGCTAAGTTTTGCGCCTACACTTTTCCAATACGCAAGTCTTTCAGCATCAAATTTGATAACTTCAGGCTCAACCATTGGATTATAATGTCCTATCGTCTCGATAAAACCACCATCGCGTCTTTTTCTACTATCTGTTACTACGATACGATAAAATGGTCTTTTTGTTCGTCCGATTCTAGTTAGTCTTACAACTGTTGCCATATTTTTTACTCCTTGTTTTAATTAAATAAAGCTTTACTATAAGCAAAATTTGCCCATAGTAAAACCCTAGTTTATCTAGGGATATTTTGGTTTTGCATCATCGATGCCATGCCTCTTATGCCGCCTTTGCTAGAGAATTTCTTAGCTATCTTTGAAGCATTTGTGAACTGTTTTAAAAATCTATTAACCTCAACTTGAGAAAGTCCTGCTCCAGCTGCTAAACGCCTTTTTCTAGCGTTATTTAACAAGTCTGGGTTTTCACGCTCTTTTGGAGTCATTGAATTTATCATAGCTTTTATATGAATTATCTCTTTTGAGTTTTCTAAATCTATATCTTTGATTTGGTTTGAAACATTTCCAAGACCAGGAATCATACCGATAAGATTTTTCATATTTCCAAGTTTTTTAACTGTTTCAAGCTGATTTAAAAAGTCGTTAAATGTAAACTGACCTTTTTTAATCTTTTTAGTGATATCTTTTACATCTTTTTCATCAAAAATAGCGCTTGTTTTTTCCATCAATGTCGCTAAATCGCCCTCGCCCATAATACGCCCAACGATTCTATCTGGTATAAATCCCTCTATATCAGAAGGTTTTTCACCAGTTCCTATAAAACGAAGTGGAATTTCAATCTGTTTTGCGATACCTATAGCAACGCCACCTTTTGTATCAGCATCAAATTTACTTAAAATCACACCTGTTATTCCAAGTGCTTCGTTAAAGCTAGCTGCTGATCTAACACCATCTTGACCACTCATCGCGTCTGCTACATAGAAAATTTCGTGCGGTTTAGTTACATCTTTTACATCTTTTATCTGATTCATCAAAGCTTCATCTATCGCCAAACGACCTGCAGTATCTACCAAAAGCACATCATAAAGCTCTTTTTTAGCCTTAGCCAAAGATTCTTTTGCTACTTTTATTGGATCTGTTTCGCCGTCTATATAAAACAAATCTATCTCATTTGCCTCGCAAAGTTGTCGAAGTTGCTCAACTGCGGCAAGCCTTTGTAAATCGCAAGCTGCGATTAAGACTTTTTTCTTTCTAAGTTTTAGGTAGTTTGCAAGTTTTACCGTTGTTGTTGTTTTACCGCTACCTTGAAGTCCTGCCATCAAAACCACAGTCGGCGGCACGCTAGCAAAAACAAAACCTTGATTTCCAGGAGCTGTTAAAACAGTAGTCAAATTTGACTTAATAGCATCTAAAAACTGCTTTTGTCCGATTCCACTAGATTTAACATCGCTTTCAATCAAAGTCAATAAATCTTTAGTAACTTTGTGATGAACATCGGCTTTTAAAAGTGCCTTTTTAAGCGTATCTAAAGCGTTTTTTAGTGCTTTTTCATCATCTACGATTCTAAGTTTGTTTACCGCCAATCTAAACGATTCACTTATCTGTTCAAACACATTCTACCTTTCAATTTTTTTCAATAAAGGGCATATAATACTATAATTTTGCTTAAAACTCATTAAAATTTCATATTTTTTGAAATTTCAAAACCAAATTCATTAAAGCTAAAATCAGCCAAAGGTGCGATAAACTCATAACCTAGCAACGAAGTTTTATAAGCGTGTAAAAACATTCTTTTTGAGCGGTTTTTACCATACTTTTCATCGCCAATCACCCCATATCCAAGGCTTGCTAAATGCACTCTTATCTGGTGAGTTCTGCCTGTTTTTATAACAACTTTTACTAAAGATTTTTTGCCACTTACCATAATCGGATGAATTTTACTAAGCGCAGTTTTACCAAGTGGTGAGATTTTAGAAATCGCGCCGCCCTTACCTTTAATCGTCAAAATAGGCTCATCTACGCTAATCTCTTCGCTTACTATACCATTTACTACTGCGATGTAGATTTTTTCAACATTTAGTTTTTTAAACTCTTTTATCGCCTCTTCTTTAAACTCATCATTTTTAACCAAAAGCAAAACGCCACTTGTCTCTTTATCAAGGCGGTTTAAAAGTTCAAATTTAAACATAGTAGCGATTTTCTCACTAGTGATAAATGGCGGCTTGTTAATAGCCATGATGTTTTCGTCTTGAAAAATCACAGCTGGTTTTGCTATCTTTTGCACACTAAATTTAGCCTTTGTATCGACTAATCCTCTTGCTATGCTTAGCTTTTCGCCATGCAAAGACACCAAACCATCATCGATTAAATCTTTCGCTTCGTTGTTTGAAATTCCTTCTTGAATGGCTAAAAGCTTGTATGCTTTTTCTTTACTCATATTTTTTCCTTGATTATGTTTTCTATGGCTTTTATATCGCACATTTGAACTATGTTTGTTGGATTTAAATGCATATTTAAAAGCTCGTTTAAATTTGATAAATTGCTAAAATTTACACCCTCAACTAAGCAAAAAAGCGCCTTTTGATTATCTATAAACTCGCCGTTTATTAAAGGCGTGTTAAACTGTGCGATTTCTATAGGATTATGCCCGCCAACGCCTTTTATAAAGCTTCCGCCAAGCACTACAACATCGGCGATTTTATAAAAATTTACAAGCTCGCCCAAAGTATCAAGAAGTATAAAGTCTGATTTAAGCCCTAAATTTGATGAGAATTTCTCATAAGATATGTTAAATTTACTCGTATACTCTTTACAAATTTCATCAACTTGATTAAATCTTTCTGGGTGCCTTGGCGCTAGGATGATTTTAAAATCATCTTTAAACTCTAAATTTGATAAAATTTTTTCCTCTTCGCCTTCATGTGTGCTAGCTATAACAATAAGCTTTTGGCTAAATTTAGCATAGTTTTTGCTAGGTTTGGTAAAATTTGCACTTTTTACATTTCCAACTACTTTAGTACACCTTGCTCCAAGCTCTTTTAAGCGCTCTTCATCAAGCTCACTTTGAGCTAAAACTAAGTCGATGTTGTTAAAAATTTTCTTATAATAAAAGCTAAATTTTTTATATCTTTTATAAGATTTATCGCTAATTCTAGCATTTAGCAATATCACATATGAGCCATTTTTCTTAGCATATCTTACTAAATTTAGCCAAAGTTCAGCTTCAAAAACGACCAAAACTTTTGACTTTTTAAGCCACAAAGGCAAAAAAAGCTCAAAAGGCAAAAACCTGCTTTCTTTATAAGAACTTACTGCTTTGTTAAACCCAGTCTGCGTTGTCGTAGTTAGCGCGATTTTATCAAATTTGGACGCTAAATTTATGATTGAATTTACCTCTCCTAAACTGCACGCGTGAAAATGAACATCGCAAGGCTTAAATGGTGGGTTTTTAAATAAAAAAAATCTAGCAGGAATGCTTTTTCTATATTTTTTTTTAAAGGCTAAAATCACTAAAAATGGAAGTGAAATTAGCCAAATTATGAAGCAAAATATATTATAAATCACTCAGCTTCTGTCTCTTTGTAGAGAATTCTGCCACAATGTGGACAAGTGATAATGTCATCGCTTCTTATAACTGAAAGGTATGTTTTGTCATTTATCGACATAAAACAGCCATAACACGCTTGTTTTCTAACAGGAACTACTGCTGTGTTGCCTGCCCATTTACGAATTTTTTCATAAAATGTTAGAATTTTTTGATCCATCTCTTTTAAAAGAGCATTTTTCTTTTCACAAATTTCGTTTCTTTGCACTTCTATTTCATCGCGCTCTTTTTGAGTGCTTTTATTAATCTCTTCTAAAGCATTTTTAAACTCTTCAAGCTTTGTGTTTAACTCTTTTTTTATATCTTCTTTTACTGAAGCTACTTTTTCAAGTCTTGCTATATCTTCATTTGCTGCGTTTAACTGCTCTTTTGCAAGGTTTTCTTCAAGATTTAAAGCTTTAACTTCTCTTTCTGTTTTTACAGATGAGCTTTTTTTGCCCGTATCTTTGATTTTTGATGAAAACTCAGCTATATGCGCGTTTGTGTTTGAAATTTGGCTTTTTAAGTCTGCTATCTCTTCTAAAACTTTTTCTATGTCTTTATTTGTAGCTTCGATTTCTTCTTTTTTAGCGTTTAAATTCTTCTCGATACTCTCGATTTTTGGGATAAAACTATCGATATTTTTATCATATTCTGAAAGTTCAACAAGTTGCTCTAAATATTTGTTCATGCTTTTTCCTTAACTATAGGTGAATGGATTTATTGAATTTGATATTATAACTTCAATTTTGTTTTTTTGCAAATTTTTTGCTAAAGAGTCCGCAAAAAAGAGCTCGCTCTCATAGTGGTTTATATCTATAATACTAATGCCATTTTCTAAACTCTCAAGTGCGCTGTGATATTTTAAATCTCCTGTTAAAAAGCAGTCCACCTCAAAACTTCCAAGCAGATCTGCCCCACTTCCAGTGCAAAGTGCTATGGTTTTTATATGCTCTTTTACCCTAACTGTTCGTAAATTTGCTATGTTAAATTTAGCCTTTATATCAGCTATAAGCTCATCAAAGCTCATATCAACTTCCATAAAAACTAAAAAATCTTGCACTTTTGTGATTTTATAAGCTAAAACCTCTTTTGCTACGAATTTATTTAATATAAATTTATCATAATTTGTATGCATAGATATAAGTTTTATATCTTTTTTTATCATCTCTTTAAGTAGTTTTGTTGGGTAACTTACTCCATCAAAACGCTTTAAACCCTTGAAAATCAGCGGATGATGTGTTATAAAAAGTGAATTTGGCTTAGCGTTTTTAACTAAATTTAAATCCAAATCCAAACTAGCATAAATGCCTTTAAACTCATCATCCATACTTCCAACCAAAAGTCCAGAGTTATCCCACTCTTCTTGAGCTTGAAATGGTGCTAACTGATCTAAAATTTGATAAATTTCACGAATTTTCATCGCTATTTTTCTTCTTGAGATTTAGCATAAGCTAACGCGCAACTCTTTGCTAGTTCGCGAATTTTTAAGATATAATCTTGTCGTTGCGTTACGCTAATTGCCCCTCTTGCGTCAAGTACGTTAAAAGTGTGAGCTGCTAACATACAGTAATCATACGCAGGAAGACTTAGCCCATATTCTAAAATATGCTTGCACTCTTTAAAACAGTTTTCAAACTGGTTAAAAAGCATATCCACATCGGCGATTTCAAAGTTATATTTTGAAAACTCATACTCGCCTTGTTTATGCACATCGCCATAAGTTACAACTCTACCATCTTTTTTATCCCACACGATATCATAGACATTATCCACATCTTGAAGATACATCGCAAGGCGTTCTAGCCCGTAAGTAACCTCGGCGCTTACTAGCTCGCAAGCGATTCCGCCAACTTGTTGAAAGTATGTAAACTGAGTAACTTCCATGCCATCAAGCCAAACTTCCCAACCTAACCCCCACGCACCAAGCGTTGGGCTTTCCCAGTTATCTTCTACAAAACGAATGTCGTGTTTGCTTAAATCAAATCCGAGCCTTTCTAAACTTTTTAGATAAAGCTCTTGGATGTTATCTGGACTTGGCTTGATTAAAGCTTGAAACTGATAGTAAGCTCCAAGCCTGTTTGGATTTTCGCCATATCTTCCATCGGTTGGGCGACGAGAAGGTGCAACATACGCTGCTGCCCACGGTTTTTTACCAAGGCTTCTTAAAAAAGTCGCTTGATGATAAGTTCCAGCGCCTGCTGGCATATCATAAGGTTGAACGATAAGACAACCTTGCTCGCTCCAGTAATTTTGTAGTGTTAAAATAATTTGAGAAAATGTCATCACTCACCCTTAATCAAAACTTCAATTTTAGCTGAGTCTTCCTCAACCGCTCTTACCATCGCTTCTCTATCTTCTTTGAGTTTGCTAGCAAGTTCTAAATTCGATAAAGACAAAATTTGCACCGCTAGATAAGCTGCATTTTTAGCTCCTGCTTTACCGATAGCCAAAGTTCCAACTGGCATTCCGCCTGGCATTTGAACAGTTGAGTAAAGCGCGTCCACGCCATTTAAAGCGCCACCACCAACTGGAATTCCTAAAACTGGTTTAAGCGTTTTTGAACATACAACTCCAGCTAAATGCGCTGCCATGCCCGCTGCACAGATAAAAACTTGCGCACCTTTAGCTTCTGCTTCTTTTATATATTTAGCCGTTCGCTCTGGGCTTCTGTGAGCTGAACTAACGATAAGTTCATACGCCACACCAAATTTTTCTAAGACTTTGACCGCTTCATTTACCACATCGTAATCGCTCTTGCTTCCCATGATAATGGAAACAAATTTGCACTCTTTCATAACTTCTCCTTTAAATTTCTTTTCTTAAAAATGTAAAATTTGGCAACTTAACTGGCAAAATTATCTCATTTAAGTTACCACTATGGATATCGCTAAACTCTTTTCCTGTTTTGGTTGTAAGCTTTTTAAATTCGATTAAATTTAGCCCATTTTGACTATAAACTCGCCCTATTTCGTTTTCAACTTCACAAATTTGGCTATTTAGTGGCGCAACTATCTCATAAGGTGTGTTTAAATCTATTCGGTGTTTTGTCTTAAAAACCTCGCCATCTTCGCTAATAGCGTGAACTTGATGAGTTCCATCTTCCATTTGTATATCCAAACTTTGTGTGCTTTTTCGCTCATATGGTTTGTGGATAAGATATCCATCAGTAAAGCCACGATTTGCTAGTGAGTTTAGCTCTTTTTCATACTTTGATGGGTCAAATTTACCAGCCATAGCATCATCAATAGCCATTCTATAAGCTCTTGTTGCGCACGCTACATAATACTCGCTTTTTGTTCTTCCCTCGATTTTAAAGCTATCGATAGCGTCTGTTTGCATGATTTTTTCAATATGAGTGCCTAAATTTAAATCTTTTGAGTTCATTATATATGTTCCGCCTTCGTTTTCTTCTAAGCGAAACAAAGCTCCATTTTCTGGGCTTTTAGCATATAACTCATAGTTAAACCTGCAGTCATTTGCACAACTTCCTCTGTTTGAAAACCGTCCACTTTGCACGGCTGAGACTAAACAACGTCCACTATATGCAAAACACATTGAACCATGCACAAAAATTTCAATCTCTAAATTTGGAACCATTTCTTTGATTTTTATCGCATCTTTTAGGCTCATTTCGCGAGCTGCAACTATACGCGAAGCACCCATTTGATGGTAAATTTTAGCATCAAGATAGTTCATAACGTTTGCTTGAGTTGAAAGATGAATTTCAATCTGTGGCGCAATCTCTTTAGCCAAAGCCATAACTCCAGGAGTTGCTATTATCATCGCATCGACTTCTAGCTCTTTTAGGGTTTGGATATGTTTTTTAATCCCTTCAATTTGCATATTAAAAGGAAATCCATTAACCGTAGCATAAAATTTCTTACCCTTTTCGTGCGTTAGTTTAACGCCTTCGCTAAAGCTTTCTAAGTCAAATTCCTTAGCGCTTCTTTGGCGAAGCGAAAAATTTCCCATACTCGCATAAACCGCGTCCGCTCCATACTCTAAAGCGATTTTTAGTTTTGTAAGATTTCCTGCTGGGCTTAATAACTCAACTTTTTTCATCATTATCCTAAATTTTGTTTTAACCTAACATTATATATCAAATTTCTTTAAAAGAAGTTTTATGCTCATTTTGCAAACAACTTGTGGTTTTAAAGGTTTTTTAACTTAATTAAAAAATTTTATGATAAAATAAACAGAAATTTTTAAAGGAGAATATATGGGAAAATTTGTTAAAAACATCAATGATTTTTTTAAATTTTGTGATGAAAATGAGGTTGCTTTTGTTGATTTTCGTTTTACCGATATGAAAGGAACTTGGCATCACGTATCTTATACTTATAAAAGATTAGCCAAAGATTTTGACAAAGGCATACCATTTGATGGTAGCAGTATAGATGCGTGGCAACCGATAGATAAATCAGATATGATGCTTATCCCAGATGTACAAACAGCCTTTTTAGATCCATTTACAGCTGATGTTACAATCGTTGTTATATGTGATGTTTATGATATTTATAAAGGTCAAATGTATGAAAAATGTCCTAGATCAATCGCTAAAAAAGCAGAACAATTCCTTGTAGAAACTGGCATTGGGGATACTTGTTACTTTGGCCCTGAAAATGAATTTTTTATCTTTGATGATGTTAAGATAGTTGATTCTATGAACTATGCGATGTATCATGTAGATAGCGAAGAGGGCTCTTGGAATAGTGGCAAAGAGTATAAAGATGGCTATAACACAGGTCATAGACCAGGAGCAAAGGGTGGATATTTTCCTTGCCAGCCAGTAGATAGCATGGTTGATTTAAGGGCTGAAATGATACAAGTACTAGAGCAAATCGGACTTGAAACCTTTGTCGTTCATCACGAAGTAGCACAAGGTCAAGGAGAAATCGGAGTTAAATTTGGCACTTTAGTTGAGGCTGCTGATAACGTTCAAAAGTATAAATATGTCGTTAAAATGGTCGCTCATTTAAATGGCAAAACAGCAACTTTCATGCCAAAACCACTATATGGCGATAACGGAAGCGGAATGCACGTGCATCAATCAATCTGGAAAAATGGCAAAAATACATTTTATAAAAAAGGCGAATACGCAAATTTAAGCGACGAGGCTAGATGGTATATAGGTGGTGTTTTAAAACATGCTAGAAGTGTAGCTGCCTTTACAAACCCAAGCACAAATAGCTATAAACGCCTAATTCCAGGCTTTGAAGCGCCGAGTATTTTAACATATTCTAGTCAAAATCGTTCAGCTTCTATTAGAATCCCTTATGGAAGTGGTGAAAACTCAGTTAGAGCTGAGATGCGTTTCCCCGATAGTACAGCTTGCCCATATTTAGCCTTTGCAGCGCTACTTTTAGCTGGAATTGATGGGATTAAAAACAAATATGAGCCAATTGGCCCAATGGATATAAATTTATTTGAGCTAACACTTGATGAAATCCGTGAAAAAGGAATCGAGCAACTTCCTCACACTTTACGTGGTTCGCTTGAAGCGGTTATTAGAGATAATGAATACTTAAAACCTGTAATGAGTGAGCTGTTTATCAAGACTTATCAACACTTTAAATTTGAAACTCAAGTTTGGCCTTATGAGGCTAGACCTACTGCGTTTGAGTTTGCTACTTGCTACTCATGCTAGATTTAAGTAAGCTAAATTTAGGGCCAAACGACCCTAAATTTACTTTTTCTCAAGCGTTGAAATAATAAAGTTATCCAAATCAAACGCTAAATTTACTATATCTTTTATATCTTTTAAAGTTACAGAATTTATTAAATTTATATACTCATCATAACTAAAAATATGCTCGTTATAAATAGCACTCGTTGTTAGCATGTTAAGCCAGAAATTTGGATTTTGATAGCTTTTTTCTAGTTGGACTTGTTTTATTTTTTTGATACTTTCAAGCTCTTTTTCATCTTTAAAATCGCTCTTTAAACAGCCTATGAGCTGTTTTACGTTTTTTACTATCTTATCTACATTTTCTACATCGCTTGTAAAACTTATCTGAGTAAAGCTCTCTTTAAATGGCTCTTTTTCTATCTTAGAGTCTGCATAAATCCCATAAACCATACCATCTTTTTCTCTAATTTTCTCTCTCATCAAAGTATTCAAAACTTCAGTGGCTAAATCAAGCGAAATGGCGTTTTTAGGACTAAATTTAAGCTTATCGGTTTTTATGTAAATAGTAGTTTTAGAAACATCTTCTTGCAAGTAATTTCTTTTAAATTTATGCTTTCCATCTATGCTTTTTACGCCATCATCTAAAATTTCGCCTATTTTTTTCTCGCCTTTTAAATTTCCTATATATTTTTGCGCAATTTTGATAAAATCGTCACTTTTCATATCTCCAACAAAGATAAAATAATACTCGCCAGCATTTTTATAATTATCATTTAAAAACGCTCTTTGCTTTTTTAAATTCATATTTTTGATATCATTTTCATCTGCAAATTTCATCTTTTGGCTGTTTTTATAAAAAAAGTCGTTAAACTCTTTTGCAAATTTATACTCTGGATTTTGCTCATTTGTTTTTAGTGCATCAATGGCTAGCTTTTGATAAACAGAAAAATATGTGCTATCGATTTTAGGCGAGCTAAAATCTACATAAAGTGCTTTTAGCAAGTTTTCTAAGTCTTTTATGCTACTGCTTCCGCTATATCCAAGCGAGGTTTTGTTGATAAATTTAGAGTAGTTAAACATCTGTGCGGCTGTGATTTTGCTAACTTCATAGTCGTTAAATTTACCAATTCCACTGCCGTTTGATAAATTTATAGCAAAATTTGCCATCTTTAGATCATCAATGTTACTAAATCCACCTTTTTTAACCGCGTTAAAAACTATGTTGTCTTTTTTAGTATCGATTTGTTTAAAGATAACTTTTGCGCCATTTTCAAACTCATAAAAATATACTAAATTTTTCTTATCAACGCTTGAATTTATCGGTTTTTTCACCTTTAAATTTGTGCTTAAAAGCGAAGTTGGAAGCTTTTTTTCTTCACTTTTTTTAGCGGTTGCATTTTTTTGGATTTTTAAAATATCATCTTTGTTTATAGAAACCGGCTCTTTTGATACGATTTCAACCAAAACCCCTTTTGATGATACAATCTTTTTAAAGTATGAATTTAGCTCTTCTAAAGTTATGCTTGAGATTATCTTTTTACCCATTTCATAACTATCTTGTGGGCTTAAAAAGGTTGTTTGTGAGTTTAGAAATGATAAAATTTGCCACATTATCACATGATTATCTCTACTTTTGCTTCTATCGTAATTTGTCTTATTTTGGCTTAAAAGGCTGCTTTTTACAGACTCAAAATCCCCTTTATCAAAGCCAAATTCACTAACTTGCTTAATTAAAGAAAAAGCATCTTTTAAACTAGCGTTAAAATCATCATTTATAACATTTGTATAAAAGCCGTTTAACTCTTTTTTGTTATACAAATTCATAGCAAAAAAATTCGTGCTTAAAAGCGACTCATTTTTAGCTCTTCTACTATCATTCATAAGTCCAAAAAGCTCACTTATAAAACTATCTTTATAGTCATTTTCAAACTCTTTATAGCTATTTTTTACACTTGCATTTGCTTCGAAAAAGACCTTTATGTGGCTGTTTGTTATCTCTTTATCATTTGGGTTAAAGACTACGAGTTTGTTAAAAAAGCCTATATTTTTTTCTATTTTTTTTGCCGGCTTTGCCCCTTTTATATCGCTTAAACTCTCTTTAATCAAAGCCTGCATTTTACTCTCATTAAAGTCTCCAACCACTGCTAAATAAGCGTTTTTTGGCTGATAATACCTTATGTAAAATCCTCTCATAAGCTTTGGCGTAGCACCTCTAACAACGTCCATATCGCCGATTGGCAGGCGTTTTGCATATATGCTATCTTTAAAATAATAAGGAAGTGATTGATCACTTATCCTAGTTAAGGCGTTTTTCCTGCTTTTCTCTTCTGATACGATAACGCCCTTTTCAGCTTCTAAATCATCTTTATTAAATTTAACTTTAAAGCCTAAATTTGATATAACTTTCAAAGCTTTTTTTATCGTTTTATCATCATTTTTTATCGTTAGCGTATAGTAGGTTCTATCAAAGCTAGTTGCCGCGTTTAAATCAGCTCCAAATTTAACTCCAAGGCTTTCAAGCTCTTTTATAAGCTCGTTTTTATCAAAGTCATCAGTGCCGTTAAACGCCATATGCTCGACAAAATGGGCAATACCCCGCTCATTTTCATTTTCATCTGTTGAACCGGCTTTGATATTTAGGATTAAATTTATACTATTTTTAGGAGTTTGGTTTTGGTAAAGATAGTATTTTAAACCATTATCAAGTTCGCCTGATATTAAATTTTTATCATTTTCAAGCCCAAAACAAAACACACTAAAAAAGATAATTAATAAAATTTTTTTCATTTACAGCTCTTACGCTAGTTTTTCAAGCAAGCTTTTTACGCTTTGACTGATTCGTTTTCCATCGCACGCAGCGCCGATTTCATCTTTTGCTACTTTCATAACTTTGCCAAGATCTTTTATGCTAGTTGCTCCTGTTTGCTTTATGATTTTAGATATTTTTTCATTTAGCTCATCTTCGCTTAACTGTTTTGGTAAATAGTTTTGTATGATTAAAATTTCCTCTTTTTCCTTGTCGGCTAAATCCTGTCTGCCGCCTTTTGTATACTGTTCTACTGAGTCATTTCTCTTTTTTATCTCACTTTGTAAAATAGATAAAATTCTATCATCTCCAAGCTCGATTCTCTCATCAACCTCTACTTGTTTTAAAGCCGCTAAAATCACGCGCAACGTATCTCGTTTAAAGTTTGCTTTTTCTTTCATCGCACTCTTTACATCTTCTAAAAGTTGTGTTTTTATACTCATTTTCTCTCCTTTGTTTTATTAATATAATCAATCATAATTCCCTCTCTAAGCCCATCATCAACGACTACGAACTCGTGCTCTTTAAAATCTTTTAAAAGAGATTTTAACAAAAATGTAGCCCCAACGATATAAACTGCCCTGTTTTCACCTACTTTTTTGCTCGCCTCTTCATCATCTAAAGCTAGAATTTCCTTAGCCGTTTTATCAAAATCGCTAAATTTAATCTTTTGCCCATTAACCAAATTTGGGTTATAACTTGCATAATCAAGCCCTAAATTTAAAGCCACCATCGTAGTTGGCACACCTGAAGTTAAAACGATGTTTTTAGAATTTGAATTTATTATAAATTCTTTAGCATCTTTTACAACTTCATCTGCATGATTTTGCATATTTTCATAAGTTAAAAACTCATTATGAAACCTGACAATTCCAAATTTAAAACTCTCATAATGCCCGTTAAACGCCACTTCCGTACTTGCTCCACCTAAATCTATGATAAGCAAATCCATAGTGCTAAAACGCAATTTTTCAAGCCTTGTTTTTACAGCAAGTTCAATAAATTTAGCCTCACTTTTACCATCGATTATCTTAAAATTGATACCAAATTTAGTCTTAATCTGGCTAAAAAACTCAACACTATCACTTGCCATTCTAAACGCTTCTGTAGCAACGCCAACGTGCGCGAAATTGTTAAATTCAAACTCATTTTTTATAGTTTCTAATGCTTTGCAAATTCTCTCTTTTGCAAGCGCGTTTAACTTTTTGCCCTCTTTTAGCCCACGAGCAGAACCTACTATAAATTCCATACTTTTTAAAATCATATAATCATCACTCATCAAAGCTGCTCTGATGGTGTTTGAACCAAGATCTATACCTATAACCATAACTTTTCCTTTAGTCACATATGATATCAAAAAATGTTAAAAGCAATAAAAACGTAAGCTAAATTTAGCCTATAAATTTAAGTAATTAGAAGAAATTTGGGCAAAAAGCCCAAATTTTAGATAGTTGCGTATTTCGCCCAGATACAAGCATCAAGAGCGTTTAGTTTATCAAGAATTTCTTTATCGATATTTTCATCGACCAATATAACAGCCAAAGCAAAACCATCATCGCCTCGACCTAGTCTAAAGTCGGCGATGTTGATGTTAGCATTAGCTAAAATTGAGCTGATATTCATGATAACTCCAGGGATATCACTGTTTTTAAACAATATCATCTTGCCTTTTGGCTTAAAGTCTGTTTTGTAGCCGTTGATGTTGATTATACGTTGCTCGTTCTCGTTAAATACTGTTCCACTAACCGATGAGACATCTTTATCTGTGATGATTTTAATGCTAACTTTGTTTTTATAAACAGATGGCGTTGTATCGCAAGTTTGTGTTTTTATACCTTTTTCATCAGCTATAAATTTAGCATTTACATAGTTAATACTATCGCCCAAAGTATCCCTTAAAGCGCCAACTAAAGCAAAAGTTAAAAGTGAGTCAGTGTAGTTGCTGACATCGCCAGAAGCTTCGATTTTAATGGCTTTAATCGGACCTTTATTTATCTGAGCTGCTAGATAAGACATCTTTGATACAAGATCTAAGTAGGATTTTACGCCATCTGGTAAATCCTCTGTTTTGATAGGTAAATTCAGCGCATTTGGATATGAAATTCCTCTTGATGCGCTTATAGCTTGCTCAGCAGCTTCTATAGCGATGTTACTTTGAGACTCAAGCGTATTTGCGCCAAGATGTGGCGTTGCTGTAAAATTTGGCAAATCAAGCAAAGGATGATCTGTTCCTGGCTCTTTTTTGAAAACATCAATTCCAGCATAAGCTATCTTGCCACTTTTTAAGCCCTCAAGAAGCGCATCTTCGTTTATAAGCCCACCTCTAGCACAGTTTACTATCCTAATGCCATCCTTCATCTTCTCTAACTCTGGCTTATCTATCATGTTGATAGTTTCAGTAGTCTTTGGAGTGTGAATTGTGATAAAATCGCACGCTAAAATATCATCAAAATTTGTTGTGTACTTAGCACCCAAATTTGTAGCCTTTGAAGGCTCGATGTATGGATCATAAGTGATAACTTTCATACCAAAAGCCAAAGCTCTAGTTGTAACTCTTGAGCCGATATTTCCACAACCTATAACGCCTAAAGTTTTGTTAAACAGCTCTGTTCCATACCACTTTTCACGTTTCCAAGTTCGATTTAGTTTAAGATCGTTGCATGAGTCTACATATTTTCTTGCCGTGTTTAGCAGATGGCACATCGTCATTTCAACCGCTGCAATAGTATTTGCAGCAGGCACGTTCATAAGCACTATGCCTCTTTTTGAACATCCATCTATATCAACGTTATCAACCCCAACACCGGCTCTTACGATAGCTTTAAGATTTTTACCAGCATCTAAAAACGCCTCATTTACATCGGTTGAACTTCTAGTAATCGCAACATCAGCCTCTGGTAAAATGCTTAAAAGCTCATCTTTTGGGGTTTTTGAAGCATCTATTACTTTTACATCGCTCTCTTTTGCTAAAATATCAAAGCCTACTTTATGAATCGCATCACAAACTATTATAGTACTCATAACATACCTTTAAAAATTATACATAAAAAGCCTCTCCACTTAGAGAGGCGACAAATTTAGCTAAATTTAGTTATCTGAAAGTTGTTCTTTTATAAGATCACCTAAAGTCATCTTATCATCTTCGCTGTTGTTTATCTCATTTAATACAGCGCGTTCTTTAGCACGAGCTAATCTTTTAATGCTTAGACGAATTCTGTTTTTCTTGCTATCTATAAAATCAATAGCAGCTTCGATATCATCACCAGCTTTTAAGCTCTCAGCTTCAACGCTTCCTAAATCTTCTTTTCTAATAAGCGCATCAACGCCATCTTCAAGCTCGACAAAAACGCCAAAGTCTTTTATATCGCGAATTTTACCTTTTACGATATCGCCAACTTTTTGGTTTTTAGAGTATTCCATAATCGGACTATCTTCTAGCTCTTTTTTGCTTAGTGAGATTTTTTGTGCATCTTCATCGATTTTGATGATTTTAACTTCAACTTCATCGCCAGTTTTTAGCATATCTTTACATCTTGCATTTCTATCCCAAGATGAGTCTTCGTTGTGAAGCAGACCTTCAATAGTACCGATTTTTATAAATGCGCCAAAATTTGTGATAGTTGTAACTATACCTTTTACCACATCACCAACTCTGTGAGATTTTTTAAACTCATCAAATGGTTTTTCAAGTAAATTTTTAAGACTTACTCTTAAGCGTCTTTCATTTGTGTCAATTTCGATGATTTCAACATCGATTTCTTGACCTTCGCTTATGAAATCTTTTGGATTTTTAATGTTTTTATCCCACGAAATTTCGCTGATATGTAAAAAGCCCTCGATATCGTTTCCAAGATCAACAAAAGCACCATATGGCTCGATGTTGCTAACTGTTACTCTAATAGTATCGCCTACTTCAAGACCATCTTCTGTAATCTCTTGCCAAGGATCTGGCATAGCAGCTTTTACAGATAAAGATAGGTGTCTTTTTTCGTTATCATAACTTATAGCTTTTACAAGAACTTTATCACCCTCGCTAAACAAACTTCCTGGATTTGCTGGACCTTTATAGCTTATCTCGCTGTAGTGAACAAGACCATCTACGCCACCAACATCAACAAACATACCATAAGTTGTGATTTTTTTGATAACGCCTTCGATGATTTCGTTGCTTTCAATGATATTTGCGATAGCTTCTCTTTTTACTTTTCTCTCTTCATCTACAATCTTTTTTCTAGAAACTAAAATGCTATTGCTCTCTTTGTCCGCTTTGATGATTTTAACTTTGTAAGTTTTGCCGATAAGCGAGTTTGAGTCTTTTAAAGCGCTTTGAGATTTAGGCATGAAAAACTCCGCACCCTCATCGTTTACGCAAATATATCCGCCTCTGTTTTTTGACTTAATTTTAACGTTGATTATATTTTCAGCATTTTCATCAAAATTTTCTATAAATTCAGCAACTTTAATCTTTTTTAAAGCTTGTTCATAAGATAGCATTGGCTTGCCATTTCTACTTCCAGTGATAACAACTTTGATGATATCACCCTCTTTTACCGATAGATTGCCATCTTTATCCATAAGTTCAGATGCTCTTAAAACACCTTCAACTTTTCTATCTACATCGACAAAAATTTCATCGCCCTTAATAGCTACTATAGCACCTTCAGTAATAACACTCTCTTCTCTTTTTTTGAAAGATTCCTCTAGCAGAGTTTCAAAATCTTCGAAATTCTCCTCTGCGATATTTTGAACTTTATCGTTCACCTCAGCCATTGCTTTCCTTTTTATGTATAATTTTTATTCTAAAGAATAAGTTTTAGATTTTACTTAAAATTTGCTTTAGTTTTGATTAATTTATTTTGTTTTTTACTTTATAAAAATAGTGAAATTTATAAATTTTAGTAACTAAATTTAGCCAAATTTAGCTTCAAATTCATTATAATTTTTTATATAAAATAGTCATAAAATATGAAATTTATATAAAAATTTAGATTTTATTATTGATTTTATTCAAATTCTTTAATCTTATTTACAACTTTTTGTATAATCCAATCAGGTGTGCTAGCTCCAGCAGAAATTCCACAAAATTCCTTGCCATTAAACCACTCTTTTTGAATTTCACTCTCATTTTCTATCAAGTAACTATCATCGCAAAAGTTTTTACATATCAAAAAAAGCTGCTTTGTATTTGATGAGTTTTTACCACCAACTACTACCATAATATCGGCTTTTATAGCAAGTTCTCTAGCTGCTTCTTGGTTTTCTAAAGTCGCGTTGCAAATAGTGTTAAAGACTCTAACTTCCTTAGTTCGAGTCATTAAGTAAGCAACTATTTTTATAAAATCTTCAATCTTTTTTGTAGTTTGCGATACAACTGCTATTTTAGAGCAAAGTTTTATGCCATCAAGCTCAGTTGAGTCTAGCACAACATGTACATTTCCTTGCGCATAACTCATCACGCCTTTGACTTCTGGGTGATTTTTATCTCCAAAAATGACAATATCATAGCCATTTTTACTCATCTCTTCAACGATGTTTTGCGGTTTTGTAACAAACGGGCAAGTCGCATCTATGATGTTTTTACCATTGTCTTTTAAGACTTGAAGATCTTTTTTTGTAATACCATGAGTGCGAATTATAATCTTATCTTCATCTTTCATCTCTTCAATCGTACTTAATGTTTTAACATTAAAATTATCTTCAAGCCTTTTTATCTCTTCGCTGTTGTGTATAAGCTCGCCAAAAGTCGCTCCATCTTTGCTGTTTTCAGCTATCTTTATAGCTCTTTTTACGCCAAAACAAAAGCCGTAGCTCTTAGCAAGTTCAATTTTCAATGCTAACTCCTAAGCTAGCTAAAATCTCTTTAAAATTTGGAAAAGATGTCGCAATGCACTCATCTGCTTCGATTATCATACCACACTTAAGTCCTAAAATCGCAAAACTCATCGCGATTCGGTGATCTCCAAAAGAGTCGATTATAGCTGGTTTTGCCACGCCACCTTTTATGATAAATCCATCTTCAAGTTCGTTTGCTTCTATGCCACAAGTTTGAAGTCCCTTAACTGTAACTGCGATGCGATCACACTCTTTGACTCTTAGCTCTTTTGCATTTCTTAGCACACTTTCTCCACTTGCATTTGCAAAAGCTACGGCAAGTGCTGGTGCTTCATCGATTAGCCATGATATGTTTTGACTAACTTCAACTCCATGGAGTGGCGCATACTCAACTGTTATATCGCCGATATCTTCATAAAGCGATGATGAAAGTTCAAATTTGATATTTGCTCCCATTTTTTGAAGCACTTTATAGGCTTGTACTCTTGTTTTATTAAGTAAGATATTTTTTAAAACCACTTTTGAACCAGGCATAATACACGCTGCAACAGCAAAGTAAAATGCCGAACTTGGATCATTTGGCACAAAAATTTCAAGTGGATTTAAAGGTTTTTTTATAGGGCTTACATCTAAAACAAGCCCATCTCTTTTTATATCCGCCCCCATTCCTATGAGGATTCGCTCACTATGATCTCTACTGAGTTCTGGTTCTATAAATTTACAACCATTGCTTTTAAGAGCCGATAAAATCATAGCAGTTTTTACTTGCGCAGAGGCGATTTTACTCTCATACTCAAAGTACTCAAGCTTCTTGCCTCTTATGCAAAGCGGCGCTTTGTCGCCATTATCTCTACCATCAAATTTAGCTCCAACCTTTGCTAGCGGGTCGCCAACGCGTCTCATTGGACGTTCATTTAGATAAATATCGCCGTTTAAGACAAAAAACCCATCGCTACTTGCTAAAAGTCCCATAAAAATTCTCATCGCAGTGCCGGAGTTTCCGCACTCTAAAATCGAGCTTGGCTCTTTGATTTTTTCTGGCGGAGTGATTTGGACATTTAAGCCATCAATCTCTACTTTTGCACCTAAATTTTCTACGATTTTAAGCGTATTTATCGTATCTTCTGCCATTAAATAATTTTTTATAACAGATTTTTTATCGCTTAAAAGCGAAAAAATGGCACTTCTGTGCGATATCGACTTATCAGCAGCGATGTTTTTTACCTGCGCATTTAGCGGCTCGTTTAAAGCAAAAATTTTCATCTAATTCCTATATTTAATTTTTCTTTCAACTCTTTTAAAATAAGCTCTATTGCACCTGTTATATCGGCATCTTCAAGAGTTTTTTCCATATCTTGAAATGTAAATTTAATAGTTATACTACTATGATTTTCAAGGCTTTTATCTGTATAAATATCAACCACGCTAAATGATTTAAGGTTTTTAATATCTAGTAAGCTTATACACTCTCTAACCTTTTCATATCGCATATCTTGTGGAACTATAAGGCTCAAATCTCTGCTGATGCTTGGGAATTTAGAGTAAGATTTAGCCACAATATCATCAAATTTAAGCTCTTTAAATTTAAGCTCACAAACATAAGTCTTAGGCAAATCAAGCTTTGCTTCAAGCCCTAAATCAACCCTTCCGATGTATCCGACAACCTTGCCATTTTGTACTACATTTGCTTGTTCAAATTCGCTTAGATATGGAATTTTCTCTTTTGGAATTTCGCATTTAAATTTACCAATGACCGCTTGAACCTTTGATGCAAAGTAGATAAAATCCACCTCTTTTGGTTTTGCGCCATTTAATAAACTAGCATCATTTATAAATCCACTAGCTAAAAACGCGACATTATCGCTTTCGTTTGCATTCTCATCAAACACTGTTCCGATTTCAAAAAGCTTAACCGATTTTCTTGAGTTTTTGATATTTCTTTCGCATGAGTGTAAAAAGTGGTTGATTAAAGTTGGTCTAAATACGCTAAGCTCGCTATTTATCGGATTTAAAATCGACACTTTGCACTTTTTAAAACCTAAATTTAATAAATCCGCCTCATTATCAAAAACATAGTGAACGCACTCAAAAAACCCACTTCCAGCCGCTTTTATCCTTATAACTCTTCTGTTTTTATAGTTATAAAATGACTCATTGAGCCTATTTTTCTCGCTAAAGACAAGCGGTTTTGATGGGATATTATCAATACCTACGATTCTAACAACCTCTTCTGCTATATCATAAACATTTTCTATATCGTGTCTAAAGGCTGGAATTTTTACATTTATAAGCTCTTGCTCTAAACTCACATCAAAACCAAGCTTTTTAAGTATCTTAACAGCATCATTTCTAGGCACATCATGACCTATTATAGCGTTCATTTCATCTATGCTAAAGCTTACGATTTTTGCCTCTTTGTTTATCAAAAGTTGTTGAGAGCCACTATATAAGCTTACGTCTGACATTTTTGAGAGTATATTAAAGATATAATCCCCTCCTAAGCTTAAATTTGGTTCACTTCCTCTACTTGAGCGGTAAACTTGCTCATCGCCTTTTAAACTTTTATCTTCATTTGTCGCTACTGCTATGACTTTTGGATCTGTATAGCTCGCTTCTATAATGATTGTTTTTGAGCTTTTACACACTCTAGCTAAATCATTTTGAGAAATTCCAGCTAGTGATAAGCACTCTTTATCGTAATATATCGCGCAGTTTCCATGCTTTTCTTTATGTATATCAAATGTTATTTTAGCGCCATCTTTTGAAATTTTATCGCCATCATAAGCACGAAGTAAAACTCCAGTTGAATATGTCGTATATGAAAGCAAACTATCTATAGGACACTCTTTTGCTATGCCTGCTACGCTCATTCTAAGCGATTTTACTAAGTCGATTTTGAAATTTCCTTTTATGCCAAATGCGCGGTATTGAAACGAGCTGTCGGTTATATCATTTGAGCGAACAGAAAGCACACGCCCAATACCCAAAAGCCCATCTTGCTCGCTATATACAACCTCTTTTATAGGAAGATCAAATGCCGCACTCAAGTCCCTTGCTACGCCATATATACTTAGACAATCTCCTCTGTTTGGAGTTAGTTCGATTTCGATAATATCATCATTTAGTGCTGGATATTCTTTAAGCTCGCACCCTAAAACCAAGTCTCCGATACTGCTATCTAAAACCATAATGCCTTCATTTATCTTAGCAAGTCCAAGCTCGGTTGAAGAGCATATCATACCGTTACTTTGAACGCCTCTTAGCTTAGCTGGTTTGATAACAAGCCCATTTGGAAGCTTTGCACCAACCAAACTCACTGCCACATACTGCCCTGCTTCGACATTTTTAGCTCCACAAACGATTTGCAAAACCTCATTTGCTACGTCTACTTCACAAACGCTAAGTTTATCAGAATCTTCGTGTTTTCTCTTGCTTTTTACATAGCCAATGACTACTTTTTCTGGAATTCTAACCTCTTCATAGCTATCTACTTCAAGTCCGATAGAATTCAAAGTTTGCGTTATCTTTTCACTGCTTATTTTTGAAACATCAAGCCACTCTTGTAGCCAACCTCTTGTTATTATCATTTAAATTGCTCCAATAATCTTAAATCTCCCTCAAAAAGCGACCTTAAATCAGGAACTCCATACAAAAGCATAGCAAATCGTTCAACACCCAAACCAAAGGCATATCCGCTTACATTTTTATATCCTACATGTTTAAACACATTTGGATCTACTTCACCACTGCCCAAAACTTCAAGCCAACCAGTGTGCGAACAAACTCTACAACCCTTGCCTTTGCAAAATATACAACTTATATCAACTTCGGTTGAAGGCTCGGTAAATGGGAAAAAACTAGGGCGAAAACGCACCTTAACATCACCAAACATATAGCGCAAAAAGTCCTCTAAAATGTGTTTTAAATTTGCAAAACTAACGCCATTTCCATCATCTACAACAAGTCCTTCAACTTGGTGAAACATCGGAGTATGGGTTAAATCCATATCTCTTCTAAAAACAGCACCTGGACAAATCATACGAATAGGCGGTTTTGAGTTTTCCATAGTGCGGATTTGAACTGGGCTAGTGTGAGTTCGCAAAAGCCTTTTATCATTTATATAAAACGTATCTTGCATATCGCGCGCGGGGTGATACTTAGGTAAATTTAGCGCTTCGAAGTTATGAAAATCATCCTCTATCAAAGGTCCTGTCTCGATAGAAAAATTTTGTGCTAAAAAATACTCGATAATATTATCCATAGTTGACATAACCGGATGAAGTGCGCCTATATCGCGACTCTCGTCAAATAAAGTTACATCTATCGATTCAGCTTTCATTCTGGCTTTTAACTCTATAAAATCAAGCTCTGTTTTTTTAGCCAAAATAGCTTCGTTAAACACATCTCTTCGTTTATTTAACTCATCAGCAAATGCCTTTTTTTCATCAGCAGGTATGCTTTTAAGTTTAGCAAATTCGCTCGTTATCAAGCCTTTTTTTCCAAAAAGCTCAACTCTAATCTTGTCTAGCTCATCAAGACTAGCAGACGAATTTATCCTATTTATTAACTCGTTCACTCGACTTCCTTACAATAAATAAATTTCTGTTGATTTTATTGTAAAAATGATAAAAGGAAGGTAAAGTTGCATCAAATTTAGTAAATTTCACTATAAATTCTAAATTTAGCGCGCCAAAGAAGTGCTAAATTTCGAGCAAAAAACATAAAAAGCTTCTATTTTAAAGCTATTTTAAAACTTTAACCTTGGTAGAAATTTTCTACGCTTTAAATTTAAAATAGCTAATTTAGTTGATATGGATTTTTGTAACCGTGGCAATAAAACTTGGTTTTAAATTTATAAAGGCCAAACTCTTAATATTTTTCTAAATTTACTATCATAAGCAGATGAAACGATGAAAATTTAGTATAAAACTAGCTAAAATTTTGGCTAAAAATAGCTAAATTTAATAAATCTTAACTACATATTGTAGTAGAAATGACATTAAAATTCTAACCAAAAGCAGCTAAAAAAATATTTTTAAAACCTCTACAAAAAGTAGTTAAATTTAATAAATTTTACTACTTTTATAATATTATTTTATCTAGCACCAGCCTTTTCTAAAATTTTGACTATCTTTTCATAGCCACGGTTTTTAGCATGTTTAAGCGCCGTAACACCATCTCTATCGGCTATATTGACATCGCATCCGCCATTTACTAGCTCTTGAACGATTTGCGTGTGAACTTTACCACCACTTCCTAAAATAACAGCTTCTAAAAGCGCAGTCCAGCCAAGGTTATTTATATGATCTTTTGGAAAATTTGGTGTATTTACTAAAAGTTTTACCACTTCAAGATGTCCTTTTTCAGCAGCAGGTATAAGCGCTGTGCCGCCGTATCTGTTAAAAACATTAAAATCAGCTCCATGTTTTAAAGCCTTTTTAACAAGCTCTAAATTTCCTTGCGCTCCAGCGTATAAAAATGGGCTATTTAGCATATTATCTTGCGTATTTACAGACGCGCCAGCATCGATTAACAAAAATGCTATTTCGTTGTTAAATTTATAAGTTGCATACATCAGCGGCGTTTGTCCTTGGGAGTTTTTAGCTTCTAAATTTGGCTTAGATTTTAAGATATTTTTTAATAAATCCGTGTCACCTTTCTCAATAGCGTAGAAAATGTCCTTTGGGTTTTGCCCAAAAGAATCGGCTGGAAAAGCAAAAAGCACGCTATAAGTAAAGATAGTAAAAATCGGCAGTAAAAATAGAGTTTTTACCATGCAAAATCCTTTTATTTAAATTTTTTCTTAAATTTATTTAATTTTATTAAAAAATCGATAAAAGGAAGATTAGGTTATGAAAAATTTGCCAAATTTAGTTATAATTTTAGCTATTAAAAACTAATTAGGAGAAGATTATGAAAAATGTATTTGAAAAAATCGTCGATGGCGAGATTCCGAGCAACAAAGTTTTAGAAAATGATAAATTTTTAGCTTTCCACGACATAAACCCAAAAGCACCCATTCACATACTTATAATTCCAAAAAAATGCTATGAAAATTTTCAAGAGATGGATACATCGCTAATGAGCGAGATGAGCGAGTTTATCAAAGAGGTCGCAAGAAAAATGGGCGTTGATAAAAGCGGATATAGGCTAGTTTGTAACTGCGGCGAAAATGGTGGTCAAGAGGTGCCTCATCTGCATTTTCACCTTCTTGGTGGCACAAAACTTGAGTGGGAACAAGCAAGCGGAAATAATATGAAAGATGGATTTTAAACGTAAAAATTTGGTCAAAATCGCTTCAAAATTTATTTTAACTATGTAATTTTGTTAAACTAAAGCTAAATTTATAAGAGTTTTTAACTTATAAATTTAGCTATTTTCATAAATAAAACTTCTCATTTATCAACTTTTAAAATTAAAATATCATATAAACAAGTCTGCAAGTTAAAGATTTTAAATATAATTTGCTAGATTGATTAGCAGTGATAAAAAATAAAGCTAAAAATTGTTAAATTCTAAACTTGTCAAATTTTGAGTTTAATTTAAAAATTAGCTTAACGGCTTGATAGATTTTTCTATTTAGCAACAAGCTGCTTTTTAGATTTTGTTTTTAGTTTTGTTATAAAAATTTTAAACTTTTAAAAAATATCGCTAAATTAACCATTGCTAAATCCAGCAAACAAGATATTTTTATAAAAAATATTAATGATTTTAAACATATAATTAAATTTAGTTAAAATAACAAATCTTGCGAATTTCCACTTTGAAATTTATATGATGTGGCATATTTATTCGCATTAGTAATTTTATTTATTTTATAAAAACATTGAAACAAACCTTTTCATCTAAATTTTTAGTGTAATTTTTTAAAATCTTTTATCAAACTATATTTTATAATAGAATTAAAACTTATAAAACAGCTATACAATTATAATATTAAAAAATATAGAAAAAGATGTTAAGACAAATACTTTATCAATCAAAATAGCATTTAACTTGTTTTATCAAATTTTATTTTATACTTTTTTAGCCGATTAAAGTTTTGCCAATGTTGTAGTCTATCGCTATCTACAGAAACTAGAATTTCTTCTTATAAACAACGCAAGTTTGTATCTTTCGTAAAATCATTTATAAATATCTTTTAACTCTCCAATTACATAATAGCGAATTTAAATATACATAATCAACCATATCATTTGCGAATTAATTTAAATTTATAATATTTTTTAAAATTGATAAAAATTTATCTAGTTTTAAGCGACACGAATATAAAGAATCACCTTTTCACACGATAATAATATTTTAATAGATTATAATTATTCTAACCTAAATAATTTTCTAAAATAAAGAGTTTTGCAAACTACGAAAATATATGATAATCTGTTTAAATTTACATTTTATATTAATAAAACCATTTCAAATAGCTAAACTATCGTGTACTTTATCCAAAAAAGCTACTAAATTTTCATACCAAATTTTAAAAGCTCTTTTGGCAAAAAATCATCAAGATTATTAATCGACTTATTATCGATTTGAATTAAATTTAGGCTCTCTTTTTGATAAATTTCTATCTTTTTTCTTTTTCTTGTTGTATATTTTTCGTCATCCTCATAACCCCAAAATTCTATATAAACCTCGCATTTAGGCAAGAAAAAATCACAATACATATCAGCTTCAATCGGAACTCGCCTCTCATACGCAAACATAATATATGAATGATACAGATAATCAGCGATTATAACCTCAGCTCTGCTTCTTACAAAATGCCCACTTTGAGTTCTATACTCTGCTTTAAATTTAGTTCTAAAATCAAGCTCTTCACTATCTTTTGTTTCTATGCTTGGGTTTAAGGCATTGATTAAAATTTTGTTATTTTTAACATTTTCATCCCAATATACACTCAAATTCCCTTTATAATTGTTTTGAATTCCACCGTTTGCTTTACCTTTTTGGGTTAATCTCCAGCCTTGATTACAATCTTCTATAAATCCGATTTCTGCTAAAATTTGGTTTAACTCTTTTGCTTTTTTACCAAGCTCTTTTCCAAGTTCTGTTGGCGTTTTTATAGGCATTGTTTTTCCTTTTTTCACGATTATTTATGCTATTTAAATATGTTAAGAACAAAAAATAATAATTTCTTATGTTATTTTAATGTATTTAATACAAATTTAAACTTAAAAAATTATTTAATGGTGCGACCGACGAGACTTGAACTCGTACACCCTAAAGCACTACCACCTCAAGATAGCGTGTCTACCATTCCACCACGGTCGCAAAAAAAAAGATAAAAAAGAGTTTTCCCGTAAAGTTACGGGAAAATAGTATTAAGCACCAGCCGCAGCTCTAAATGCGTCTGTGATTAGCGGGTTTGCATAAAGCAAGATAAATGAAATAACAAGTGCATAAATAACTTGCGCTTCGATCATCGCCAAAGAAATATACATAGTAGTTGAAAGCTTGCTAGCTACGCTTGGGTTTCTTGCGATGCCTGAGATTGTTGCAGAAGCAGCATTACCCATACCAACAGCACCACCAAGTGCAGCAAAACCTAAAGCTATACCAACAGCAATAGCAGAAAAAGAAGCCACAGTTGTATAAGCCTCTAACTCGCCCTCAGCTGCAAAAGCTACACCAACAAGTGCAAACATGAAAAAAACGATTTTTTTCATAAAATATCCTTAAAATAAATTTCATCTTAAAACAACGTTCGGATCAGTCCCCTACTAGAAATTTAAGACTTGATATTATACAGAAAATAAACTTGAAATTTGGTTAAAATTTGAAATTTGTTAAATAAAAAAGTGGCACAAGCGCTAGCTCATGCCACAGCATAAAAATCCGATATATTTTATTTACTTTTAACTTTTGTGATAATCCAGCTAGCTAACATCGCTACCAAAAGAGCTAACGATACAACATACGCCAAAAGCGTGCATTGTGCCATATCGCCAAATTTCATAGATGGGATTAGATACCAACCTTCTGAGTAGAAATTTGTAAAAAATGTCTGAATAGCATCAAGCTCTGCTCCATCAGGAACGATTGGTGAGTCATAACCACAATCTCCAGTTGGTTTAAACCAATCAGGAGACCACTGAGCCAAAGGCAAACCAAACGGAAAGTTTGGATCGGTTGAGCAACCCTGTACACCAAACGGATCATCTCCATGAACCGCCTCATGGATAGCATGAAGTTTAACACTATATCCTATACCTATAATCGCACCATAAATTCCTAAAACATAGCCTATAATTTTTAAAACTATATTTTTAGGGTTAATCGCAGCTATTATTCCGCCAAGCGCCATTACTAGCATTGAAAAACGTATATAAACACACTGTTCGCATGGCAACATATAAAGATAGTTTTGAAAAAAACTGTGTGCTAGTATAACCATACCAAGCATCGCAACAGCCATCACTATCCATAAAAATCTCTGATCTTGCCATCTAGAAATCGTTTGCAATGGCGCACTTTTAAAATCTTGACATAAACTCATAACTTTTTCCTTTTTGTATTAGCCCAAATTTAGTTCATAGCTTTTAGTTCGTTGATTGTATTTACCATTTGGTCTATACCTCTAATCGAACTTGTTTTGATAAGGTATTTTCCATTTACAACAAACGCAGGAACGCCTTGAATTTTAGCTACGCTATATGCATCTCCGTTATTATCCATACCCCATTTTGTAAGTAGTTCTTGAACTTTTGGATCTTTAACCGCTGCTTCAAACTCAGCCTTGCTCATACCGATTGCATCTAATGCTGTTTTTAAGAACGCATCAACATTCTCTGCTTTGCTTGCATCGCCACCCCATCTCTCTTTTTTATCGTGATATGCTTTATAAAGAGCAAATTTTGATTTTTTGAAATTTGAGTTATCATCAAGTAGGCTTGTGCCAGCAGCCTCATCTTTTACGATTGCAACAGCTGCGACTTCGCTACCATATTTACCAAAAACGCCTTTTGTAGCTAGATGATAAGGTGTAAATTTCATATCTGGAAGTTTTGCCATAACTGGTTTGGTAACCGCTTTGTCATATTTGTAGCAAAATGGGCAATCATAGCTGTATACTTTTATAATTGTATTTTGTGCATTAGCGATTGGTTTTTCTAAAACAACGTAGTCTTTTCCCTCAACAACCGCAGCACTCGCACTTACGCCTGCAACTATAGCCATAACAGCAACTGATTTTACAACACTTTTGAAAAATGATGATACTTTCATAAAATTCTCCTTAAAATAAATTTGTATTTCTTTTTTTAAATCTTAAGTGGCATTTTATAACAATTTTTATAAAAAGTCAATTATTTTTTACCTATTTTGTAAAAAAGTTTAGAAACTAGCAAAATAAGGGCTAAATTTAGGTATAAAATTTAAAACCATTGCTGGATATAGTTAAATTTACTTTGCTATTTTTTATTATCAGATAAAACTTACTTAAAGGTATTTTGGTTAAAATACGCTTTTACTTTAAATTA